>JASFYQ010000173.1:0-12747 GCA_045047105.1 Pseudomonadota bacterium | reverse complement strand
TGTTGCTGCTTTAGTTGTCTCGGTAATAACTTCCGTTAGATTGGTTTCAGGCAATATATTTTCTGCTATAGCCACTGGCGGCTCCGATTTCAAAACTAATAAAACCTCTCGGCTACGCTCTAAATGGGCCTCGGGTTTAGCCTTAATATCAGCAAAAGGCTGGCCTAAATTTCTACTTACTGACTCTACAATTGCAACCGGATAACCTTCTGGAAAACGACCTCCCAAACCTGAGCTAACCAGAACGTCTCCCACTTTAATATCAGAATTATTAGGTAGATAAGGGATCAATAGAATATCCGCAGCTCCGGTACCATACACAACTGCCCGCAGTCCATTACGGTTAACTTGTACAGGAATAGCATGTGAAGGATCGGTGATCAGGATAGCTGTACTGCTTAATAGACCGGGTTCATTAATCTGCCCCATTACACCATAGGCATCAACTATCGGCTGTCCTTTATAAACGCCCTGCGAAGAGCCTTTATTAATCACTATTTTACGTTGATAAGGATCCATATTAACTGAAATAGTTTCCGCAATTAACATATCATCCGAGAGTTTTCGTGAGGACAATAATAAAGAACGCAGCCGCATATTTTCTGATTGAAGAGCAGTAAACTGCTGTAATTGAGCCTTTAATAATAAATTTTCTTTACGGATACCTTTATTTTCATCTAATAGTGATTGCTGCGAGCTAACACTTTGATTTAACCAGCCAATAGTTGTCTGAGGTAAACTGGCCAGCGATTGAAGAGGATAAACAAAAATCGATAAAAAACCTCTGACCTGCCCCAAATACTGGGTTCTATGGTCAACACTCATTAATATAATTGAAAAAAGGGACAGAACAACTAATCGAAAAAAAAACGACGAGTCTTCATCAAACAGGTGTTTAATAACCAGGCTCCTGGAAAATTACAAATTATTAGCATTGATAGAGAGCAGAATTAATTTAGGATACACTCTAAAAATATATCCTGACGGTCTCTAAAATAAGTTGTGAACTTTAATTGCTACTCAGATTGCCTCTAAATGCTTTCATATTAAGGCGACAAATGTGAGTTTGCACGAGCAAATGACCATTTGTCAACACAGATAGGATGTATTTAGGGGTGATATGAGTAGCAATTATTCGACGCTGAAGAACTCTCCACCTATCCCATCCATCATTTCTAAAGCTATTCCACCACCCTTCGCTACACAGGTAAGTGGATCTTCTGCAACCATTACTGGCAAGCCTGTTTCTTCGCTTAATAATTTATCCAAATCGCGCAACAAGGCTCCACCACCCGTTAAGACCATGCCTTTTTCCGCAATATCTGCTCCTAATTCGGGGGGGGTTTGCTCTAGTGCAACTTTAACAGCGGTAACAATTCCTGATAGTGGCTCTTGGATAGCTTCGAGTATCTCATTGCTGTTTAGAGTGAAGCTGCGGGGAATACCTTCTGCCAGGTTTCTGCCCCTTACTTCCATTTCGAGTAACTCATTACCAGGAAATGCCGAGCCAATTTCTTTTTTAATACGTTCTGCGGTAGCATCACCTATCAAAGTACCATAGTTTCTTCGCACATAAGCAATTATTGACTCATCAAAACGATCGCCACCAATTCTTACTGATTCAGCATAAACAATGCCACTCAGTGATAAAATTCCTACTTCTGTAGTACCACCACCGATATCAACAATCATAGAACCAGTGGCTTCACTAACAGGCATTCCCGCACCTATTGCCGCAGCCATTGGCTCTTCAATTAGATAAACTTCACGAGCCCCTGCACCTAAAGCGGATTCTTTAATAGCACGACGTTCAACCTGAGTTGAACCACAGGGAACACAGACTAAAACTCTGGGACTGGGTTTTAAAAATCGGTTCTCATGCACTTTATGAATAAAATGCTGTAACATTTTTTCTGTTACGGTAAAGTTGGCAATGACCCCATCTTTTAATGGACGTATAGCTTCAATATTGCCTGGAGTTCGACCTAACATCAGCTTCGCCTCAACGCCCACCGAGGCTACCATTTTTTCGTTGGTATGTGCATCCTGTCTAATTGCAACCACGGAAGGCTCATTTAAGACAATTCCTTGTCCAGGAATATAAATCAGTGTATTTGCTGTGCCTAAATCAATTGATAAATCATTTGAAAAAAGACCGCGAAGTTTTCCAAATCCAAACATAAGAGAATAAGATTCCGTCAGTAAAAGGGTTAAAAATCTAGTCTATCGCTAAAAATGAGAAAAATTATAACAAATATTCCTGCAATAAGAAAAATTTTTCAATATAATATGCAATGCTTAACTATAATTACTTAATTCTAACATTAATTTAAGCATTAACTTTAATTTTTAACTATATACAGGGTTATTAAAACGTGTCAAAGATCAAACAAGATGATATAGAAAAAATTGCTTACCTTGCCCGTTTGGGAATTGAGCAATCAGCTATACCCGAATATGCCAGCAGCCTTACTGAAATTCTTGATTTTGTTGAGCAAATGAATAGCGCTGATACGGATAATGTTCAGCCCATGGCTCATCCTCAAGACATGATCCAGCCCCTGCGTGAAGATATAGTTACTGAATCTGATAATAGAGATTTATTAATGAAAAATGCTCCAAAAACAGAGAAGGGATTATTTTTAGTACCCAAAGTAATCGAGTAAAGCTAATAGAACAAAAGTTTAGAACAATAAACAAATATCCAAACAACAGATAATAATCAGCATCAATTGCGGATTATTATCACACTCTTACATTTATAGCCATTTATCAATTATGTATAAACAAACCGTTGCCGAGTTATCCAGAGGACTGGCGGATAAAAAATTCTCCAGTGTTGAATTAACCCAAGAATTTTTAGCCAGAATTAAATCCCTTGATGGGAAATATAATAGTTTTATCAGTATTACTGAAGAGCAGGCACTTGCCCAGGCTAAACAGGCGGATAGTCTAATCGCCTCTGGAGAAAACACCGTATTAACAGGCATTCCTCTTGCTCAAAAAGATATTTTTTGTACCAAGGGAGTAAGAACATCCTGTGGCTCAAAAATGCTGGATAATTTTATTTCTCCTTATGATGCAACCGTAATAGATAACTTTAACCAACAACATGCGGTAATGCTGGGTAAAACCAATATGGATGAGTTTGCTATGGGCTCATCAAATGAAACATCCTGGTATGGCAGTGTTAAAAATCCCTGGGATGAAAAGGCAGTTCCTGGTGGTTCATCCGGTGGCTCTGCTGCGGCTGTTGCAGCCTGTCTTGCTGCTGCTGCGACAGGTACTGATACCGGTGGTTCAATCAGGCAACCCGCCTCCTTATGTGGTATTACTGGGCTAAAACCTACTTATGGCAGAGTATCACGTTATGGCATGATTGCTTTTGCATCCAGTTTGGATCAGGCCGGCCCCATGGCAAAATCGGCCCTGGACTGTGCATTATTATTAAACACCATGGCCAGTTATGATAATAAAGACTCTACCTGTGTAAATAAACAAGTGCCTGATTATACTGCAAATATAAGTAAAGACTTAAGTGGTTTAAAAATTGGTCTGCCAAAAGAATATTTTTCTTCTGGATTAAATGCAGAGGTTGAAAAAGTAATCCAGCAGGCAATTATTGGTTATCAAAAATTAGGCGCCACGGTACAAGAAGTCAGTCTGCCTAATACACACCTGGCCGCACCTGCATATTATATTATTGCTCCTTCTGAGTGTTCCTCTAATCTTTCTCGGTATGATGGCGTACGCTATGGTTATCGCTGTGAAAATCCTGAAAACCTGGAAGACCTTTATATTCGCTCCCGTGGAGAAGCCTTTGGAGCAGAAGTTAAACGCCGCATCTTAGTTGGAACCTATGCCTTATCCGAAGGTTTTTATGATGCCTATTATGTCAAAGCGCAAAAAATTCGTCGCCTTATCAGCAATGATTTTAAATCTGTATTTGAGCAGGTAGATGTAATTATGGGACCAACGGCCCCAACTACTGCATTTAAGCTGGGCGAAAAAACGGACGATCCTCTGACTATGTATTTATCAGATGTGTACACGATTGCTGTTAATTTGGCAGGACTGCCTGGCATGTCAATTCCAGCAGGATTTGCAAACAATATGCCTGTAGGCCTGCAATTAATTGGCAATTATTTTGAGGAGAAAAAGCTGCTTAATATTGCCCATCAGTTTCAACAAAATACCGACTTTCATACTAAATTAGCCATTGATTAAGTATTAGGCCAGACGAAAGATAATAGATAAAACTAATTAAGATAAAAGGAAATATTATGCAATGGGAAGTGGTCATCGGTTTGGAAATACACACCCAACTGGCAACAAAGTCTAAAATATTCTCTGGGGCATCTACTGCTTATGGTGCAGAGCCAAATACGCAGGCCTGTAATGTAGATCTTGCCTTACCTGGGGTATTACCTGTTTTTAATAAACAGGCCTTAAGCATGGCAGTAAAATTTGGTCTGGCAATTGGCGCGGGCATTGGTAGACGCTCTATTTTTGATCGTAAAAATTATTTTTACCCTGACTCCCCGAAGGCATACCAAATCAGTCAATTGTATTTCCCTGTGGTATTACAGGGTGAAGTAGAAATAGAACTGGAAGATGGCACACGTAAAACCATTGGGGTTACTCGTGCCCATTTAGAAGAAGATGCAGGCAAGTCTTTGCATGAAGAGTTTCCGGGTGAAACAGGAATAGATCTTAACCGGGCAGGCACCCCGTTATTAGAAATAGTTTCCGAGCCAGATTTACGCAGCGCTAAAGAAGCTGTTGCCTATATGAAAAAAATTCACTCTATTGTACGTTATATTGGTATTTCTGATGGTAATATGCAGGAAGGTTCATTTCGCTGTGATGCTAATGTTTCTGTTCGCCCTGTGGGACAAGAAGAGTTTGGTACACGTGCGGAGTTAAAAAACATTAACTCCTTTCGTTTTGTGGAAGCCGCAATTAATTTAGAAGTGGAGCGCCAGATAGATATTTTAGAAAGCGGTGGCAGCATTGTCCAGGAAACCCGCTTATATGATGCAGACAAACACCAAACCCGTTCTATGCGCTCCAAAGAAGAAGCCAATGATTATCGTTATTTTCCTGATCCTGATCTTTTACCTATTGTTATTAGTGATGAGGAAATTGAGCTACTTCGCCAGCAATTGCCTGAAATGCCAGAACAAAAATTTAAGCGTTATCTTAGTGAATATAAATTATCAGAAAAAGATACTCAGATTATCACTTCTAATATAGATATGGCAGAATATTTTGAAATCCTATGCGCAAAAACCAAGGATGCTAAGTTATCCGCTAACTGGTTAATTGGTGAATTATCAGCCTATTTAAATAAACAATCCATTGATATAACGCAAAGTCCAGTCAGTGCTGAACAATTTGCCCAATTATTAAACCGTATTAAGGACAATACCATCTCGGGAAAAATTGCCAAGGATGTATTTCTGGCTATGACCGAGGGTGAAAGCAGTGCCGATGAAGTCATCGAGAAAAAAGGGCTAAAACAGATTACGGATAGTGGCGCAATTGAATCACTTATTGATGAAATTATAGCTAACAACCCTAAACAGTTAGCCGAATACCAGGCAGGGAAAGAGCAATTACTGGGATTTTTTGTGGGACAGGTAATGAAAGCATCTAAAGGAAAAGCCAATCCTGGCCAGGTAAATAAGATATTAAAACAGAAGTTATCATGAGTTCTACGATTAAGAAAAAAACCAATCAATTGCAACGCTTTTTATTTGAAGATATTGACATTCGTGGAGAAATTGTTCAATTGGACGACAGTTGGACAGAAATTTTATCCCACCAGAGCTACCCTGAAATTATTCAGCAATATTTAGGGGAAATGATGGCAGCTACAGTTTTATTAGCTGCTACCTTAAAAATAGATGGTTCCCTTTCTATTCAAGCCAGTGGTACAGGCTCATTAAACCTGATGATTACTGAATGCCGCAATAATTTATCCATTCGAGCTATAGCAAAATATAAAAAAGATGATTTTCAAGGTTCGGATAATAAGCAAGAATTTGACTTATCTAGTTTATTAGGTGATGCCTCTTTAGTGATAACTATAGAGCAAACAAATGGGCAACGCTATCAGGGCATTGTTGCAATTAAAGGTAATTCAATAGCAAGTATGTTAGAAAATCACTTATTACAATCTGAGCAACTTAAAACCAAAATTGTTTTAGCCTGTAATGAACTGAGAACGGCAGGTTTATTATTACAAGAGTTGCCACATCAAAGTGAAGAGCATTTACTGCAATGGCAGGAAGTAGCTCTATTAGCTGATACCCTGACTACGGATGAGCTATTGTCTCTGGATAGTGAACAAATCACTTATCGATTATTTAATCAGCACGATATACGTCAGTTTGATCCTGAGCCAGTTTTCTTTAAATGCAGTTGCTCGCAACAAAAGGTATCCAATATGTTACTTTCGCTGGATTATAAAGAAGCCCAGAAAATAATCCACCAAAGTGAATTTATTGAAGTTGCTTGTGAATTTTGTAACCATCTTTACCGTTTTGATGAACTTACTATAAGCAAAATTTTCTCAAAAAAACAAAAACCAACTTATCATTAAGGGCAGTTTGTCTTTCAAATATTAGAATAGGACAGCTTTTAATTTTAATTTTAACTTAATTTCCTTCCACAAGCTGCGATAAGATGCTGCAACAGCAGTATGATCAGCAAACAATTCAACTGGTAATTTGTGTTCACCCATTCTTTCAACTATGGATGAGTAAGAAATATAGGACTGTAATAACCGTTTAATCTGAGCAGGTGGAATTTTTAACCATTCCTGATGTAATTTTTTACGATAATCTACCATTGAAAAAAATGGATAAATTTGTTTATGCGAAAGTTTTTTCTCATTTAAAAAGAGGCGTAATTGATCGTAACTACGAAGCGATAACCAGGTGGGTATCATTGGCAATAAAACTGCATCCATGGCATAAAACATATTCTCAGTTAGGCGCGTTAAACCTGGGGGGCAATCTAGAATAAGTAAGGAATAATTATCCTGGAACGGTGCTAAAATTTTGGATAAGCGTAAGTTTTTATCCATTTTTTCTAATTGCGCATCAAACTGCCCAAAACTAATATCAGCAGGGATAATACTTAAATTGCTATAGGAAGTTTTTTGTATTAATTTACATAAAGGCAGCTCTTGTTTAAGAATTTTTCTACCTTTAATACGCCCTGAATGCTCGGCTTCAAAGTACCAGCTAGAAGCTCCCTGAGGATCTAGATCCCATAAAAGCGTTTTAAAACCTGCCTGACTCGCAAGATATGCAATATTAACAGCTGTTGAGGTTTTCCCCACACCTCCTTTAAGGTTATAAACTGCCAGTATTTTCATATTCTTAATTTTACCTGTCCCGTTCAAAGACGCAAATTGCAATTAATTGAGTATATCATAAAAAAGAAAACGCCCATCAACATAAATGCTAATGGGCGAGAAAAGTTTAAACAAGAACTATAATAAAAATAATTCTATTTAGCAACTACTTTGATGGCATCAATAATTGCATCTGGAGAAGCCATTATCCCCATAAAACTATTGGAACCTGCCATGCTTAAATCAGGAAAATTTATTGCGATACGATATTCCGCTGCTAAAATATAAACCGTTCCTTTTTCAGTAACTAAAATTTCATAGGGCAGTTGTGCAGTTGAGCGAATTGCTTTAAAGTCAATTTCTTTCATAATGGTTTTATCACTGCTCATACCTTTAGTCATTGCAACACCAAATAAAGCTCCGCCTTTAAACTCAACTTTAAAAACTTTAGAAACTCCCCCTTTTTTACTCGCCAGGCCCTTTTCCAAAGTACTTACTGCTTTCTTATAATTGCCATGATCCGCAATTTCAACTGGATCATCAAAATAAGGCATTCCAAACATATAATGATATCCATCAATATCATCTGTCTTTAGTCCTTGTGCAGGCCCATAGGCTTTTACAAAACCCAGAGTTGATTTTAGCTTTGCTTCAATACTATTTAATTTACCTTTCATACGATAAGCATTAGCCATATAAATTGGATTAGTATAGGCTAATTGGATATCACCCTTTACATCCGTAATAGATACCCTTTGAGCAGCGCCAAAACCACCCATTTCACTAGCTGATGCATTTGATTTTAACTCATCATTAGTAATAATTACGATATGAGCACCTGCATAGGGGGAATATTCACCCGCAATTTCAAACCCTGCAGCCGTTAATTTAGTTTTTGTATCAGCCAAAACTGCAGCAGCATCACCCTTACTTTGTGCTGCCAGATAAAAAGGAAATATTTTTTCGGCTGCAAAGGTAATTGATTGAGTCACTAATAGCGTAAAAAATAAGCATATAGTTATTATTTGTTTCATTTGTTTTATATTCATATTGTCTAGTCTCCATCTATCCATAAAAAAAGGGGCTTCCCTTTTTATAAAACATTTATAAAAAGCAAGCCCCTCTGTCACTTCAATAATTTTAGAAGTTCCAGCCATAAGCAATGCCCATGGCATTTTGGCTCATTGAAATATCCGCACTACCACCACCTAAACCAGCTGGTAAGGTATCACCTTCAACTTTGTTATTGAATGCATGGTAATAAAACATAGTAATTTCACTCTTATTCTCTAGAACCCAGGTTCCACCGATGCTTACGTGGTGTTTAATAACCGCAGGAGCTAAAACATTTAATAGTGTCTGGCTTGAATCAATAGGATTAGTACTATAGCTATAACCAGCTCTAACGGTAAAGGCATTACTTACTTCATATTGACCACCTAGTTTAAAGGTGTCTACGTCATCCCAACCAAAACCTGAACCATTTGCTGTACCTAGCAGGTTTGCAGGTTGAAACATATCTGTTCCAAAATTACCCGAGTTATATGGGGTACTAATTGAATCAACACTGCCATAATCAGTGTGCACCCAATCAAATGCAATAGTCATTTTAGGGCTCACATCAAAGGCTAAACCTAGACCATACCACGCTGGCATATCTAAGGAGCCACCATCACGGAATAGGCCTTTATAATCATCCAGTTTACCCATTTTGGTTTTACTGTGGTAAGTTGCAGCTAAAGTCAATTCATTGGTTACTTTTCCTGTCCAACCGAGAGAAACACCAATACCATAGGAATCTTCGATCCCCTTATTAGTTAGATTATCAGGATAAGCTGAAAATTGTTGATCATAAAAGGAGCCTGCTGGGAAACCTGGAATTGCAGCAGTATTCTGTCCTGTAAAACCTTGTAGTCCGTAAGCTTTAAATTGCTGATAGCCTAATTCAATACCAATACCTACTGCATGATTGCTATTAAATTTATATGCTAAGGTAGGAATAATTTTTAATTGCTCTAAATTAATACCCGTTTGATTTGGACCTGCGGCTCCATTAAACATGGGTACTGAGTCATAGTTGGTATTCATTCCACCTACACCAACAACTGATACACCAAATGACATGCGGTCATTAATCATGGTATTAAAACCACCTTCAGGGATATAAAATATTGAGTTGTTATTCCCATCACCATTAAAATCAGTGGAGAAAAAAGTAGGATTGCCAGTAGCATCAGGAACAGGTGCAAAGTTACCTGACATTGAAGCTTCGCGATCAGGCATAAAAAATTCTAAACCAAAATCTATCCTGTCTCCAACAAAAGCCATTCCTGCTGGATTACTTGCAGCTGCTGTTGCATCTTGTGGTAAAGCAAGACCCGCTCCAGCCATTCCTTTTGCTTTTGAACCAAGACCCATTGGCATCATTCCATTTGTTGCCATAACTACAGAAGGTAGAGCTATAGCAGCCGTAACAGCCATAGACAACACATAATTTTTTTTCATTGTTTGTATCCCCAAAGATATATATTATTATTCATGCATTAAATCAGCTTACCCGAATTAACACATATTTATCAGCAGCTTAACCTTGTTATTTATATTGTAAAAAGCTAGTTTTATTAGTTAATTTACTGCTTAGTTATTTTCCCCTTATAATCCTTCTTAAAAATTAATACACGGATTATGCTATCTTGAGCCTATCTTTGTCAAATCTTCTTAAGCATTGTTTTTTCTTAAACAATATAATAAGTCTATTCAACAGCTTACATATGATTATTTGTTAATATACCAATATATTAATATATTAAATTAAAAGGCCTTTTTTGAGTCAATTAATTAAAATTTTATAATTGATAGCCTAACTTATTAATTGTTACAATGCAAAGGCAGATATAAAACCTGTATTATTAGTAAAGATTAAGTATAATCACTATTTATTAGAGCAGGTTGGGTATTTTCTACTTTAATTTATCTAAGTTTAAGTGAAATACATAATCTATTTCAGTAAAACATTAAGGAAATAATGATGGTAAAAAAAATAATAAGTGTAAGTTCCCTCGCTAGCCTTTTTTATATTTCTCAATCACTCTATGCTTCTGGATTTTCTATCATTGAACATAGCGCCAGTGGTTTGGGACAAGCTTTTGCAGGAGCATCCGCCGTTGCAGAAGATGCGTCAACAATTTATTTTAATCCCGCTGGAATGACATTTTTAGAAGGTAGCCAAATTACCGCTGGTATACATATTATTAAACCCAAAACATCATTTAACGATGCAGGAACACAGGCAACATTAGCAGGAACTATTCCCGTTGCATTAAATTCTGCTTCTGGAGGAGATGCGGGAGGTTACAATTTTGTGCCTAATTTTTATTATGTTACTGAAATAAACAATGCACTACACTTTGGCATTGGAGTTAACTCTCCCGTTGGCCTTAATACGAGTTATGATGATAATTGGATGGGACGTTATACCTCTATCGAATCCGATTTAAAAAGCATGAATATTAACCCATCTATTGCATTTAAAGCTTCGGAAAAATTATCTCTTGGTATTGGTGTAAGTGTACAATACCTGAAAGTTAAACTGGTTAATAAGAGCTACTTATGTGGCCACCCACAGCTTGCTCCAAGCTGCAATCCAACCAGTGCATCAGAAGTTATAGCCAGTGATGCAACAACTACAATGAAAGGTGATGGCTGGTCTGCTGGTTTTAATCTGGGAATGATTTACCAACCTATTAAATCAACACGTATTGGCCTGGCATACCGTAGTGCAGTCAAACACGATCTAAGCGGTGATCTAAACGCAATTACTAATTCAGGATTTTCACTAGCTAATAAAAATATTACTGCGGATATGGAAGTTCCTGAAACACTATCACTTAGCTTAACTCACCAGACCAGCTCTAAACTAATGCTTTTAGCAGATATAACTTATACTGGCTGGAGTCGCTTTGAAGAGTTAAGAGTATCTTTTGATGATGGAAGCCCTGACGATGTAACTGAAGAAAAGTGGAGTGACTCCATGCGCTATTCTATAGGTGCAAAATATCAGTTATCTCCTACCATGATATTACGCACAGGTATTGCCCATGATCGAACTCCAATTGATGATCAATACCGTACCTCACGGATACCAGGAGATCATAGAACATGGCTAAGTCTCGGTATTAGTTACCAACTTTCTAATCAGCTTTCAATGGATATTGGTTATGCTCATTTGTGGGTTAAAGCCGCAAAAATTAATGAACACTTTGATGGTTTGGCTGGAGCCATGCAAGGAGAATTAGCAGGTGAATATGATTCTTCGGTAGATATCTTAAGTGCTCAGGTCAACTGGAAGTTTTAAGAGGAGTTAAAAATATCTCCCGCCCTTAAAACAAAAAAGCTCATAGCACATACAAAAAAAAGGCACAAAAAAAAAGCACCTCTTAAAGATGCTTTTTTTTCTAAACTTTAAGTGTTTAAAACTAAGCTTTTTCGATCATAAAAAGAAACTTTCCACCTTCTTCTTTGCTATCAATTAACTTATTTCCCGTTTGGTTAGCAAAGGCTTCAAAATCTTTAACCGAACCCGGGTCAGTAGCAATAATGTGTAATTTTTGACCAGCACTTAATTCTGCTAATGCTTTCTTAGCACGCAAAATTGGCAAAGGGCAATTTAAACCTGATGCATCTAATTCTTTATCAAAATCTGCCATGAATCTATTCCTCGTTCAAGCTAAAGTTAAATATTAACCTGCTTTTTTAATTGTTAGCCGTTAATTTCATTTTTACCATAATAACATTAGCAAGCTGCAATAACCTAGCAATTTGCTAACCAAATTGGTGTAAAGGCGAGATTTTACCCCAAATCAGTAGACCTTGACAACAGTTTTCTGTTTCCAAATTGATCTAGAACAAATAAATCACATAGAAACGGGGAAGCCTGACTGTGCCCAGGCAACAATTCCACCGCGCACATTAAATACATTATTGATGCCTTTAGATGCTAAAAAAGCACAGGCTTGAGCTGATCTTGCACCAGTTTGACAATAAATAATAAGTTTGCGGTCTTCTTTAAATTCTTCTACTTTTAAAGGAACCAGGTGCAAAGGAACATTTTCACAGTCTGCTATTTTCCCTCGTGCAACTTCTGCTGGTGTACGGACATCGAGAAGTCTAAATTTATCCTGGCTGCCCTCATCTGAGGAGTTACTTAATAACTCAAATAACTCTTGAACCTGCATTTCTTTAATACTATTCATTCCAAACATATAAGTATTCTCTAATGTTCTATATTTAAAAAGCCAAATACTATAACATAAACAATCAACAATCAACAATTGATAATTGATAATTGATAATTGATAATTGATAATTGATAATTGATAATT
>JASFYQ010000172.1:0-11274 GCA_045047105.1 Pseudomonadota bacterium | reverse complement strand
ATAACATTTTTATATTTTATATAAGGTATTTTTTATATATTATTAGTTATTTTTTACGCTGTTCTCTTATAAAAAGCAGTTTGTAAATGTTATTGTTTATTAAAGCTCAACTAATAACATATAATGATATTAATTCGCATTAGCAATTGAATTATTATTTCTTAAGTAATTAAATATATAAGGATTCTATAATGAAAAAGGTTTTATTAAGCTTCACCCTATTAACTATTGCTACAAACAGCTAAGCTATTTGGTTCTAAATATTGTACCAAGTTTAGATACTCCCGTTTGTGCAACTTCTGCAAAACAATTTAATCAATCAGCTACAGATTTAGATAATACGGTAGTACTGGTTATTTCTACTGATCTACCTTTTGCACAGGGACGTTTTTGTGAAGCTGAAGGTATTAAAGACGTAGAAATGTTATCTACTTTTAGAAGTACTTTTGCAGCAGATTATCAGTTGGATGTTGTTGCAGGCCCTTTGGCTGGATTATGTTCTAGAGCAGTTATTGTTCTAAATGAAGCAAATGAAGTTATTTATACAGAACAAGTTCCTGAAATTACTCAAGAACCAAATTACGAGGCTGCTTTAGCTAGCCTTAAATAGTTATAAAGCAGGTAAATAAAGCTGTTAGAGTTTAGGCTCTAGCAGCTTTTTTGTTTATAAAATGAGCGTATTTACAGGTAAAAAATTAGTCTGCTGATGACGATTTATTTTGCTGATAATATAAATTCGCTAATTTAATAAAATCGTATAGTGTAAGTGTTTCAGCACGTACGGATGGGTCAATATCCAGTTCAGTTATTTGCTCACTGCTGAGTACTTTTTTAAGGTTGTTTCGCAGGGTTTTTCTTCTTTGCCCAAAGGCCAGTTGACAGATATCCTGTAATGCCCTGGTCTCCTCAAGTACTATTCCATGTTGCGTATTTAAATCGCTATAGGGAACCAGAGTAACAATCGCAGAGTCTACCTTTGGTGCAGGTTGAAACGCAGAAGGTGGAACATCAAAACATTTTTCAATATTAAAATAATACTGCATTATAATGCTTAAACGACCATAACTTTTATTACCCGGAGTGGCTGCTAATCTATCTACTACTTCTTTTTGCAACATAAAAAACATGTCTTTAATGCAATGGCGGTATTGCATAAAATGGAATAAAACAGGAGTAGAGATATTATAGGGCAGGTTGCCAATAACCCGGATAGTTTGCTGATTACTTTTAACCAGCTGACAAAGATCTACGGTTAGAATATCCTGGTTAATTAAATTAAATTTTTGGCTATAGCTGGCAAGTGATATTTTTAATAAAGGAATTAAATCACGATCCAGTTCAATAGCATCTAAATTATTACAGGCAGAGAGTAAGTGTCTGGTAAGAGCTCCTTTGCCAGGGCCAACTTCTACAATGTGATCTTCTGCTTGTACGCCAATGGTTTGAATTATTTGTAAAATAATACTTTGATTGGTTAAAAAGTTTTGACCAAAACGTTTGCGTGCCTTATGTTTCATTTATTTTGTCTTTGTATTTAAACTAGTGTGATTTCTTGCCGTGGTATTATTTAGCATAGTGCAAGCAGTTTTTATTGCATAAAACATACTGCCACTATTTATAGCCCTGCTGCCAGCAAGATCCAGTGCTGTACCATGATCAACCGAGGTACGGATAAAGGGTAAACCCAGAGTAATATTAACAGCCTGACCAAAACCTTTATATTTTAATACAGGTAATCCCTGATCATGATACATGGCTAAAATGGTATCTGCATCAGCCATGTATTTTTCTGTAAAAATAGTATCTGCGGGAATTGGCCCAGATAGATTCAGGCCTTGTTGTTGTAATTGCTTAATAACAGGAATAATGGTGTCAATTTCTTCATTACCCAGATGACCACCTTCTCCTGCATGTGGGTTAAGCCCACAAATAGCAATATGTGGATTATTGATGCCAAATTTATTTTTCATCTCCGTATCTAAGAGGCTAATTATTTCGCTGAGCAATTCTTTGGTAATTGCTGCACTTATATCTTTAAGTGGCAGGTGAGTGGTTACTAATGAAACTCTTAAACCTTCAGTTGCAAGCATCATTATCACACCTTTAGTCTGGCTTAATTGAGCAAGGTATTCAGTATGTCCAATAAAAGTCTGTCCCTTATAAGTCAGTCCAGCCTGGTTAATAATTCCCTTATGAATAGGGCCAGTAACCAAGCCGTCAAAGTAACCGCTTAAGCATAATTCAGTTGCAGTTTTTATGCACTCTAAAACATAAGCGGAATTTTCTACATTGAGACAACCTGCTTGAACCGCTTGTTTTACTTTTACAGCTAAACATAGTAGTTGCCCCTGGCCAGTAAAATCAGTTTCTTTAAGGCTTTGGTTAGCTTCTATAATATTAATTTTAACAGGTAAATTTAATAGTTTGGCTCGTGTGTGTAATACCTCTGGATCAGCTACTATTACACAGCTTTGTGGTATTTCACTTTGTGCTAAATAGATGGCTAAATCTGGGCCAATACCAGCAGGTTCTCCTGCGGTAAAAGACAGTAGGTATTTACGCTCTTGGATATGACTCATTGATGACTCTAATATGGACTAAGGACTGTTTACTAACTAAGAAGGAAGCTATTTTTGGTACTATAAGGGCCTAATGGCTTCCTAAAGCAACTAAAAATACAACTAAGAGCGTTCAATGCGAATTTCTATATGTGCTTCATCTCGGATACGGCGTAACCAGAGCAACTTTTGATCTTCAATTTTCTGCTGGCGTAACTTAGTACGGACTTTACTACGCAAAAATTCATCACTATCATCACGTGTTCTACGTTCTAGTAATTTAATAATATGATACCCAAAAGGAGATTCAACAATTTCACTGATTTGATCTTGTGATAGTTGTTTTAAGGCTTGATCAAATTCTGGAACCATAACACCTGGTTTAAACCAGCCTAAATCTCCCCCTTTTTGGGCGGAACCTTTATCATCTGAATGGGCTTTTGCCAGTTTTTCAAAACTCTCTCCTCCAAGAATACGCTTGCGTAATTGCTCTAAACGAATCTTTGCCTGTGCTGCAGTCAGGGTAAGGTCAGGTTTGATTAAAATATGCAAGGCATGTGATTCTTCAACCTGATGTGAGGCAGCACTTTTTTTATCCAGCAGTTTAACAATAATAAAACCAACAGGCATTTTTATAGGCTTGGAAAACTGGCCTACCTGTAGTTGAGGAATAATTTCAGATAACATAGAAGGAAGTTCTGCTTCTTTTCTCCAGCCCAAATCACCGCCCTCTAAAGCATTATTCGATTCTGAGTGTTCTATTGCCAGACCAGCAAATGCAACTCCATTTTCAAGTTGTTGATAGATAAAATCAATTTTTTTCTGGGATTTTTTAATTTGCGCTGGAGTAGAACCTTCGCGAATAGAAATTAAAATAATTGCAGGGTGGTAACTGTTTTCAACATCTCCCTGTTTCTTATAGTTAAATAAGAAATTATCAATTTCCTGGTTAGTAATAACTACTTTGCTATCTACAAAACGTTGCTGTAAACGTTGCAATAAAATTTGTTTGCGAATATCGTTTCTAAATTGTTTAAAATCAATTCCCTGCTCGGTAATATTATTTATAAATTCACTCAGGGAAAGACCATTTTGACCAGCAATTCTGACAATTGCTCTATTTAGAGTTGTTTCATCACTGCGAATACCTGAGCGTTCGGCCAGATCAAGCTGGATCCGCTCCATAATTAATTTATCCAGAACCTGTTTACTTAAAATATTTGCAGCAGGAATTTCAGCGTCTCGGCGTTGGAAATTTCTAACTACCTCACTGAACGAGCGTTGCATTTCTTGCTTGGTGATTATATCGTTATTCACTACCGCAACAATACTGTCCAGTTCAATTATTTCGGCCCGGCAGAAACTATTAGAAAACATAAGAGTCAAAAATAATAAGCCTGCCAAGAGGTTGTTTTTATAGTATGCTGGGGTGTTATTTAATGCCATTTTTATCATCCATCCGTATCGCTATTTTTTAGCTATTATTCGTCCATGCTTCGTTCAAAACCAGGTATATCATTACGTAATGTTGTATCACTTATATTTCCAACAGATGCCAGTCCTTTAAATTGCATTTGTAACATAATTCGATTGTCTGCCTCGTCATTGAGATAAGCTTGCTCACGACTTAGTACCAGTCGCATTGCATAACAGCAACTATCGTATTCAAATCCAAGCATGCTTTCAAGTGTAAAATCATCCTGTAAAGAATAGTTCCAGCGAGCTAAAGCATGCCATTGTGGAGCTATTTTCCAATAACTGGATAAGTCTAGCTGATCATAGTTTTCGCTGATGCTAGCATCATTTTTATAGCTATAGTCAAAGTTAACAATATGAAAGGAATCTGATTTGTATTGTAGTCGAAATGTTGAAGTATCAATTTCATTTTGATGGGGGTTATACATCATTGAAAAAGAGGTATTCCAGTGAGGTAAAAACTGACTGGCAAGCTCAGCGGCAATAGCTGATGTGTCAGCAGTTTCTATCGCAGTATTTTTGTTCAGTTGTACTTCTCTGTCCTGAAAATATACTATTTGACCAATTGAAGCTCTAAAACGCTCATAGCCATTATTATTGTCAAAAAATCGACTGGTTAAAGCAAAACTTAATTGATTAGCATCAGCTAAGCGATCGATCCCTGAAAAACGGTTTTCTCTAAATAATTGACTAAAGGTAAATTGATTTAAGGAGCTATCAAATACGGGCTGGTTATTTTGATCTTCGTGAGGCACATATAGATAAAATAAACGTGGCTCCAAAGTATTGGTCATACTGGTATTGAATAGCTTGAGTTGTTTTTCAAAGTACAGGCCACTATCTAAACTGAATATTGGCAGGGTTCGATTTATACTCGTTTCTGCACCAATGGTTGCGGTCTCATCCAGATCATATTGTAAAAAATCTACACTGACTCTGGGTTTTATATAACCATACTGGCGGTTAAAGGGCATGTCGAGATAAGGTCTGATATGATAACGAGTACCTTCATCTGTGGCTTTATCATAGTCCCAGTTTTTTTCAAATCTGACTGATTCACTGATGAATCCAGCTCCCAATGGAATGCCTGCTGGGTTAAAGCTATTGTATCCACTAAATAAAAGTTGGGGTAGGCGACTATAGGTATTTACGTCTTTTTTTAATTCCTGATAACCCTGTGCTCGACCAGTAAAGCTAAAGTATTCATTTCTAAAATTGATATTACCCTCTCTAAGCAAATGTGTTTCACTGCGATCTTTAAGGTTATTACCAAAGTCGTCTATATAATAATTATCTGAGACATAATTATAGTCAATATTGCTATTCCAGCTTTGGCTCAGGCGTGCCTGGTGTTGAAAACTTATTGCACCACGATTTTCAGAGATATCTTTTCCACGAATAGTGACTTCTTCTGGATCGCGGTTTTCATCTGCATGATTATCATTTAGATATTCAGCATAGAGCTCTGCATATTGGTTTTTACTCATGTAACGAAATTGTGAGCCCAGCATAAATCCACGTTTTGATAAAATGCGTGGAGTGATAGTGGCATCCATATTAGGTGCAATATTCCAGTAATAGGGAGTGCTAAAATCAGCACCATTACGACTGGAATAGCCAATTTCAGGTAATAAAAAACCGCTGGTGCGTTCATCATTTAGTGGAAAACGAATATAAGGGCTATAGATAAAGGGAATGCCTTTAAAATATACCACTACATGCTCACCTTCACCATAACCTTCTTCTGTATGCAGTTCCATTTCACTGGCTTTAATGACCCAATCTTCAGCATTGGCAGGACATGATGAAAAAGTGGGATCGGCCAATTCAATTAGGCCAGGTTTAAACTGAATATTGTTAGCCACACCCTGAGCGGGACGGGCGGGTAATTGATAAGATGAATTATCTAAGCGGCCTTGTTTGCTTTTGGCAAGATAGTTAGCTCGCTCTCCCTTTAAAATAACTCCGGGTTGTGAAATTATCACATCTCCCTGGGCATTAAAAAGTTCATCAGTTTTGTTATAGCGTGCTTTTTTTGCAGTTAATCGTTGATCGTTATGGGTGATAACTACATCACCTTCAAAATCAATAATATTTTTATTGCTGGCTACTGCCTGATCTGCTTCAATGCGGGTAGTAAAGTCAAATTTATTATTGCTAGCCGACTGATTAATCTCACTTTGAGCTTGCTCTGAATCTGGTGTTGCACAACTTGCAGATTTTACGGTTTGATTTTGCTTAATTCTGCTCTGAGTACCTTTATATGCAGTGCCGCCAGTTGGCCCAATAGGTGCAGTAAAAACAGGAGCTGTTAGTTTATTTTGCTGTGGAGTTGTTATGGGCTGATATGCTGTGGCTGTAAGGCGATTTGTATTTATCTCTGTATCACTTCCAGCACAGTGCCACAAATTATTAACTTGCTGACAATTCCAATTATTCTGAATAAGCTCGTTAGCATGTAATAAAGGAATTAAAGCAAAGGAACTAACCGCACTGAATAATAATTTATTTAACTTATATGACTTTTGCTGTTTAAGCCGTTTAAGTGGATGGATTATTTTTAGTTTATTTTTATTGTACAAAATTCTTATCTGGGTTGTTTAATTTGCTGGTTATTCTAGCATAGAAATTTTATTAAGCCTAAATAACTGGGCTAAATAACTGGGCTAAATAAGCATGCTAGACAAGCAGCTATATAACAAAGACAAATAACAATACCAGACCTAAAACCAGGCGATAAATAACAAAGGGTTGCATGCCAATTTTGTCTAGTAATTTAATAAAATAGACGATGCAGATATAAGCACTAATAGCGGATAGCAGTGTGCCACTAAAAAGTGCAAACCAGTCTATGATTTCATCACTTTTAATTAATTTAATGGTTTCTAAACCACCTGCTAATACAATTACCGGGATGGAGAGTAAAAATGAAAATCGCGCTGCCCCAGTACGGCTATAACCTAATAATAAGGCCATGCTAATAGTTATACCCGAGCGTGATGTACCTGGGATAAGAGCTATAGCCTGAGCTACACCAATAGCCATAATATGCAATAAAGTAAGTTGGTGCTCACTTTTTTTCCTGTCTCCCTTTTTGTCGGCATACCAGAGCACTAAGCCAAAGACAATGGTGGTTATAGCTATAATCAAAGGAGTTCTCAGGTTTGCCATATAATCGCTCACTAATAAACCTGCAAGACCTACAGGTAAAGTACCAAGTAAAACTCCCCAGGCAAGTAAGCTGTCACCAACCATCTTTTGTTGCACCACTGAGCTTTGCCAGTCTTTATACAAGGTAATTAACTCATCTTTAAAGTACCATAAAACGGCACTTAAAGTACCTATATGAACAGCTACATCAAATGCAATCCCTTGATCTTGCCAGCCTAAAAATCGAGGTACTAAAATAAGGTGGGCAGAGCTGGAAATAGGTAAAAATTCAGTAAACCCCTGGACTATAGCGAGTATAAAAACTTGTAAAAAATCCATTAATTATTTCCTTTAGCTTACAGCCTGTGCTGCATATTATTGAATTTAAATCCTGATAATGGACAGTTTATATCTTTAGTTAAATAGATAACTTTAAATAATTCACCCATTTCTTCGGGCAGGGTGAGTTTCTTTATCTCCACAGCCATGCGGGAATGTTTATCTATTTCATTAATATCAATATGCTGAGTTAACTCAACCAAACCACCAGAGAGTAAAAAATGTGCCTGGGTAGTATAACCAGATACTTGCATTTTTGCTGCAACCGCAGTATTTTTTATATCACTAAAATTTACATGAGCGGTAATATCTTGCAGCCCGGGATAAAAAAATGGATCATCATGAGCGAGGTGTTTATAGTGGCACATAAGTGTACCCTTATGCCTCTGAGGGTGTAAGTACTCACTTACAGGGTATCCATAGTCAATTAATAACATGGCTCCACAATCTAAACATGCAGCCATGCTTTCTATCCATTGGTTAGCCAGGCTATTCATTTCGGTTACATAGGCAGTTTGTTTGTCTAATAGTTGAACATTTTTTTCAATGCTGGTTTGAATCTTATTTTTCATTAATAAAATTTCAGGAGTATTACTTTCTATATCTTTAAAAAATAATTTGCCCTCATTTTCGCAGACAAAACGCTCATAAATCTTTTCTCCATCCAGTTTAATCAGATGCACTGGAAAAGCATCAAGTAGTTCGTTAGCAATAATTAAACCATTAAATCCTGATTCAGGTAGCTTATCTAACCAAATGATTTGGTTATAATAATCAGGCAGAGTTTTTTGTAAATAAGTTTGTTGGCGTTGTTTTAAGTCAGCACTGAGTTCTAGAATATAATAATAATCTGGCAAGTTCTTACGTTGACTTAATTCGAGTAGAATATCTCCGGCCATTTTTCCAGAACCTGCGCCTACTTCTAATAAGTTTGCTTGTCCTGTCTGTTGTTTGATCTGTTCTAGCACAACTTCTGCCTGTATAGCTAAGACCTGTGCAAATAAAGGTGATATTTCTGGTGCGGTAACAAAATCTCCCTGAGCACCAAATTTGTGCAATCCTGCGCTATAATATCCTAAACCAGGTGCGTATAATGCCAATTGCATGTATTGTTCAAAATCAATTTTTCCGTCAGATAATTGAATTTGCTGGATAATATGTTCTAGTAATTGCTGACTATGCTGCTGGGCTATATCATCGGGTTGTGCTAATTCAAATGGCTTTGCTGGGTTCATAAGTAGCTATATTAGATAAGTAAGGTAAATAAATTTGGGAGTTATTTGAAGTGCATATTATTCTTGATCGTGAGCTAAAAGACAAGGTGGCATTAATTACTGGAGCATCACAACGCTTAGGTGCAATGACAGCACGGTTTTTACATGCTGCTGGAGCTAATATTGTTATTCATTATCGAAATTCAGCTGCTGCCGCAGAACAATTACAGCAGAGTTTATTAGCTATTCGAGCTAATTCAGCACAAATAGTCCAGGCAGATTTATTAAATACCGAGGCCTTAGCTAATTTGTTACATATATCACAGCAGTATTGGCAGCGACTGGATATATTAGTTAACAATGCTTCAAGTTTTTATCCCACACCTGTAGGGAATACTACGGTGCAGCAATGGGAAGACCTGATGGCCAGCAATTTAAAAGCACCTTATTTTTTATCTCAGGCAGCAGCTCCATTTTTAGCAGAACAACAGGGCTGTATTGTTAACATTATTGATATTCATGCCCAGCGTCCAATGGCAAAACACAGTGTTTATAATATGGCTAAAGCAGGCCTGGCTATGCAGGTAAAAACCCTGGCATATGAGTTGGGTCCTACGGTACGAGTTAATGGTGTAGCTCCTGGAGCAATTTTATGGCCAGAGAATGAAATGGCGGATGAGACTAAAAATGATATTGTGAGTCGCACCTATTTAAAACGTCAGGGCAGTGCCGAAGATATCTCCAGAACAGTTTTATTTTTAGTCCGTGATGCTGACTATATTACTGGGCAAATTATTAATGTGGATGGCGGGCGTGAGTTATTTATATAGCGTATACTTAAGTTTATAGCTTAAGATATAAATAGAACAATTTAAGATATTGAAAAAGGGAAGGGTAAAGAAATGAAAATTAAATTGATATTATGTTTTTTAGTCGTATTTTTATCTGCATGTCGAGCGCCAGTTGAGGAAATGTCTAATATTGATCCTGAGTATTCAAGTGATGGTATAAGCAGCTTTTATTTACAATTAAATTGCTCTGAAGCAGAGGTTACGGAACTAAAAGAAAGCTATGTTAAAGATTATTGTGCCTTGCTTAAAATGCAAATGCTCTCAACTATAGGGAAAAAACACCCGCAATGGCAATTAGCTGCAACAGAGAAACAAAGTGAGCTATTTATTGATGCAAAATTAGAACAATTATATGGTGGCAATCAGGCACTACGATTTTTTCTTCCTATAGAAGCAGGGCGTACTATGCTGACTCTGCATTTTTCTGTTTATAAAAATTCATTGCTGGTTGCAGAGCGACGTTTAACGGAAATAACCCGTAGAATTCATTTTGAAGATGAAAAATATACTAATGAAGAAGCCATTAGTGAAGATTCTAATAAAATGGCTGGCTATGTATCCGATTATATAGATAACCCAACCGCTTTTGATAAAAAAATGAAGGCTTATTATAATGGATATACTCCGCATTAATAATGGATGTTAATCGTAAATAATTAAGGATTAAGATGATAAAAAAAATAATTAGCACAGATAAAGCACCGCAGGCTATCGGCACTTATTCACAAGCTGTAAAAATAGATAATACCGTTTATCTTTCTGGGCAAATTCCTTTAGTTCCTGAAACTATGGAGTTAATTGAGGGCAATATGGAAGCTCAGATTACTCGGGTGTTTGATAATTTACAGGCTGTGGCTCAGGCTGCGGGCGGCGAATTAAAAGATATTGTTAAACTAAATATTTTTTTGACTGACCTGTCTCATTTTCCCCTGGTAAATGAAGTTATGGCCAGGTACTTTAGCCAGCCTTATCCTGCTCGTGCAGCAGTGGGTGTGGCTCAATTACCGAAAGCGTCCGAAGTTGAAATGGATGCTATTATGGTGATTGCTTAATAATGCAATTTGCATACCTATTGCCCTAAAAAATTTTAGGGTATTTATAGCAATATCCATGCTTTTTATTACCATGCTTTTAGTTACTTCTGATTCTATTTGCTGTGGAAGTATAGAATATTGAGCAAGAATTTTAGTAATATCATCAAATAAAGTTTTACTGCGTAATTGTCTTGTTGAAATATTAATTGCCACTTGAAAATTATCTTGTTTTATAATTTCCAGTTGTTAAATCAATTTTAGGCTGGTAATAAGGAATAAATTGTTTTTTTTTCAGGCCTATTTTTATATTTTTCTCTAAATTAAGGCTTTTGATTATATTTTCCCGGGCATAAATAAAAAGAAATATCTTTGTCTGATTTAAAGTTCTTGCATATAACTATAAATTCATCACCACCAACACGTGCAATGGTATCGCGTTTACGGCTACACTTTACTTGTGAGCAGGCCTGTTTTGTTACTAATGGAATCATTGAGCGTCTAAAACCTCTGGTTAACTTGATATGCTCTGGAAATCGCACTATAGCTATTAGGTTTACAACCTCATAATTAATACGTAATTTTGTACTAAGGTACAATAGCTTTACTTTTAAATAGTTATATACTAAGTAAAAGTAGGTTTAAAAGTAGGTTT
>JASFYQ010000171.1:0-30034 GCA_045047105.1 Pseudomonadota bacterium | reverse complement strand
CAACAACAACTACTACATCAACAACAACGAATCCCGCTTCAGTGCTTTCTTCTTATGCCAGTAATAGTAGTGATTCCAATTCAAGCTTAGTTGAGGAAGAAGAATTTCTTGATCCCGAGGTTGCTTTTCAATTAAGTGTTGAAACCAATAGTGAAGGAAAAGTTATTGCTACATGGGATATAAAAGACGGTTATTATTTATACAAAGATAAATTTAAATTTCAAAGCCTTACAGAAAATGCAGCGGCTATTGGTGAGATTCAATTTCCTAAAGCTAAACAAAAATCAGATGAGTTTTTGGGGGACTATGAGGTTTATGAAAAGCAGGTTGCTATTGAAATACCATTTAATAAAAATGCCAAACAGACGGACAATATTGATTTAAAAATTCAATATCAGGGCTGTGCGGCAGCAGGTATCTGTTATCCTCTACAGAAAAAAACAATTTCCTTAAATGCTGAGAGTATTAAATTTAATCAGGCTCAAGCGGCAGTTAGTGATAAAAAGCAGGCGAATAATATACAGCAAAAAAGCATAAATAACGCTGATATTCAACTTTCAGAGCAAGATGCTTTGGCTGATTATCTGAGTAAAGGAAATAAACTACTTATTTTAATTACCTTTTTTGGTTTGGGCCTGGCATTAGCTTTTACTCCCTGTGTATTCCCTATGATTCCTATTTTATCTGGCATTATTGCAGGTCAAAGTGAAAAAGTAGATACTAAAAAAGCCTTTATGATTTCGCTTGTATATGTACTTGCTATGGCTGTTACCTATACTGTAGCAGGGGTGTTTGCAGGCCTTTCAGGTGAGAATATTCAAATCTGGTTCCAAAATCCATGGGTGCTGGGCAGCTTTGCATTAGTTTTTGTTTTACTTGCTTTATCTATGTTTGGATTTTATGAATTGCAATTACCCAGTAGTTTGCAAAGTAAAATTGCTGAAATAAGTAATAAGCAAAAAGGGGGGAATTATGCTGGAGTTGTTATTATGGGCTTTTTGTCTGCCCTGATTGTAGGCCCCTGTGTTGCTCCTCCTTTAATGGGAGCTTTAATTTATATTAGTCAAACAGGCGATCCGTTCCTTGGTGGAGGAGCATTGTTCTTTATGAGCCTGGGTATGGGCCTGCCATTAATTGTTATTGGTACTTCAGCAGGTAAGTTCTTACCACGAGCCGGAGTCTGGATGGATTCAGTCAAAGCTGGCTTTGGTGTGATGATGTTAGGCGTTGCTATCTGGATGCTGGAGCGCGTATTACCAGATGTTATAATTTTATGGTTATGGGCTATCTTGCTGATTTTCTCTGCGGTATATATTGGTGCTCTTACGCCTATTCACGAAAATACCACCGGGTGGAGTAGATTCTGGAAATCTATAGGTATTATCATGCTAATTTATGGTACTATTCTAATAATTGCTGCTTCGTCAGGAAATACAGATATGATGCAGCCATTAAAAGGTTTGTCGGCTGGGGGGAATGCTAGTGTTAGTAGTACTTCAGAGCAACACTTAAAATTTAAAAAAATACTCAGTGTTAAACAGTTAAATAATGAGTTGCAAAAAGCAAAAGAAAATGGTCAAAATGTTTTATTAGACTATTATGCAGATTGGTGTATTTCTTGTGTTGAGTTAGAAAAATATACTTTTACTGATGCTGAGGTTATTAATAGTTTGAGTGGTTTCGTATTATTGCAGGCAGATGTAACAGCAGATAATGAAGACAGCAAACAATTATTAAAAAATTATAAGTTAATTGGACCTCCAGCGCTTTTATTTTTTAATGCTCAGGGTGTGGAAGTTAAACATTTCCGCCTGGTAGGTTATAAGGATGCCTCCGACTTTGCTGCCCATGTAAATAAATTTAAAATGTAATTAAGTTAAGGTGGATTGTGTTCACTGAATTAAATATTGTTTTTAGCCAAATAAATAATTTAAAAACACCCGATATTAATTGCCCAGATATGGGGCAAGCAGAAATAGAACTCTGGTTTGATCAAATCCGCCTTACCGATCAAGTACAATCGTTAAAAACCATATTTGAATTTCTTAAAAAAGCTAATAGCTATCAAGTTACTCTTAACCAGCGTATATTTTTATTAGAAAAACTGCATACGCCTGTTCTCTCTCTGGTTGGAAACCTGAAACCCCATTTTTTAAATACGCAAATGCCACTTAGTGCTGAAAATAACCAGCAAGTGGATCTATGTCTGTCTGTTTATAAACAATTTATACAAGCCTATGCAATTATTTTACATGAGCAATTGATTAATAAAAAAAAATCATGGTCATTTTTAAAATCATTGGATGCTCAAATAGCATTCACTATTCAACGTTTGATACGTTATTTAAGCCAGATAGTACTAACAGAATTTGAAGTTTATAGACAATCAGAAAAAGAAATATGGGATCAACTTTATACCTTGTTTAGTTTCTCAGAAAAAAAGAATTTTTCAAATATAGCCATTATTGATCCATTTATTGAAGAAAAAACCAGCATAAAAGTAACCTTTTTGCAGGTCTTATTATTGGCTCTGTCGGATCCTTATCATTTTAATCAGCAACAGATTTATTATATTTATAAACATTTAGCAAATTGGGCAAAGTTGGTTGATCTGGTTGCTCATAAAAGTATCAAACAAGATTTATATACTGCTATAAACTTAACCGATAATTACATGCCAACTTTTTATCCACGTGGTCATCAACCCGATCACCAAAAAGCCTTATTTATTGATTCACATAAACTTTCTCTGCAAATACTTAATGATGATAGCGATTTTAATAATGGCTTTTTGTCTCCAAAAATTAAGGCTTGTTTATTACAAAAATTAAAAACTTCCTGGTCGGTTTATATTGATCGAAATTTTGACCGTAATGATTATTATTCTGAACTTAAAGTGGTCATTGGTTTAAACCATGTACATTATGTACTAAATAACTACCAACAACCTAACTGGATAAAGAAAGCAGAATATACCAGTAAAGTATCAGCACTGGATGAAGTTGATTATGAGCAAATGATGAATTCTATGCCTTTTCAAAATAAAAAGCCAGATGAAATTGATTATGACCAAATGCTTGCCTCTGTAACCTATGAAAGTACCGATAATAATACTTGCAATTCTGGTGAGGTTATTGAGAATTTTTTAACCGAAAATGAAAGCCTTAATGGTTTAAGCCTTATATGGGTAAAAGACTACCCTTTAAATATTAAAATAGGTGAAGTCGTTGCTCTAAGCCATGAAAAAAATCAACAGCCAGATAGTTGGTTTATTGGGGTAATCCGGCGTGTTCAGCATTTTAATAATGAACCTTTAAAAGTGGGAGTACAGCTATTAAGCCCTACTGGAACAGAACCCGTTGAAATAAGAAAGAAGAATAAATTTAAATATTTTCGTGCCCTGTACTTACCTGAATTTAAGCTCTCAAATAAGCTTAAAGAATCAAATGAAGTTGCCACTTTACTTGTCGATGCTTTGACCTTTGAGGCTGGTATGATGGTTGATATTAAACATAGCCACGAAAAAAGACAAAGAGAATTTCAATTAGGTACAAAACTGATTGAAGAAATTGAAACAACCCCTTTTTATATGCGCTTTAAATTTGAGCACTAGTTTTAGGGGTGTTCAGGCCTTTATTTAGTAAATTCATTAACTAATAAATCTTGCAGTTTTTCCCAATTATTATCACTGCTTAAGAGCAGGTTACCAGACAAGTTCCGATGCTGCTTATAATAGTTAATTAAGCCATTAGTTGAGCTATCATGTTGTTCTATCGTGGTATCATCATTAAGTTGCATTTGTATGGTTTTTGCCAATTGTTTACCTAATTCAACACCCCATTGATCAAATGAATTAATTCGCCAGATACAGCCTTGCACAAATACTTTATGCTCATATAAGCTAATTAAAGCCCCCAGAGTTTTAGGATTAAGTTGTTCCATTAACAAGGTATTAGAGGGGCGATTACCAGCAAAAACTTTATGCGCTGCCAGGGTGTTTATCTGCTCTGGTGAATAACCAGCCTGCTGTAACTCTTGTTTAACCTGATTGAGATCCTTTCCTTGCATTAATGCCTGGCTCTGGGCAAAAAAGTTTGATAATAACATGGGGTGATGGCCACAGCGGGGATTAAAGGTATTTAAACTGGCAATAAAGTCAGCAGGAACAATATGTGTTCCCTGATGTAGCAGTTGATAAAAAGCATGCTGCCCGTTTATACCTTGCTCACCCCAGATAATTGGTCCGGTATGGTAATCTACTATTTCACCCTGATTGTTGATATGCTTACCATTACTTTCCATATCTAATTGTTGTAAAAATGCAGGGAAATTTTGTAAATATTCTTCATATACAAATACTGCTTGAGTAGAATATTGGTAAAAATTTGTATACCAAATGCCTAATAGTCCTAAAATTACAGGCAGGTTTTGTTCTAAAGGAGCCTGTTTAAAATGCGCATCCATCTCATTGGCACCCGCTAAGAACTGTTCAAATTGTTCAAAACCAATTGCGACAGAGATACCTAAACCAATGGCAGACCAGAGAGAATAGCGTCCACCCACCCAGTCCCAGAATTCAAAGATATTTTTTGCATCAATACCAAATTGTAAGACCGCCTGCTTATTTGTAGAAACGGCTACAAAATGTTTAGCAATATGAGTTACATCCCCACTATGGGCAACAAACCAGCCTCTGGCAGTGGTTGCATTAAACATGGTTTCAGGGGTGGTAAAGGTTTTAGAAGCGATAATAAATAAAGTAGTTTCAGGATCTAGTTGTTGTAGTTGGTCTGATATTTGGCTGCCGTCAAGATTAGAGACAAAATGTACATTAATTGAACAATTATCAGAGCCTTTATTAAAAGGAGTGAGTGCTTTGGCTACCATTTTAGGACCTAAGTCGGAACCACCAATACCTAGATTAACTACATCGGTAATAGTTTTTCCACTATAACCCTTCCATTCACTTGTACGAAGTTTGTGGGTAAATTGTTTAATTTGTTGTAGAACGCAGTGAATATCTTTTACTACATCCTTGTTATCTAGACTAATAACCTGATCTTTTTTTGCTCTCAGTGCTGTATGTAGCACTGAACGATGTTCGGTATGGTTAATTTTCTCAGCAGCAAACATTTTATCTCGAAAAGTTTCTAGTGATTCCTGGCGTGCTAAATCAAATAATAAAGATAAGGTTTCAGAGCTGATATTATTTTTAGAGTAATCTAAAAATAGACCACAGGCTTGTTGTGAGAGTGTTTCAAAGCGGTTGGGATTATCACTATTTTGATCTTTATTAAATAAATCATTAAGTGAAATAGTTTTATTTTTCTCGAAGTGCTGCTGTAAATTTTTCCATGCACTGGATTGGGTGAGAGAAGACATGGTAATCCTTGTATAGTTATTTTGAGTGGATGCAGAGATTATTACATTTTAACAATTCTTATAAGGGGAGGCAAAATAGAGAACTATAAATTTGTAAAATATTTTATCCTGAAAATTGCAGTTGGAACGTAGCGAGAATGAATAAAGTGCTGAAGACTAAGGTTTTTCTGGATAATTTGGGCTTTATTCGTAGTCACTCTACGGGTGAAGCCAAAATTATTAAGAAATCCTTAAGGTTTAGTGCTTTAGGCATTCGCAGTAGTTTTAACTGCAATGGTTTTTAGGTTTATAGCATGCAAAAAAAAGCCCCTGAATATTTCTATTCAGAGGCGTTTAGCTTTATTTTAAAACTTTAAATAATGGAATTATTTACTATCTTATTTTGCAGCAGGTGCCTGAGCTGTAGGAGCTTGTGCAGCAGGTGCTGGCTGGTAAGGATAAGGAGCATAACCATAACCATAACCATTGTTGCTACCATAGTTATTACGGCCATCCCAGTTACCATTATAGTTATTTGCGCTATAGCCGTTTCCGTAACCATTTCCATATGCATTACCATAATAGCTATTACGTGCATTTGCATTGCCGTTACCGCGACCACGTCCACGACCCTTAGCTTTAAAGCTAAAGTCTACAGAACCGTCCATATCGCCGTCCATGTCTCCGGAACCGTCGCCATAACCGTTACCATAGCCATTTCCTGAACCACTTCCGTAACCATTACCATTACCGTTTCCGTAGCCATTTCCATAACCACTATTATTCCAGTTACCGTTGTTATTACCGTTATTTCCCCACCACGCACTTGCAGTAGTAGTTAAAGATACAGAACCGATGATTGCAGCAGCAATTAATATTTTTTTATTTAGCATTTTATTCTCTCCAAAATAATATACAAGTTGTACTTTACAAGTTTAGTGTAACCCTTGAAGAATAATCTTTTAAAAAGCTTATCCTTCAACAATAGGAGTATAATATGCTAAATTTACAATATAAGCAAGTATTAATATAGGTTTTTTAAAATAACTTTTATAAAGAACTATAGAATATAACTAAAATACTATTAAATCAATTATTTAGGATTTTTAATGAATATTCTATAAAATTAGATTTGTGCTTATTTGTTAAATTTAGGAAACTTTATCTGTTTTAATAAAAATTTAAACTGTTTATAGGAGTAATTTTTAGAAGCTTTGGCATAACGTAGCTGAATATAATAATCAAAGATATATTCTAGCTGTGCTTTTTGCTTAGGAAATTGTAGCAAGCTTTTGTTTTTAATGTTCTCTGGGCCATCATGTATAGAATATTTTAAGCCACTTTTTTTCAGCTTATATAAAAGCTGTTGGTATAATAGAACGAGTTTATCACTATTTTTTTGCTTCTTAATTAAATTAAAGTAAAAAAATATTGCGATAATAAGCAATGGAATAATAGTTAATAATAGAATCAATGTTTGCCACTGATTTTTTATACCAAATAGAGCTAAAAAACTCCGTTGTTTATTCTGGTCATAACCTAAAACCCAGTTATTCCATGAATATTGTATAACATCAATCGACTGTTTAAACTGTCTGGCAAGCTTTTCAGTCCAGAATTGTTGTTTTAACGATTGGCTTAATTGGTGCAAGTCTGAATAATTTAGATTTAAAAAGCCAAATTCATTATTTTTATAATCAAAAATATCATTTTTAATATGATCCTGAGGAATAATAGCGGTGGGGTCTACTCTTATCCAGCCCTTATCCTTTAGCCAGACTTCAGCCCAGGCATGTGCGTCCGATTGTCTGACCAGATAATAATTACCTAATTTGTTGTGTTCCATACCTTGATAACCTGTGACCACTCTGGCAGGAATATTAGCTGCTCGCATTAATAATACAAAACTACTGGCAAAGTGTTCACAAAAGCCACGTTTATATTGAAATAAAAATTCATCGCTGGGGTTATCAACCATAATAGATGGCTGGCGGGTGTAATAAAAATTTTGATTTACATAATAATCTAGTGCTTTTTTTACAATAGCAGCAGGTTGTGCTCCAGTTTGTTCAGCGGACTGTTGCCATTGTTTTCCTAGCTGTAAAGTTTTAGGGTTAGAGCCTTGGGGATATATTAAGGCTTGCTGTATTTCTGCTTGACTAGATGAATTAAAAATAAAGGATGTATAGGAGCTAACTTGATATTGTACTACACGGCTAATGACGTGTTTTACCAGAAATTGCATATTATTAGATAAATAAGCATCACTAACAAATTGGCTGGAAATAGATTCACCCATCTCCAGACTAAATAACCACTTTTGTTTTTGTGGTTCTAAAGTAATTGTGTAATTGATATTATTCTCAGCCTGAGTGATTCGTTGAGAAAATTTACCTTTTAGTTTCTTGCTTGAGTTTTTATCCTGCTGCCATAAAAAACCATCCGTTTGACTTAATACCGGGCCTCGCCAATATAGCTCAGATGCCTGTGGTATATCTTTTTTAAAATCAATACGAAAAACAATTTCACTTGAATCAGACAAATTATTAACACTACCAGGATACATAGAATCAGATAAACCTGTAGTACCTGAGCTGGCAAGATTAGGCAGGGTCCATAATGGGCCAGGAATGCGTGGAAATAATATAAATAATACCAGAGTAATGGGAACAGCAAGGCTTATAATTTTTAAATTAGTTTGAAAAAAAAGTCGAATTTTAAACAGTGGCAGCAGATTTAATTTATTAATGAAGATAGGGGAATGTGTCATTAGCATCATTAATAAGAGTAAAAATAAAATGACTAGTATACTGTATAAAGTAATGCCTAAACCCTGTGAGGATAAAAATGCACAGGATAAAAGAAAAAACTGCAAATGGATGACTATGGTTATATTACGGTAATCATGTTGATCTTTTATTTCTAATAATTTTAAACATAACATTGATATTAACAGGCTTATAGAAACTTCCTGAGTGATATGAAAACCATAAACTTTGACAATTAACAGCAGATTTATAATAACCAGAGAGGTATTAATAATTTTAGGGGTGAAAAGGTATTTGCTAATGGAATTTCTGGCTAATAAGTTCTTACTACTAGGATTAGAAAATAAATACCTATGGTTAGTAAGAGAATATTTAGTAAAAGAAAAAATAGCTAAAATAAATAAATTTAAAGTTAATAAAGACCAGCTAATCTCTTTAAAAAAAGGCAAGATACTTAGTACTAAACTAATGGGTAATAAGGCTAAGAGTGAAAATTTCATAAACTTATTATTAATTTTCTAGGTTAAAGCTAATAATCTTAAACACTGGTGCTTATGTTTATCACCGGTATTTATAGCAATGCTTTCTTGGTGCATTTTTAAACCATAACTATCCCCGTTTTTTTCTGCCTGAAGAATAAAATAACATAAATAACTCAGTCGCATTTCAAGACTTATATCCGCATCAAAGATCTTTATATCCAGCCAATATTTATCTGCAATAGAGCCTCCTGAAAAGGTTTTAGTATATAGGCCCTGCTGTTTGGCAAAAGCTTTCCAGTGAATATGTTTAAGTGCTTGACCTTTTATATATTTATCTAAGCCAGAAAAATCTTCCATACCTTTTTGTAATTCATTATGTCCACTAAGAGGACTTAAGTAATTTGATTTAATAATTGATTTAGATGGTAGTGGTTGTGGATAAACCAGTGATTGTGTCGTTAGTTTAAGAGTGGACCATGCATAAAATAAACCCAGAGGAAAAGTAGTGGAAACGGTGATCGGTGGAATGATAACAACACCTCGCTGCTGTGTTTTTATTGATAATAAAAGGGCTTCATTTTGTTCTAAGACATCAATTGTCTGGTTAAAATTTTCAAATTTAAAAGTTAAGCTGCAGGGTAAAAATTTATTCTTCTGCGCAATAGCAATGTGTAATGGGATAGATGCATGTTGTTTACAAAAAACAGGGGATGCTATTGCACTATGAAAGGATAAACCCAAAAGACTTTTTTGGGTAAATAACATGGAAACCAGAGCGATACTTGCAAGAAAAAAAGTAATAAGGAATATCAGGCTATTACTAAAATTAATAGCGGTTAGTAACATAAGTAATAGGATTAAAGAAAAAAATAAACCCTGTCGGGTAGGTAAGATATAAATATTTCTATTGCTAAGTTGTATTTTTTCCTGGTAGCTAGAGCGATTTAATAAAAACTTTTGTAGGCGTTTAAGCATTGTATTAGACTCTTTTTTTTCAATTTAGAGTACCGACAAATGTTCAAATTCTGCCAGGATTTGTTGTGGAAGCATACTTTGCTGCTCATGCAGACTAATTCGATGTACGATTATTGAAGCCATAACCGCATTTACATCATCAGGAATAATCATTTTGCGTTGGTGAATAAAGGCCCAGGCCTTTGATGCACTGACCAGGGCAAGTCCAGCACGAGGAGATAAACCAATATTAAAAAGCTTATGGCTACGAGAAAAGCTTAAAATAGATTGGATATAATCTAAAATAGGTTCGGACATAAAAACTTGTTCAACCTGTTGCTGCATCTGGATTAATTGCTCAATGCTAAATATTGCTTGAATTCGCTCTAATACATCGCGCTTATTTTCACCTGATAAAATTTGTCGCTCTGTATCTGAGTCAGGATAACCTAAATGTATCCGCATTAAAAACCGATCCAGTTGAGATTCGGGCAGGGAAAAAGTGCCAGCCTGGGATTGGGGGTTTTGCGTGGCAATTACAAAAAAAGGATGTTTTAACGGGTAGGTGGTTCCATCAACTGAAACCTGATTTTCTTCCATTGCCTCTAATAGGGCGCTTTGGGTTTTTGCGGTGGTACGATTTATTTCATCAGCAAGTACTAACTGACTAAATATCGGGCCATGTTGGAACTGAAACTGGTTACTATTTTTATCAAAGATATTAATGCCAATAATATCAGCAGGTAACATATCACTGGTAAACTGAATACGGGAAAAATCCAGCCCAAATAATCGGGCGATTAAATGGGCCAGTGTAGTTTTACCCATGCCTGGCAAATCTTCAATTAATAAATGTCCTTTTGACAAAAGGCAGCAAAGCACTAATTTGATCTGTTGCTCTTTGCCAATAATGACAGTATTTGCAGATTTTAGAAATGATGTAAACATGGGTTTATGCTATAGCCTTTAAGAAATAAATTTGCCTTCTCTTAAACGTTGCGCTTCCATCAGCTCTATTTCTCTTGCTCCTGAATAGACTATATTGTGATCGGGAACAAAGTCCAGATCTTTTTCAGAACGCTCGTAAGGCACACTATTTAAAATAACTTTCATAGCATTCAGCCTGGCCAGATGTTTAACATTAGAACGAATAACAGTCCATGGTGCGGTGGAATTATGTGTACGTTTCATCATTTCATATTTAACTTTGGTGAAATCATCCCATCTTTCCTGTGCCTGTACATCCACTTCAGATAGTTTCCATTGTCTTAATGGGTCTGTTTTTCTGCGGGTGAATCGTTTGTCCTGCTCTTCTTTGGTAACACTAAAATAGAGTTTAACCAGTATGGTTCCCTGCCTTACCAAATCTCTCTCAAAGCCGACTACACCTTTCATAAAGTGTTTGTATTCCTCACTGGTACAAAATCCAAATACGGGTTCGACCATAGCTCGGTTATACCAGCTACGATCAAACATAACCACTTCTCCACCATGAGGTAAATGTCTTACATATTTTTGGAAAAACCATTGCGTACGTTGTTCTTCGGTTGGTTTTCCAAGAGCAACAATACGGTAATGTTTCTCATTCATATAACGGGTTACACGTCGAATGGTTCCACCCTTACCCGATGCATCACGACCTTCAAAAATAATAATCATACGACGATTATTTTCTTCCAGATACTTTTGCATTTTAATTAACTCTGCCTGATAGGGTTTTAATTCTTCCTCGCGGCGAAAGCGTCGTATGGCCTTACGATTATTTCTTTTAAGTTTGATATTGTCTTCACGCAAGCTCAGATAATTAGTTACTAACTTGTCGGCGGTAATAATTTTTCCATCAATATTGATTTTATTTTCTTTTTCCAGTGATTTAGTCATAACTGTCTTTTTAATTTCTTTGGGGGAGGAGACTTTGGTTGTTTTACTTTGCATGATAATCACCTTTTTAGTATTAAAATTCTGCTGCTTCAGTTTCTAAATATAATTTATTGATATGTTTGCCAAAATTAGTGTCAAAACCATGCCAGTTTTTATACTCTGAAAATTGCTCAATAATTTTTTCTTTAATTTCAAAGTCTTCAATTCCATCCTCATAACCTGCTTTAACGGCTTTTTTTAGTTGAATAAGGTAATTAAGGAAAGGCTTTACTGCTTGACTAAATGGACCCGTTTGCCCATGCCCTGGCACATAAAAGTCTAGTTTAAGTGTTTGAGCTAGCTGTAATGCTGCTATATTTCCACTAATATCTGCACTTTCATCAAAACGTCCTAAACGAAGAGCGAAACTATTGTCACCCAGAAAAAGTGTTTTAGTATTTAGGTGTTCTATCATAATGTCGGTATTAGTATGGGCTTTTTCTAATGAATGAATAACAAATTGTTGTCCATCTATATTGAGTTTGTCTCCATTGCTTAGTGGTTTAAATGCAGCAACAACTTTTGTACCGGTACTTAATCCTTCGGTTAAGCGCAACATTAAATCAACCCAGTTAGCACCTTGCTCAGCATTGGCCTGTTTAATCATTTTTGGATGAGCATATATTTCAACTTGAGGATATTTTTCTTTTATAGCCTGATTTGCTAGCCAGTGGTCGCCATGAATATGAGTATTAAATATGGCTAGAATAGGTTTTTTAGAGATTTTCTCAATTTCCTTTAATACTTGCTTACCTACAGGATAGGTAGCTCCAGGATCAATTAGTATTATTCCATTAGCACTGACAATAATGCCTGGGTTATTCATAAAACCCTGGTTCGCTTTACTGGGTTCGTCGAGAGGGCCATGCATTATGTAGGTATCCTGGGTTATTTTCTCAAATTTAAATGTTCCTACTGAACCAAGATCCCAGGCTGGAACAGCTGCACTAAAAAATATCAATAAACTAAATAGAATTTTCATAAATTACCTTTATATCATTACACTAATAAAGCATTTGCCACTTCATTACGTTTGTTTTTATCCAGCAATAGCTCAATTAATTCTAATGCAAATTCCATTGCAGTTGCCGGGCCTCGGGAGGTGATTATATTTTCTGCAACTACTACATTATCAGTTAATAGTTGGGTATTTTCTAAATTCATGCTTTCTAGTACTCCAGGATAACTGGTTGCCTGCTTGCCATCTAATATTCCTGCACTGGCTAGTACTTTTGGTGCGGCACAAATAGCTGCCAGGTAGCTGTTATTTTTATTCATGGTCAAAATTAATTGCTGAACTCTGGCATCTTTATCCAGATAATCTGCACCTGGAAGGCCACCTGGTAAGACTAGCATATCATAATGATTTTTTAGCGCTTCATCAAGTGTGGTATCTGCTAGTAGAACAATTCCACGACTGGTTGTAAGTGCCAGGTTGGTTTTATCATTATTCAGGCTTGCAGTGGTAACATTAATATCTGCTCTGCGTAATAAATCAATAATTGTTACGGCTTCGAGTTCTTCGCATCCATTGGCTAAAATAACCAGTACTTTTTTCATTGGCTTATTTCCTTATTGTTAAGGTTGCTTGTTAGGTTGTGCTTATTATTTTTATTGTGGTTTTGAATTTTAATTAACTCTTTAACCGAAACAAGTTTAATATTGTTTTTCTCTAACTCAGGTAATTTCTCTTCTAAAAACTTTAAGGTAATGGAAAATGGGTGACCAATAGCTATTGCAGAGCCATTTTTTTTTGCCAGTTTTATCAGGCGTTGGTATTGCTCTTTGATAGCTTCTTTGCTGCGGACATGATCAAGAAACACATCACGTCTGCTATTTGGGATTTGGTATTGTTGGGCCAGTTTTTCTGCCACTGTTCTACTGGTAGTTCTGCTATCAATAAAAAATAACTGCTTTGTTTGTAAAGCAGACATTAGCCAGTCCATGTGTTGCTGGCTTTGGGTTAATGCACTGCCCATATGGTTATTCAGTCCACTAATATAAGGGATTTCCAATAGACTTTTTTCTAATATTTGAGTAAATACTTCCTTATCCATTTCGCGGGTTAATACATCAGGCTCTTGAGCTTTAGCTTGTTCTGACTCCATTGGTAGATGCAGGATTACTTCATTACCCTGCTGGTGAGCCATAGTCGCTAGCCTTTTTGCATGTGGAGTATGCGGTAAAAATGCATAAGTGATTTTAGCATTTAATAAAATAGCGCGTAAGTCATTTTTTGGGTGATATCCCAGATCATCGATAATAAGGGCAATATAAGCGCTATTATCTTGTTTCTTAATGGGCTGGGTCGCTGTTATTTCCAGCGTATTAGCAGCAAATGCCTGTGTAGAAATATATATTAAGACGACAAATATACATTTAATAAGAGCAACGCTATTGAGTTTTAAGTACATTTAAACCTTTAAGTACATTTAAACCTTTAAGTACATTTAAACCTTTAAGTAAATTCATGGCCTCGTGTAAGGCGTAATCATTTTTAAATTTATCGTTTTCAGTTTCTTTTTTATCAGTAGACGTTTTTTTAACTGCTTTGGACTTATCCTTATTTTTTAAAGAACCTTTTAAATCTGCCTCTTTTACACGTCCGAAACTATTATCCTGTTGTTTTTCTAATTTCCAGTTTTCAATAATAATATCCGGGCTGATACCTTCTGCCTGAATAGAGCGACCTGAAGGTGTAAAATAGCGCGCTGTGGTTAATTTAATCGCTGTTTTTTCAGACATGGGCAGGACCGTTTGCACGGAACCTTTACCAAAAGTTTGACTGCCCATAACAATCGCCCGCTTGTGATCCTGTAACGCTCCCGCAACAATTTCTGAAGCAGATGCCGAGCCGTTGTTTACAAGTACCACCATGGGAGCACCTGCTAATGCATCACCTGGTGAAGCTGAAAATTTTAACTTGGAATCCTTGGCTCTGCCTTTGGTATAAACAATTAATCCTTTGTTTAAAAATATATTACTGACTTCTACGGCTCCGTTTAAAATGCCACCAGGGTTATTACGTAAATCCAATACTAAACCTTTTAATGGTTTATTGTCATTTTCAGTTAATAATTGTTTTAATTGTTTTTTTAATTGCTTAACTGTTCTGGATTGAAAACTGGAGATGCGTAAGTAGCCATAACTACTTTCAATTAATTCAGACTTTACACTGCTTACGGTAATAATTGCCCGTTCCATGGTAATTTCAACGGGCTTATCAATGTTTTTGTGGATAATGCTAATGGTTATTTTACTGCCTGGTTTGCCTCGCATTATTTTTACTGCTTCGCTTAATTCCATGCCTCGGGTTGATTTGCCTTCAATGCGAATAATTAAATCACCCGCTTTAATTCCGGCTCGCTGTGCCGGGGTATCATCAATGGGAGAGATAATTTTAATAAATCCATCATCCATACCTACTTCCATACCCAGGCCACCAAACTCACCAGAAGTACCTTCTTTTAAGTCGCTAAAAGATTTTTCATCCAGGTAGGTTGAATGTGGATCAAGCCCTGATAACATGCCTTTAATAGCATTGGTTAAAATTGTTTTATCATCTACGACTTCAACATATTCATTTTTTATTCGGGCAAAAGCGCGTGAAAACTCTTGCAATGTTTCTATAGGCAGGGGAGTGATTTTAGCCTTAGTGCTGGTATCTTTTTCAGCAAAACACGCAGTGGATAAAATTAGTATACAGCTAAAAAAAAGAGTTAAAGATGTTGAATTCTTAAAATTTCTCACAATTAATATCCCATTATCAATTATTTAGGCATGCTCGAACACCAGCGATTAGGATTCGTAGCCTTTCCATTATAGCGGATTTCAAAATATATTCCTGCTTTACGTCTGCCAGAAGTTCTACCTGCTGTAGCAATGACTTCACCTTGCTCAACGATATCTCCCACCGATTTTAATAATGCCTGGCTATAACCGTATAAACTCATATAACCCTTGCCATGTTCGATAATAGTGAGCAAACCATAACCTCTTAGCCAGTCAGAATATACTACTGTGCCATAGGCTATGCTATAAACATTTTTTCCTTCTGCACTGTGGATAATATTTCCCTTCCATCTTACCTTGCCCATGCTACGCCAATGACCATAGAGTTTTTTTAATTTGCCTTTCAGGGGCCATTTTAATTTGCCCTTTAATTTTTTAAAGGGTTTTTGGGATTTCTTTTTTTTGAGCTTTGCTTGTTGTTCTTTTTGCCTAATTATAGCTGCTTTTTCTATAGCCTGTTTAAGAGCGGCTAATAGGTTTTTTAATTGTTGTTCATTTTGTTGCAGTTGTTTTAGTTTACTGGCTCCATCCTGCTGTTGGCTCGACAATTGAGCTATCAACTGATTACGTTGCTGCTGTTGCGTATCTAAGCTGGATTTTTCATTGTTTTTTAAATATTGTTGTAATTCAATTTCTTGCTGTAATAATTGCAATTGAGCGCGTTGATCATCGAGTTGGGTAATTATTAGATTCACTTGCTCAATTTGATCCAGGCGAGCTTGATGAAAATACTGATAGTAGCTCATTATACGACTGAAAACCGCAGGATTTTGCTGATTTAATAATAATTTAACAAATTCCTGTTGACCAATATGGTATCGAGCAGTGAGTTGCTGAGAAAGAATTTGCTGATGTAGCTGCAATTGTTGTTGATTGTATTGAATACTCTTACTGAGTTTTTGGTAACGGGATTCGAGTTGTTTAATCTTTTTATCCAGCTGAAATATCTGCTGTACTAATTGGTTAATTTGTAAGTCTGTTTTTTTTAATAGCAGCAGTTCTGAATTTTTAGATTGGGTTATTTTATTCAGATTTTTTTGCAATTGTTTAATTTGCAGTTGTAAGCTATCGAGTTGTTGTTTATTAACTCTTGCCTGCTGGTTATTTTCTAAGCTTTTATCTGCCCAACAGAGCTGTTGGCTTAAAAGCATTAAAAAAAATAACATGAAGAGTTTTAAACATTTCATAAGTTGAAAACTATTGGTCTCGTTTGTTGTTCAGAAGGTCTTAGTTTGAGAAACTAACCAGGCTACGACCGTTCATTTCTTCAGGAGTTTCTAATCCCATCAGTTCTAATAGTGTGGGGGCTATATCTGATAATGAGCCATTTGCTGCCAAACTGGCATTTCGTCCTATATAAATAAGAGGCACAGGATTAGAGGTATGTGCAGTATGAGGCTGCCCCGTTTCACTATTAAACATTCTTTCTGCATTACCATGATCTGCAGTAAGTAAGCACTCACCTCCTACTTCTTTTATAGTGTTAATTATTTTCCCCAGAAGAGCGTCTAATATTTCAATAGCTTCAATAGTTGCCTGCATTTTTCCAGTATGCCCTAGCATGTCAGGGTTGGCAAAATTACAAACAATATTGTCGTATTTACCACTTTTAATCGCTTCAATGAGTTTTTTAGTTAATTCAGGGGCACTCATCTGTGGCTGTAAGTCGTAGGTTGCAACATTGGGTGAGGGGATTAAAATGCGTTCTTCAAACTGAAAAGGCTCTTCTCTTCCACCATTAAAAAAGAAAGTAACATGGGCATATTTTTCCGTTTCAGCAATACGTAGTTGAGATAAACCCAGCTTTGATAGGTATTCACCAAATACATTTTTTAAGCGTTCGGGTGGAAAAGCGACAGGTACATCAAAATTGGCTGAATATTCTGTCAGGCTTACATATTGTCCCAGTTCCAGAGTTCTGTTTTTTTCAAAACAGTCAAAATTTTTATCAATAAATGCGCGGGTGATTTGTCTGGCTCGGTCAGAACGATAGTTCATAAAAATAATAATATCACCTTGCTCAACTTTTACTGGTCTGCCATTATTAGATAGAATACGAGTGGCCTGAACAAACTCATCTGTTTCATTTCTCTGATAAGCCATTTCTAAGGCTTCTAATGCGGATGCTGCTGCATAGTCAGCATGTCCATCGGTAATTAAATCGTAAGTTTTTTTGATTCGATCCCAGCGGTGGTCGCGATCCATTGCATAGTAACGCCCTACAACTGAGGCAAAACTTCCTTGCCCCAGTGAATCAAAAACACCCTGCATTGCCGCTATGGATTCTTTAGCACTCTGAGGGGCGGTATCTCTTCCATCAAGAAAAGCATGCAAGTAAAAGTCTTTTAGTTGTTCTTGTTTGCATAATTTAACCATGGCATGAATGTGTTCTTCATGACAATGCACTCCACCAGGAGATAATAATCCCATAATATGAATAGCTTTGTGATTTTTTTTAGCTAGTTGTATCGCTTCTGTCAGGGTATCATTAGTATAAAAAGAGCCTGTTCTAATGGCTCTGCTCACGCGGGTAAATTCCTGATAAACAACACGACCGGCGCCTAAATTAAGGTGGCCTACTTCTGAATTTCCCATTTGCCCACTGGGAAGGCCCACATCTGCTCCAGAACCCATGATCAATGCATGGGGATGGTTTTTCCAAAGTTTATCCCATTGTGGTGTTTGGGCTGAGAGTATTGCGTTACCATGTGGGGATTCAGAGTAACCCCAGCCATCTAAAATTATTAAAGCAACAGGTTTAGGTTGTTCAGGCATAATATGATCTTCGTATTGGTTGGAGCAATTAGCAAAATGCTTAGCTAGAAATCTCAAGCTATTTTAAGCTATATATAATAAAGTATTTTAATGTTTTTTTAAATATCCTTGTTTGCTGTAGATAAAAAACAAATGTAAAAAGTTACTATTTTGACATATTAATGTATAATGTTATTGTTATATTGAAGATTTAACGGATTAAAGCGTTTAAAACGGAAACAATTCATGATAGGTGATACTCAAGGTGAAATAAGTGTAGATTGTGAAGATGAACATCTCGGTCTAATGACCAGAGATGATGATATTGATAGAGCTTCTCGCTCTTTAAAAGCAATGTCTCACCCTCTACGTCTGAAAATTTTGTGTACTTTAGGTTCAAATGAACTGAGTGTACAAGATATTGTAGAAAAAGTAGGAACTTCTCAAAGTAATATTTCTCAACATCTCGCTATTCTTCGTGATAAGGGAATTCTAGCTTCAAGAAAAGATGCTAACCGGGTTTATTATCGTGTTGGTGATGCTAGAACTCTTCGTCTAGTAGGCATGATGCGTGAAGTTTTTTGCTCAATCGGTTAGTTTTCTATAGCAAAAAATAATTTATAGATGCAGAGAATGGAAATGGAAGAGATTAATCAGTTTTTAAGCAATAACATACTCTTGATTATCATGTGGTTTGTGTTGTTATTTATGATTGTCAACGGCTTTGTAAAAGGAGCTTGGGATAGAACACCACAAGAAGTAGTGCGTTTGATGAATAATGAAAATTCATTATTATTGGATGTACGTGAAAATAATGAATATCAGGAAGGCCATATTGTCGACTCCTTACACATCCCAATGTCGGATGTTAAAAAAAGAATTAAAGAGTTAGATAAATTCAAAGACAGCCCCGTTATTGTTGGTTGCCGCTCGGGGCATCGTTCTTCCAGAGCCTGTGCTTTATTAAAGAAAAATGGATTTAATAATGTCTTTAATTTACGCGGCGGAATTATGGCATGGGAAAACGAAAAATTACCCATAACTAAATCATAAATCTCCATTTTAATGATGGCAATAAATAGCCTGCTATGGCCTGGTTTTTTTATTGCCTGATTACAGAGTAAACCATGTCAAAAAATCAAGCCAGTATTAGTCTTTATATTACTCAAACATGCCCGTTTTGTGTCCGAGCAAAAAATTTATTAAATTCCAAACAAGTAAGTTTCACTGAAATAGATATTGGGCAAGAGCCTGAGCGTTATTCTGAAATGGTTGGTAAAAGTGGGGGAGTAACTTCGGTACCACAAATATTTATTGGCAACTTTCATGTGGGTGGCTGTGATGATCTTTATGCTCTAGAAGCAGCGGCTGGTCTGAACAAACTCCTCTTTCCTTAAGTTAGCATTTGGTTAAAAAAACAAATGAGTCAATCTAATCTAATTGTATGTAGTAGCTGTTTCTGTATTAATAAAGTTCCTCTGTCAAGACTGAGCGAGCAGCCTAAATGTGGCAAGTGCCATTCGTTGCTATTAAACGGTCAGGTTATTGCTGCTAATAACAGCCAGTTTAATAAAATAATTATCCGTAATACCTTACCGGTTGTTGTTGATTTTTGGGCAAGCTGGTGTGGCCCGTGTAAGATGATGGCTCCTGTTTTCAAGCAAACAGCAAATCAATTTCAACAGCGTGTTCATTTTGTAAAGGTGAATACTGAAACAGAACAAGCACTTGCAGCACAGTATAATATCCGCAGTATCCCTACTCTAGCCCTGTTTAAACAGGGTAAAGAGGTAGCCCGTCAAGCAGGATCAATGGATGCGATGGGATTACAACAGTGGCTCATGGCTCATCTATGATTGAATGCTGCGTTAATAACTTACAATATGTTATAAATTAGTTATAATATTACCCATTTATACATATCGTAACTACCCTAAATAAAGAACTTTTGACTAGTAAAGGAATAGGCATGGCTGAAGAAAAACAACCCAGTGAAGAACAAGTTTCAAATGAAGAAAAATCTCAACAATCAGAACAACCACAGCAACAATTAAATATTCAAAAAATTTATTGTAAAGATGTTTCTTTTGAAACACCTAACTCGCCTCAGGTTTTTACTCAAAATATCCAGCCAGAAATGAAAACGGAATTAAATACTCAGGTTAATGTGCTGGATGAAAAAGGTATTTTTGAAGTTGTACTATCGGTAACGGTTACTGCAGAATACGATAATAAAACCGCTTTTTTAGCCGAAGTGAATCAAGCCGGTATATTTAGTATTATGGGCTTTGAAAAAGCTAATCTGGATGGTATTTTGGGAAGTTACTGTCCTAATGCACTTTTTCCTTATGCACGTGAAGTAGTCAGTGAGTTGGTTAGCAAAGGTGGCTTTCCACAATTGGTTTTACAACCTGTTAACTTTGATGCAATGTATGCTCAGCACTTACAGTCTAGACAAGAAGCTGCTGCAAGTAAAAATGCTGAGACAGCAGAAGAAGGCAGCGAAGCAATTCATTAATAGTGACAGACTCCCCTCACATAGCAGTAATTGGAGCAGGTTCCTGGGGCACTGCAATAGCCATACTTTTGGCAAAAAATGGTGTTCCAACCCGCTTATGGGGTAGAGATAAAAAAAAGATACAGCGTATGATCGATACACGTTGTAATGAGTTTTTCCTTCCGGAAGTTATTTTCCCAGAAAAATTACAAGCCACTGCTAACTTCTCAGAAATTATCCTCAATGCGGATATTATTTTAATTGCTGTTCCCAGCCATGCTTTTAGAGCAACCCTGAAAAAAATTAAACAACTTAAGCCCGCTCCTGCAAATATATGTTGGGCAACTAAGGGGCTGGAAGTTGGTAGTCAGAAGCCTTTACATGAGGTAATTATTGAAGAGTTTGGTGCTAAGCTTTCCTATGCAGTAATTTCAGGGCCAACCTTTGCTCATGAAGTTGCTAATGGTTTGCCAACTGCCGTTACTATTGCTTCCAATGATAGGGGATATGTAACAAAGCTTGCGGATCTGTTTCATAATAAAACCTTTCGACCTTATATTAGTAGTGATGTTATTGGTCTTGAAATTGGAGGGGCTATTAAGAATGTTTTAGCAATTGCTGCAGGCATAGCTGATGGTCTTGGATATGGAGCAAATACCCGAGCGGCTCTCATAACCCGTGGTATTGCAGAAATGACTCGTTTGGCACTAAAAATGGGGGCAGAAAAAGAGACTATTATGGGGCTATCAGGTTTAGGTGATTTATTACTTACCTGTACGGATGATCAGTCTCGAAATCGGCGTATGGGTTTGGCCATAGGCAGTGGGAAAACTATAACACAGGCTTTAGAAGAGATTGCTCAGGTTGTTGAAGGTATTCAAACCGCAAAAGAAATATATGCCCTGGCTACAAAATTACAAGTAAATATGCCTATAGTGGAACAGGTATATCTGGTATTACACAAGGGCATGAGTGCAGAGCAAGCCGTTATTAATTTGCTTGATAGAGATTATAAACAAGAACATTAAGCAGATACATTATACGTTCCTCTGAATAATATAGTGAACATATAATGTAATAGGTTTTTTCTTATATTAAATAGCCAGTTAGACTATCTTTAGATGGGACTTACTGCAGTAGCTATAGCTAGATTTCCTGATTTATCATAAGTTTCCTGTCTGGCAAGAATGCCTGTGGCCTGATCCAGCCAGATTATAGATTTAATGGTTTCCCCATCTTCTGTATATAATAAGGTCAGTTTTATCGTAGTAAAAGAATCTCCAGTAGTTGCTAGTGATTCATTTACGGCATCTACTGTATACGCTTCACTAATATCTTTAGTGGTGCTGGTTCCACTGCTTTCTGTCGTTAGTTTATCTTAAAAACCTAAATCTTCAGCACTTTATTCACTCTCGCTACATTCTAACAGTTTTTAGGTTTAAGTAAAAATTAGCTTGGTTCCGCAGCTGCTATGGATGTTTTCTGCAAAATGATAACATCATTGCTAACAAACTCTAGCTTTAGATTATATTCTTCGGCTAACCAATTAAAAGTCTGCTGTGAGAAAAAACTAATGTGGGTTAAATCATTTTTATAGTGCCAGTGACTGAATTGCTCTTTATTTATTACCATTTTAGTCATTAGTCCTAAATAACCCTGGGGCTTAATTATGGATAATAATCGTTTTATTACTTCTGCGGGATTACTCAGATGTTCAAAAACCTCGGTAGCAGTTATAAAATCATATTGTTTATTAAAAACGGAGCTATCTGTGGCATAAAATTTATCAAAAACAGCCATGTGATAACCTGCTTCCTCAAACATTATGGAAAGAGTAGGGCCTGGGCCGCTACCAAAATCAAGTCCGCTTGCTGGAGTACTTAAGTGCTCACAAAGAGGCTCGAATAAGCGGGATAAAAATTTGCGATAATGTGCATCATCAGGATTATTGATATGAAAATCATATTGTTTTTTTTCATTTTCAAGAGATAGCTGAAACTCACTGGGAACATAGACTAATTGGCAATGCTGGCATTGCCAATATGTCCGCTTTTTATCACTATGGTAAAAATGAGACTGGACTTTCTGGCATAAGGGGCATATATTTTTCATATTATTAATTTTTTTAACTATTTAAGGATAAAACACATGACAGAGTCTGAATTTAATGACTGTATTGATGATATTATTATTAACATTGAAGAGCAAATGGATGAGCTGGATACAGAGGTAGATTATGAAACAACCAGTGGTATTTTAACACTTATTATGGCGGATCAAAGCCAAATTATTATCAATCGTCAGAGTGCTAATTTACAATTATGGATGGCTGCAAAATCGGGCGGTTATCATTTTGTTTATGATGAAAAGCAACAACAATGGCTTGATACTCGTAGCCAGAAAAGTTTTATTAATAGCTTAAATCAATGTCTTAAAGATCAAAGCGGTGAAAATTTTTCACTGCAACCATAATTGCTGTATAAAAAGTGCGACAATAAAAATTTGACATCACAAGTTTTTCAACTATAACTATAATTATATAAATTGTGATTTAGGAGTCGATATGCCCAATAACTTTCAAAATTTACCCATAGATGTTCTACCTGTTGCTACAAAACTAAGAGTTCCAGTTCAAAACACTAAAGACATTACTTTACATGATTCTGCTATTAGTGTTATGACTGATTTAAAGTGTATTTGTGCTATTACAATAGCTGCTGGAGAGGGTATACATTTTGCTGAATATAAAATGAAAAACCAGCAAGTAAGAATGTTATTTGTGGTTGATCACAATGAATTTGTTATTGGAGTTTTAACCTATAGAGATGTTTCTGGTTTACAAATTAGCAAATCCGAAAAAGAATTAAACATTCCTACTTCTGAAATGTGTATTCTGGATATTATGATAGGAATTGATGCAATTGATGTACTCGATTATGAAACTATTAAAACCGCAAAAGTGGGAGATATTGTTGAAACTTTAAAAAAACTTAATCGTCAACATATTATTGTTTTAGAAAAAGAACAGGGCATGCAGCAAATTCGTGGCATATTCTCTTCTACCCAAATTGGTCGTCAATTAAAAACAGAATTAAATATCCCTTTTCAAACTATTGAAAATAAATTAAACAATGAATATAGAATGGCGTAAAAGCCACTATGCAGATATTGTTTAGTTCTATGCCCACATAACTATAGCTAGCTATTACTATAGTTATGTGCCTATAGTTATGCTATTCTCTATATTAAGAACTTCATCTAAGCTCAGCTAATTAATAGTTATTTTGTTAAAACAGGATATTAATTTATGTCAATTGTGAACCTTAAACAGGTAGACCCGTCTATTACCAAATTTTTAACTTATTGTCATAAAAAAAAATACTCCGCTAAAGAAACTATTATTCATCTGGGGACAGAACCAGACACCCTCTATTATATTATTAAAGGTTCGGTCACTATTATGCTTGAGAGTGATGACGATCATGAAATTGTTTTGGACTACCTTAATCCAGATGATTTTTTTGGTGAAATGGGGCTATTTGATAAAGAAGTTAATCGCAGTGCCTGGGTAAAAGCAAAAACAGATTGTGACGTTGCACAAATTTCCTATCCAAAATTTCGTGAGGTATTAGAAGAATTACCTGATGTTTTGTTTGAGCTTTCCAAACAAATGGCTTTTCGCTTAAGAAAAACCAGCCAGAAAGTCAGTGACCTGGCTTTTCTTGATGTAACAGGAAGAGTAGCATCGACCTTATTAGATTTATTATCCAAGCAACCTGATGCCATGACTCATCCAGATGGTATGCAAGTTAAGGTGACCAGACAGGAACTGGGTAAATTGGTTGGTTGTTCGCGTGAAATGGCGGGACGAGTGCTTAAAAATTTACAAGAGCAGGGAGTCATTTCTGTAAGTGGTAAAACCATTGTAGTTTTTGATCAATAATGAGATTTTTTCGCAGAAATAGGAAAAGACTAAAGCTACTGCTTTTATTGCTTTTACCTATCCTATTATATGGACTGGTTAAGTTGGCTTTATGGTATTCTGCTAAAACTGCAATTGATAAAATTTCACAGCAAGCTGCGGGTTTTATCGAACTTAACTACCAAAATATAAGCAGCTCTTTAAAAGGGAGTGTGAGTATAAACGGAGTAACCATATTTATACCCATGGTTGAGGAAAGTATTCAAATTAAACGAATACGCCTATCTGCTGATAATGTGCTTACTTTATTAACTTTAAAATCTAAAATTGAAACACAAGATATTCCTAAAAGCCTGGGATTGTTAATTGAAGGGGTGGCAATCAACCTCGATAGCAAGATTTTTAAAACCTCAGCAGAAGCTGAGCAAACACCATCTGAACGATTTAATACTTTGGCTTGTGGGGATATAAAACGATTTGATGGCGAAGTGTTAAAAGCTATGGGTTATAGTGAAATCAGAGCTGATTTTAATATGAGTTATCACTATGATCCACTTGCTAAAACTATGCAGCTTAATTTTAATGAAAACATTGATCGCTTTTTTTCACTAAATTTAACTGCGAATGTTGCTGGAATAAAGCGATTACCCGCAGCAGGAGAGATTGCTATGGGGATGGCTGCTGTTCAGGATTTATCTAGCTTAGGCCTGGTGAAATTATCTCTGGAAGACGATTCCTTTATTAGTCGCAAAGTAACTTTTTGTGCTAAACAGAACAAATCAAAAGCCCAGCAATATATTAATAAACATGCCACTATGGTAGATAATTATCTACAGCAAATGGGTATAAAATTGCATAGTAGCTTGATTGATGCCTATAAAAAATATTTGCAATCCCCGGGCAATGCTATTATCTCAATGAATTTTTCGGATGCTGTAAATTTAATGGAATTATCAGACTATATGGCTGATGATATTATTGCCCAATTAGGTACTGAAATTTATGTAAACAATAAATTGGTCAGTCCTCTTTCAGTCCAATTTAATCAACCAAAATTTTTGAATAGTTTAGGAAATAATCAACAGAATATTGAGATACATGATCCTAATGTAAAACCTAAAATAGAAAAAAAATATCATCTGGTTAATAAAAATAGTTTAAAACAATATAATAAATATTCCGTTATTATTAAAATCAAAAAGGGCAAAACCTATACAGGTAAATTATCAGTAGAAAGCCCATTCAGGTTTGAAATAAATGTACGTACCCGGGGTGGGAATATTGGTTATTTTGTGAATATAGAGGATATTAAATCAGCGCAAGTGTTTTACTGAACTTAAGCAAAAGTTAAGTAAAAATTTAAGTTTTAATCATAGTTTGTAAAGTCTCTACTAATGTTTCACATTGCTGTTGAGTTCCAATGCTAATACGTAAGTATTGCTCTATTCTTGGCTGTTTAAAGTGGCGTACAATAATGCTTTTTTCGCGTAAGAATAAAGCAATCTGCTCGGCCTTATAATCAGGGTGCTGCACAAAGATAAAATTTGCTGCAGAGGGCAAAACTTTAAATCCCATGGCTTGCATTTTATCATTTAGATAGTTTCGGCTAGATAAAATTTTATTCTTTGTCGTAATAAAGTAATCATTATCGGCAAGAGCCGCCCTGGCACCATTAATTGCAAAATTATCAAGTGGATAGGAGTTAAAACTATTTTTAACCCGCTCTAATGCTTCAATTAATAATGGATGCCCAATAGCAAAACCCACCCGTAAACCCGCTAAAGAGCGAGATTTAGAAAAAGTTTGGATAACTAATAAATTAGCATAACGATCCACCAATTCAATAGCTGACTCTCCACCAAAATCAATGTACGCCTCATCAATTACCACTACTGATTGGCTATTCTTTTGCAGTAGTTGCTCAATTGTAGACAGCTTTAATAATTGTCCTGTAGGGGCATTGGGATTGGGAAATATTATTCCCCCATTATTGCCTGAGTCATGTTGTAAGTAGCTATTAATATCAATTTGTAGCCGCTGATCTAAAGCAATAGTTTTATAATCCAGTTTAAATAACTGGCAATACACAGGGTAAAAACTATAACTAATATCGGGCAATAAAAGTGGCTTTTTATGTTTAAGCAAGGCTACAAATGTATGTGCTAGTACTTCATCAGAACCATTTCCAACAAAGACCTGATTACTTTTAAGTTGGTAATAGGCAGCTATGGCTTGTTTTAAATTATCGGCATTAGGATCAGGATATAGACGCAGTGAGTCGTTAGCAGAATCGCTTAATGCTTGCAGTACCTTAGGTGAAGGAGGGTAGGGGTTTTCATTAGTATTTAACTTAATTAAATTGCTCCCCTTTGGCTGCTCGCCAGGAACATAAGGTGTTAGATCATGTACGATGGAGCTCCAAAATTGACTCATTAATTTCTCACTTTTTTGTTACTGGTTTGATAACGCTGTTAACCAAGAGTATTTTTTAATTGTGCTTCAAGGGTCTTGATTTTCTGTTCTGACTTTCTTAGTATTAATACGGCATTTTTAGCAATCTTATTATCTTTTATAGCTCGTTTTTGCAATCGGGCGAATTCTATCTGTAACTTGCTCAATGAATCTTCTGCTTTTTTACAGTTTTGTTGGGCAAGGTGAAGTTGCTCTAGGAGATTATTTTCATTCTGCTGAACTGGAGTTGAATTAGCAGTTTTTGGTGTTTTATTTGTCTTAGTGGGCTGCTGTGAACTATTTTTCTGGCTAGAAGTTGACTGAGTTTGGGGGGGCTGACGGGGAGTTAATTCTTCTTCAAACTTACTTACTTCAATTTCTTCTGCGGTTAAATAGGGGCGCCCTACTCCTCCTTTTAATACCGAGACATCCAGATCTTGCTGAATAAATAAAAAGGCTATGGAACTGGCTCGATTTTCAGCATTTGAATAGACAATATAATGTGCTTCTGGATTGAGCTGAGGAATTTTTTCACGAATGCTGCGAACAGGGCAGTGAATACTATTTTCGAGTGCATTTTTTTGGTATTCAATTTTAGAGCGGACATCAATATAAATTATATTTTCTTTTTCAGCAGCAAGTTGCTCTTTACTAATAAAGTGGATTAATGGTCTAACTAAGAGCTCTATAAAATCTGTTTTGTCAAGTTTTAGAACCACTCCATCGGTTTTCATACTTACGGTTGCGCCACGTTCTGCTCCTGTAATTAAAGCCTCTTCACCAAAACCCACTCCAGAGCGTAAAATAGCTAAAGGTTTTTGTTTGCCTGATTTATGATCAAGGCGGGAGACCATGCACTGCCCTTGTTTAATAATATAATAATTTTGGTCTTCACAATCTCCTTCTTTGATAACAATTTTCCCTTTTGTTAAAGGAACCTCTTTAAGCTTCATCAGCAGGGATTGCATATTGGCTGCAGGGAGTTGTATAAACGCGCCCGATTGAAGAAATCGAGTCATCCAGTCTTCTTCATCTTCTCCTTGATCGGCAAAATCAGAAACTTCAATACTGCTTGGAGAGTTCCAATTAAGCAGTACGTTAAGTAATTCAGTATCAATAATTAATACACTTACATCTGATTTTGATGTAGCAGTTTTAGAGCGGGGTATTCCTTTTGCTAAAGGTTTAAGGGCTATATCGGTACCTGCTTTAATCCGTTCAGAAGAGCCATTAGCAGAGCTGAGCTCCACTTCACCTGATAAAAGATAAACCGTCCACTTATCTCTATCTCCTTCTTTAAATAATATTCTACCTGCGGGAACTTTTTGTAATGCGGACTTATTGAGCACTTCTTCTACTTTTTTTAAAGCAAGAGTATCCAGAGGGATTAATTTGCGTACCAGATTAATATCAACATTTTTTGGCGCAACCGCCATAGTAAAATTCTCCGTTATAGTAATGTTTATAGTAACCTATTATAATAAATAATCCTAGAAATCACAGAATGAGTTTGTTTATTGTCTTCTCACAAACAGTTTAAAGCAAAGCTTTCCAAGCGTTTTAGCCAAATCAGAAATTGTTATTTAAGTGATCGTTTTCGGTTGCGTAAATTACTTCAACAGATCAGTCATGGCAAAGTTGAAAATAATGTCTTGCATGAAAAATTACTTAACTGGGATAAAAAATATGCTCAATCCTTAAAAAAAGTTCAACTGAGACAACAGAATTTACCCAATATCCACTTCCCTGATGAATTGCCGGTTAGCCAAAAAATTGCCGAAATAGAAAAACTTTTTAGACAATCGCAGGTTATTATTGTAGCCGGGCATACAGGCTCTGGAAAAACTACCCAGCTACCCAAAATGTGTCTGCAAGCAGGGAGAGGTATTTTTGGTAAAATTGCACATACCCAGCCACGCCGAATTGCCGCCAGAAGTGTTGCTGAGCGTATTGCTCAAGAGTTAGCTACAGAGTTGGGTGATATAGTGGGCTATAAAATTCGTTTTCACGACCAAAGCCGTGAATCGACTTATCTAAAACTTATGACCGATGGTATTTTATTAGCTGAAATTCAAACCGATCGTTACTTAGAGCAATACGATACTATAATTATTGATGAGGCGCATGAGCGTTCTTTAAATATTGATTTCCTATTAGGCTATCTTAAAAATTTATTAGCCAAACGAACAGATTTAAAAATTATTATCACTTCAGCGACTATTAATACCCAGCGGTTTTCTGAATTTTTTAACAATGCCCCGGTTATAGAGGTATCGGGAAAAACTTATCCTGTGGATATTCGTTATCGTACTTATCAGCCCGTTCAAACAGCCCCTATAAGTGATGGAAATCTGGAAAATCCGCCTGCAATAGATATTAACCGACAGATTGTTTTGGCGGCTGATGAATTAATGGCTATTGGTCAGGGAGATATATTAGTTTTTTTAAGTGGTGAAAAAGAGATCCGCGAGGCGCATAAAGAGTTAAAAGGCTGTAATTATAAAGATACGGAAGTTATTCCACTATATGCCCGCTTATCCCAGGCAGAGCAATCACGGATATTTAAGCTGCATGCAGGACGGCGGATTATACTCTCGACCAATATTGCAGAAACCTCTTTAACTGTGCCGGGTATTCGTTATGTAATTGATACCGGGCTGGCAAAAATAAGTCGTTATAGCGTGCATAGTAAAATTCAACGTTTGCCTATAGAAAGAATTTCACAAGCGTCCGCCCAACAACGTAGTGGGCGTTGTGGTCGAGTGAGTGCAGGAATAGCCATTCGTTTATATGATGAAGTAGACTTTAATTTACGCTCAGAATTTACCGAGCCAGAAATTTCACGTACTAACCTTGCTCAGGTTATTTTACAAATGCTGGTTTTAAAGCTGGGGAAAGTTGAGTTATTTCCCTTTATTGAGCCCCCCCAGCAAAAGCAAATAAATGATGGCCTGTTATTATTAAAGCAATTAGGAGCAATTAATAGCAATTGCCAGGGACAATTATCTTTGAGCCCTACTGGTCGTAAAATTGCTAAATTAAGTATCGAACCCCGTTTAGCTAGAGTGGTCATTGAAGCGGTTAAGCGAGGAGTACTGGCAGAAATATTGATAATTGTCTCAGCACTAAGTAG
>JASFYQ010000170.1:0-12944 GCA_045047105.1 Pseudomonadota bacterium | reverse complement strand
AATGATTATTTTATCCAGGTAGAAATATCCATAGCTTCATTATTAATATCATTATAAGTAACAATGTCAATATTTAAATGAGCTAAATGTGGATAACGTCCGTTAGTGGTATTTTACTCAATTTAGCAGCAGTCTTCTCAATTTAAACTAAAGTGGATTCAAAGGTTTTATGACACTTTTATTTTTCTTGCTAGTCTGTTCTTTATTACTTTGATTAAAATAGTTCTTTAAAGCCTGATATAAATCATCGGCCTGCCATTGTCCGGTCTGAGGTGCATAGAGGCTCTGGTCTAAATCTAAAATAGCTTTTTCGAGTTGAGGATTATTAAGCTTTTGGCAAAGTTCGTTTAAATTTCTAAATGGTCTAGTTTTTGAATTATTATTAGCCCATTGAATTAATAGATTCATGGTTTTAGTTTTATCTTTGTCGGCGCAGGATTTTTTTATTTGGGTGATTAATTGTTGTTGAGTTAAGTGTTTTTTATCCCGTTTTTTGCTTATAGTTTTAGTTGGAACGGGAGTTTTAAAGATATACCGCAGGCTAATAATTAAGAGTATAGATAAAGCCAGACTGGTGCCTAACCAGGCCCAAAACCAGGGGTTTTCTTGTAAGTATTTATAACCCTTATAGTTTTTCTTGATAAAACCTGTCTGAGCCGGTTGTTGATCCTCTGCTGGCACATTATTGCTTGATGCTTGTTGCTCTATGGGGGCTAAAGAATTTTTCTGACTTGCTTGTTGATCAGAAAGAGAGATACTTTTTTCAGCAGCACTTACTTGAAAACGAATACCAGGAATAATTTTCTCCTGTTGTTGATTAGCGCTAATATCCCACCAGCTTATTTTACGATCAGGTAATTGGTAGGTTCCTGCACGTATGGGGATAATGGCCATTTTTTCTTCTCTTAAACCATAGATCTGATCTTTTTCTACCTGGGAATTATTTCTTGCCTGATCGGGGTAGCTTTTAACATCCCTAATTTTGGGCCAGTTAATAGAGGGTATAAGGCTGCCTAATACCCCTTTGGCAATAATTTTATCGGTTAGTGTGATGGAGTCTCCCACTTTTATATCAGATAAATCAGAATGTTTACTAATAACTTGTAGATCTTCTGCTGGTAGCCAATACTCACCAGTATAACTATCGGGTTTTTTCTTAACCTCCATAGCAATAGCACTACTTTGTTTATAGATAGGGCGACCGCGTTGTGCAAAAAATCCACCACTGCCACCTTGCATGGCTTCAAAACGAATAGCAGGAATAGTTAAAAAGCCACTTTTTTGTGGGAACAGGGCATAGTGGCGCTCAATTACCATATAGGTGTGTTTATTGATGATTTTATTGTATTGTTTGTCTTCTCCCACCTGTTCCATTATTACATCGTCTATAAGCAGTGAATCTAATGCTAAATTAGATAAGCGAGTACGATAATAGATGCGAATTTTTAAATCAATTTTTTGCTGTACATAAATCGTTTCTTCAGGGCTGGTAAATACCTCGATAAAAACATCCTGATTAGTATTTATTGAGCCATTAGCCGATGTATTTTGAGTACTTTTTTGCACTACCAGATGGATAGGAGCAGTGGATTCAGAGCCAACTTTTAGAGCAGGGATTATCAGTTCCCCCGTATTTTTAGGTAGCAGGTGAATGGTCCAGAGGTGTTTTTTACTACTTTTTCCATTGATAATGCTGTATTGCTGGCTTTGGCTTTGTGAAACAATGGAGAAGTTTTTGTCTAATACCGATAAGTCGGGATTTCCTGATGAACTACCTGTTAAGCTAATTTCTAAAGTCAGGCTTTCATTTATGGATAATACGGTTCTATCTGTAATAGCACTTACTTTAGCCTGGGCCTGTAGGGCAAATAAAAGCATAGCTATTGTACTAAAAAGTTTAACCATCAGTTTCATTCTAAATTTAACTTCCATTACTTTACTACCATTGTTGCTGTGTCTGATTTTGTTGTTGTTTGGAGCGTGTTGAATTTAAATAAAATTTTCGCCTGAGTAAATAGGCAGGGTCGTCCTTAATTTGATTTAAATACTGCTCCATAGATTGTTGTTGTTCTTCAGATAATTTTGAAAACTGGCTTTGCTTGGCCTGCTTTTCTTTATCCTGTTGTTCTTTATCTTGTTTATCCTCTTCACTTTTTTCTTCGGTAGCGGCCTGTTTTTCTTTTTCTTGTTTCTCTTTTTGTTTGTTTAGTGCTTCCTGTTCAGCCTGTTTCTGTTTATCTTGCTGAGATTGATTTTGTTGTTCTGAATCTTTATTCTTTTTATCAGAGTCTTGTTTTTTGCTTTTGTCTGGTGAGTTTTCAGGAGAGTTATCTGAATTTTCATCCTTTTGCTCCTTTGAATCCTTTTTATTATCCTGCTTGTCTCCCTTATCACCTTTTTGTTGCTGCTGCTGTTTTTGCTGCTTAAGGATATCTTCAATAATTTTTTTATTATTTTTACTGTCCTGATGCTCAGGGTTTTTTTCTAAAACCTCATTATAGGCTTCTATTGCTTTATCTAATTGTTTTAACTGGGCTAAACTATTGGCTTTATTATATGTTGCCTCAATACTATCTGACTGACTAAATTGCTCTAATGCCTGCTGATACTTTCCCGCTTTATAAAATGAACTGCCTTTCCATTGTGGATCACTAAACTTATCTGCGGCTTGCTGGTGCTTGCCCGCAATAAAGGATTGCCTGGCCTGTTGATCAGAGCGAAGCCATAAATCATCCCAGGACATACTATAGGCAGGCTGGTAGGGGATGGGCATTATTATTACTAATAAGCCTAATATCCAACCTTTACGAAATAATAATAGTGCCAGGGGTAAAATAAATAAAACAAATAGTGCACCCTGATCGTGCCATTGCTGTTGTGAAACCTGAGAGTTTGATTCATTTAACTGTTGTTTAAATTTATCGGATGAATTTTTTAAAAGTGATTTGATATCATCGTTTGCAAGCGTGAGGCGATGATATGAGCCATTGCCTATGGATGATAATTTTTTTAGCTGTAATTCATCGAGTTTACTTAAAACAATATTGCCCTGTTGATCTTTAATAAAGCCGTTTTTTTGTTTATCGGGTATGGGTGCTCCATCTACAGTACCTATGCCAATAATAGATAAAAAATAACCCGATTGTTGTAAGTTTTTAATGGTTTTTGTTAGCTCAGCCTGCTGATCGGGCTGAATTCCATCACTTAGTAATAAAATTCGCCCCTGATTTATTCCTGAGTTTTTAAATAATCGCTGGGCAACCTGTAATGCCGCATTTAAGTTACTACCGGCAATAGGCATTAAAGAGGCATCCAATACGGGAACAAAGGATAAAATAGTTTTATTGTCAGGGGTGAGAGGAGAAACAATATGTGCATCTCCTGCATATACCAATAAAGCAGTCTGACCTTCCTGACGCTGATTTAATAAATCCGTTAGTTTATGTTTGGCTCGCTCTAAACGGGATGGTTTAATATCACTGGCATTCATTGATAAAGATAAATCCAGAATAATTACCAATGCATCCTGATTGCTATAAATTGGGGATTTTACCTTTTCCCAACTAGGGCCTGCCAGTGCAAAAACACTGAAGAGCCAGCTTATTAATAATAAAATAATAGGATAGCGAGAAACGCTTTTACCATTTTGTACCAAAAAATAATTGAGTAATTCAGCATCGCATATTTTTGACCAGTTAGCTGCTTTTTGCTTTTTATAAAATAACCAGATAAACAGGGCTAATACGGGTATTAAAGCATAAAACCATAGTGGGCGAATAAAGTGAAAGTCTTCAAACATAGTTATAAATTTTCGTTTGCTGTTCTTGAATATATTAAGCTGGCTAATAGCGTTAAAATAAAAGCAGCAGCTAAAGGCCAGAAAAATAAACTTTTAATGGGGCGATAAGTTTTATTATCCGTTTCTATTGGTTCAATCTGATTTATGGTCTGGTAGATTTGTTTTAAATTTTTGCTATCAGTGGCTCGAAAATATTGACCACCAGTTATTTGGGCAATTTCTGTTAAAGTTTTTTCGTCCAAGTCACGAGAGGGGTTGACTTTCTTGCGGCCAAAAATAGTGCGTACGATCATCTCATCTGCACCCATGCCAATGGTATAAATTTTAAGCCCAATCTGGGCTGCAAGTTTGGCTACTTTCACAGGGGCAATACCTGCGGTATTGGCTCCATCGGTTAGTAAAATCATTACTCTGGATTGGGTTTGCTCATTGGGTAAGTCTTTTACCCGTTTAATGGCTAAGCCTATGGCTTCACCAATTGCTGTTTGTTTTCCTGCTAAACCCAGTTCTGCTTCTATTAACATGGTTTCAACCGTTTGGCTGTCATAGGTTAAAGGCGTTTGTAAATAGGCATGATCGGCAAATAGGATTAAACCCAGACGATCGCCTTTGCGTTTTTGGATAAATTCACTTACTACCACTTTTACTGCAACCAGGCGATTATAATATTTATCTTCAATGAGCATGTCCTCTTCTTGCATACTGCCAGATAAATCAACGGCTAATAATAGATCCCTGCCACTGATAGGCAGTTTTATGGGGTCACCAATCCACTGCGGATTTGCTGCTGCAAGTAATAATAATATCCAGATCAATAAACTCATAAATAAGGGGGATTTTTTATTCACAATTTGAGCCGTGGAGTGACTATTTTGTTGCTGAATAAAAATACTTATATCCGGAACCTGCAAAGCCTGAGTCTGGATTGTACTGGCTTTGGGTAAAAATCTCCAAATTAACCATGGCAGGGGTAATAATATAAAAGTAAAAGGCAGGGCAAAACTAAGCATCTTTAAATCCTTTTTTTATCCAAACTGCAATAGCGGATAAAAGCACATCCATTTTTTTAGCCAATTGTTGTTGCTCCTGCATATCAAAGTGCAGTAGAGGATCCTGATAGGGCAATTGGATTAACAGCTCTTTATAGTCTGAGCCTATTTTCTGCATACCAGGCTGTTGTTGTAAATAAGCTAACCATTGAGTTTCACTTAATGAGGCAATATCGCTTCTAAAATTTTGATTGGGCTTTTGTTTACAGCGTAGTTCTTGCTCGGTTAGGCTTATACGACGTATAAATACCGATAAACTTGCAGCACTCAATACCAGGTTTTGTTGTTTTTTCCAATAGCGTTGAATATTGTGCAACTCTATTTTTGCCTGCTTTCTAAACTGGGATTGTTTTAACTTTTTATTGATTAGCCTATAGCTTATATAAACAAAAACAATGCTTGCCAGCACAACTATCCACCAGCCCGGAGCAGGCGGCCACCATATTATAGGATCAGGCAGGTGAATATCTGCCAGGGCCTGTAATTGATTATCAATATTTTGCCCGGCAGCAGGCATTCCCGGCATAGGGCTATGCGGCAGGTTCATATTAGCCGGGGCGGTAGGTGGTGTATTCGCTAGAGCGTTTAACTGGTCTGGTGTCATATTGTTATTTATTGTATAAACTCTTATATTTAAGCTCTACTCTGGGCTATGCGCGCTTTTCTGCTGCTATGGCCTAAAAACTTTTTCATAATATCTACTACATCATGATTACTGGCAAAACGATTAAAATGTATGCCCAGCTGATTAAAATTTTGTTCTAAAAAGGCATCTTTTTGTATAAATTGCAGACGATAATCCTGTCTGAATTTTGTTTCGCTGGTATCAATACTGGTAAATTCATTGTTACTTATAACTTTGCCAGAAGTTGCAGATTGAGAGGTTATAGCATATTGTCCCGGAGGGGGTAATTCAACCTCGAGTGGATCGTAGATAAAACTGGCAACCATATCACTATGGCGAGATAAATATTGCATCAGGTGAATATTTTTTTGATTGATAAAGTTAAAATCGCTGATAAAAATAATTAAACTGCCGGGTTTAATCAGTTTTTTTAAGCGTTGAAATAATAAATTACTATCAAAGTGTGTAGCTTGCTGATTGGTTGTAGCCTGTTGTAATATTTGTGGCTGATGGCTTTGGCCTAATAAACGTAGCAGTTTTAATACGCCTTTATATCCTGCTTTAGGGCGTAATTCCAATTGCTCTTTATCGGTAAAAACCAGACCTCCCACTCGATTATGGTGATCTGCGGCTATCCAGGCAGATAAAGCGGCAAAACGAGCAGCCTGAACACTTTTTAAAGAGCCTCGTGTTGCAAAGTGCATACTATTACGATAGTCAGCTACTATAAAAACAGGGCGCTCACGTTCTTCTTTAAATATTTTGCTATGGACTTTATTGGTTCTGGCAGTAACATTCCAGTCGATATTTCGAATATCATCTCCCGCCTGATAGGGGCGAACCTCATCAAAATCTAGTCCACGTCCTTTAAAAGGGGATAAATGCCCACCGGATAAAGCAGAAAAAGCTTTTTTAGAACGTGAAAAACTGCTGGATAAATCCAGTCCGGGAGAATGAAAACGCAAGGCTATTAATTCGTCTAAATCTACTTTTAGCCGATTAATAGTTGCTTGATTTTTTGAGCTTTGTCTTTTATTAAAAAGAGTATTCCAGGCTTTCATAGATACAGTTTTTTTATAATTAATAGCTAGCTATTATTATGTTCTTAATTATGGAAGTGCAATATGAGATAAAAGAGAGCTGATACAATGGTCTGTATCAATTGCATTTGCTTCGGCTTCAAAAGACAGCAGAATTCTATGTCTCAATACATCTGGGGCTACTGCCTGTATATCACTGGGAGAAACATAATCTTTACCATTTAACCAGGCATAGGCTCTGGAACAGCGGTCTAAAGCAATGGTAGCTCGGGGGCTGGCTCCGTAGTTAATCCATTTTTGTAATTGGCTATCATACGCTTCGGGGTTTCTGGTTGCTAATACAATGGATATAAGGTAATTTTCCACTTCTGCAGACATATGCAAATCTAAAATTTCCTGTCTGGCAGCAAAGATACTTTCCTGACTGAGTTTTTCAATTTTAGCCGGGCTTGTAGATGATTGATTCTCTTCACTGGCTTCCTGGCGGTTTAAATGTAAAATTTGTTTTTCGGCTTCACTGTCGGGATAATCCACATTGATATGCATTAAAAAACGATCCAATTGAGCTTCTGGTAAGGGATATGTTCCTTCCTGCTCAATCGGATTTTGGGTTGCCATAACTAAAAATAGTTTAGATAGTGGATAAGTTTCACGACCTACGGTAATCTGATGCTCAGCCATTGCTTCAAGTAATGCCGATTGCACCTTAGCGGGGGCTCTATTAATTTCATCGGCTAATACCAGATTATGAAATAAGGGGCCTTGCTGAAAATGAAAGCTGCCGTCTTGTGGACGATAAATTTCTGTACCTGTTAAATCAGCGGGTAATAAATCCGGGGTAAATTGTACACGGTGAAAATCAGCCTGTAATAGATTGCCTAATTCTCTAATGGCTTTGGTTTTAGCCAGGCCAGGTGCTCCTTCAACCAGAATGTGGCCATCGGCTAATAAGGCAATTATTAATTTATTAACAAAAGCTTTTTGTCCTACTATCTTTTGTTCTAAGGTTTCTTTTACCTGTAAAATTTGTTCTAAACAGCTCATTTATCTGGTTTTCCTTGTAATCAATTTCTAATTCTCTTAGTTATAACGATTTAAAAGTTTTCTTGCAGTTGCAATTATTTTTTTACGCTGAAATAACAATTGCCATCGTGTTCCACCTAATTGATGCCATAAAATACCTGAACGAATAGCCGCTAATAATAAGCTCCTTACTCGGTTAGCATTATCTGCCTGTTCCAGATATACCGGGTTACCTGCTACTAGAATTCTTGGGCTCATAGTACTTATCGTTCCCTGATATAATCCTGCCAGATTAGCAACGATGTTTTTTTCAGATGAATACGGGTCATCCGGAGTAAGAAATTCAAGTTGTTGTTTCTGTTTTTTAGCATTATCAATGCCGTTAGACAATTTTGCTAACATTTTCTGGTTTTTTAATAGTTTTCGGCTTAAAGACAATGAAGTAATTAAATATTTTGTAAGGCCTAAATAATTTGAATCAAATCCTGAGTCCTTAATATTTTTATTAAAATCATACTCTGTAATAATCCGTAAGCCAGAATGAATAGCATGTATACTGCCAAAAATATCCTCTGTAGAACTGGGCTCGGTATTTAATATACTCTTAATTGCTGTTGTTAAAATATCTTGATCGTATTTACCCTGATTGGCTATTTGACCCACTTGCTTACATGCCTGGGCAATCGCTGCCAAAGCAATAGTTCTATCTTCAATTGTTGCCATGATTATTAATTAATTTTAGTTTGGACAAGCTGTTTATTTAAAAGTTCATATTTTGCTCTATGTTTGAATAGTTTAATTCAATATTTAAAAATTCGTATAGAACACGTTATAATCAATTATACCGTTTACTGATTTTCTAACCAACTCATTTTCCAAGTAACTTTCACCCGAGTTATAAATTTATAATAAAATAATATGTCGTATAGTTATGCAAAAAATAATAATTAATAATGTAGAAATTGGTGAAAATTGTAAGCCCTATATTGTGGCTGAATTATCAGGCAATCACCAGCAGGATTATCAATTAGCAGAGCAAATGATTGAGGCCGCAGCCATTGCAGGAGTGGATGCAATTAAGTTACAGACCTATACTGCAGATACCATGACTCTGGATTGCCAAAGCAGTGATTTTATTATCAGTGAAACAGATAGTTTATGGCATGGTGATAATTTACATCAACTCTATCAAAAAGCCGCTACTCCATGGGAGTGGCATGAAGCTCTATTTAAAAAATCTCAATCACTGGGAATGTGTGCTTTTAGCTCTCCGTTTGATGCCAGTGCGGTTGATTTTTTAGAAACTTTAGATGTGCCCTGTTATAAAATTGCATCTTTTGAAAATAATGATTTGCCCTTAATTAAAAAAGTAGCTCAAACGGGTAAGCCGATTATTATCTCAACTGGAATGGCCACCAAAGCCGAAATACAGGCGGCAATTACAACCATTGAGCAGCAAAATAACTTTCAAATTATAATCTTAAAATGTACCAGTAATTATCCTGCAAATGCATTGGATAGTAACTTAATAACTATAAAAGATATGCAGGCTGAATTTAATTATCCTATCGGGCTTTCTGATCATAGTATTGGTAATACCGTTGCTCTTGCCAGTGTTGCTCTGGGAGCTTGTTTACTTGAAAAACATTTTGTATTAGATAAAAATGCAGGGGGAGTTGATGCTGAATTTTCTATTGATGCAAAAGAGCTGGCTAGTCTGGTAAAAGAGTCAAAAAAAGTATTTAATGCTGTGGGGAAAGTGGTTTATGGCGGTACTGAAAATGAGCAACTTTCAAAAAAATATCGCCGCTCAATTTATATCAGTGAAGATGCTAAAATGGGTGATATTTTAACGAATGAAAACATTAAAATTGTTCGACCGGGTTTTGGTTTGGAGCCAAAACATTTCTCCGACGTATTGGGTAAAAAGCTTAAACAATCAGTAACTAAAGGTACTGCTCTAAGTTGGGATTTGATTAGTTAAATGTCTGCTGTAGAAAAACAAGTTATTTTTCGACTGGATAGTGGTTTTAAAATGGGGCTTGGGCATTTTATGCGCTGCAAAGCTCTTGCAGATGAATTATTAGCGCTAGGTATTAAAAGTTTTTTTGCTGTAAAACATTGTCATCAGCGAGAGGATTTTTTTCCGCACGCGATTATTGATCTTGAAAATGAAAGTGAATTAATTGAGCAGATCAAAAAATCCTTTTATCAGGCAATTATTGTAGATAACTATGATATAACGAGTATAGAGCTAGAAAAATTGTCTAAAGTTGCAAATAATCTGGTGCTATTAGATGATGAATGCAATAGGGGATATCTGTTTGCCGATGTGATATTTAACCCGGTTAGCAGCGCAGATAAATTACCTTATAAAAAATATGCAGCCAGGGCAAAAAAATATCTTGGCCCCGCTTATATTTTAATGAGAAGCGTTTTTAATCAGGTTGATTTGTTGCCTTATGTACAGAGGAAAAATATTATTCTTACCATGGGTGGCTCAGATATGAATCAACTGACCTTGCTCATACTTAAACAAATACATCAGAATTTTAGTGCTTTACCTTTGATTGTAGTAACTGGGGCAAGTTGTAAACATCACTTACAAATAGAGCAATTTTGTAGCCAGTTTAATATTAATTATCGGCATAATGAAAAGCATATGGAGCAGTTATTTGCTAATGCAAAATTGGCAATATCTGCTGCTGGCTCTACCGTTTTTGAACTGGCAAAATGTGGTGTTCCCAGTGTTTTTACATTAATTGCCGACAATCAGCAGCTTGCAGTTCAAGAACATCAACAACTGGGCTGGTGCAGCTTTGTGGATTGTCGAAAAGAGGCGAATATTGATAGGATAATAGCCGCTGTTACAGACTCTCTTAGTAGTGATGATTTAGCCTATAAAAGCCAATTAGCAATATCCTGCGTTGATGGTAATGGAGCTAAACGGGCAGCACAGATTATTTCACAATTGCAATAAGCTGATACTTTATAGTGTTTTATCAGTTGATAACAATAAAAAATAATTTTATTGCTTATGATACACTGAGACTCTTTAATCTTACCTATCTGTTGTTAAGGATTTATCAGTTAAAATGAATTATTTAATCATAACCAGCCAGCAATGGAATTTTGATTTGTTTGATAAGCTACAAAATAATTCGGCGGATAAGTGGTTTTTAATCAGTGAAAAAGATGATGTTAATTTAGAAAAAATCAATCAAATTAATCCCCTTAAAATATTTTTTCCGCATTGGTCGTATTATATAAAGGAAGAGATTTTTCAGAATTATGAATGTATTGTTTTTCATATGACCGATTTACCCTATGGGCGCGGGGGGAGTCCTCTACAGAACCTGATTAGCAGGGGAGTATATAATACTAAAATTTCTGCACTGCGCTGTACTAAAGAGCTGGATGCCGGGGATATTTATTTAAAAAGGGACTTATCACTTAAACAGGGCAATGCTGAGGAGTTATATATAAAAGCCAGTCAGCTGGTTTTTGAAATGATAATAGAGATAATAATCCAACAGCTAAAAGCCGTGCCTCAACAATGTGAAGGTGAAGTCGTTAACTTTAAACGTAGAACCGCAGCCATGAGTCTTTTGCCCGAGAATTTAACTCTTATGCAAGTTTACGATCATATTCGTATGTTAGATGCTCCATCTTACCCCAAAGCATATATTGATTATGGCGGATATCGTTTACACTTTGAAAAAGCGCAGCTGTCATCGGATCAGCAATTGCAAGCTCAGGTCAGATTTGAAAAAATAGAATAGTCTTATGTCAAAAAAAAATGAAATAAAAAATATTTTAGTGATAGTTGCGCATCCGGATGATGAGATTATAGGTTGTGGAGGTACTATTGCCAAACACATTAATCAGGGTGATAAAGTGGCTGTTTTATATGTGGCTGATGGTGAAACATCACGATTAGCAATAGAGACGCAATCGGTTGCTATCTCCAGGCGTTATGAAAATGCTGAAAATATTAAGCAGTTATTGGGTTTGCAACAAGTTCTATTTTTAGGTTTTGCTGATCAAAGATTGGATGTATTGCCATTTCTTGATTTAGTTCAGTTTATAGAAAAAGTAATTTTTGAACAGAAACCCAGTACTATTTATACCCATTTTTCTGATGACTTAAATTTAGATCACCAATTAGTTTATCGTGCCGTTATGACTGCTTGCAGGCCTGTTCCTGATTTTTTTGTGCGGGAAATATATAGTTTTGAAGTGGCCTCAAGCACTGAATGGAATAGCTCTAATCAAAAAACATTCAGGCCGAACCATGTTGTTGATATAACTGATTTTTTAGCTATAAAACAACAGGCTTTAAGAATATACGATAAAGAAATCAGAGACTTTCCACATGCCCGTTCTTATCAGGCTATTGAACATATGGCTAAATTAAGAGGAGCTCAATTTGGCCTCTATGCAGCTGAAGTTTTTCAGGTTGAAAGGCAGATTTTAAAATAATTAGCTCACTTTAAGCATCCCTCTCCAGGCTAAATATTTTCTATAGCAACGGTTGTTCCTGCAATATGACGAATTCCATCCTCAGCAGTAAAGTAATACACTACCAATATATCACCATTTTCTAATTGTACTGCCCAGGGATAACCTATATCACCACAGCTTGCATCGTCTCGAATTATGAGTTCATCGCCAATAAATTGTTGACCATTTTTATCCATTAATCGAGCACGAATTCCAAAGGGTTTATGGCGGTATCCATAACTAATAAAAATCCGCCCGTCTTTTAGTTTTAATGGATGAGTGGGATGACCAATGACTTGTTCACGTAAAACAGGGTTTTTCCAACTTTTTCCCTGGTCTGCTGATATAACAGTATAGAGCTGGTCTCCTGCATTTGCAGTGCGTAAAAATGCCATAATATTGCCATTATCACAGCTAATTAATGACGGCTCCTGAAAGTATATTTTCTGGCGGTGATCGGCTGCAATGGCTGATCGATAGATCCAGCTTTGTCCATTATCTTTAGATACATATAGATGGCAGGTGTCTGTTTTAAATGTATCCAGGTATTTATAAATTGGTAATAAAATTTCACCTTTACATTCAATTGCCTGGCCTCTAACAGGCCCGCCAGATGAGTGTCTTTTATCAGGGATAATATCATTTGCTGTAGGCAGATGTGGTAAATAATTGTGCTTTGACCAGGAGCGTCCCTGATCGGTAGAAATGCGGGTAAAACCTCCCCACATAATATAATGGCAGCCGCTGCCATCCGGGCTGCCACTAATTCTCACACCTTTTTCCCTTAATAAGGGAGCAAGGCGTGCAGGTAGAGGAAACCATGCAAAGGAAGATAATAATATCTGACCATTTTTCATCAGCAGTAAGGATGCATCCTGATCAGCTGCTTCAGGATCCGCTGATAA
>JASFYQ010000169.1:0-17154 GCA_045047105.1 Pseudomonadota bacterium | reverse complement strand
ATCAATTAGATAAAAATAAGAACCAATGATGTAAGAGTTATTGAACCTGGCATTATACATTATTATTTTCATTTCTAAGCTGCCTGTGCGGCAGTGAACAATTGCCAAGCCTATGAAACAAATCACCGTTTTTTCTAAGCTGCCTGTGCGGCAGTGAACAAAGATGGCTTGGTACCAGACAACCGGGAAGCTTTCTAAGCTGCCTGTGCGGCAGTGAACCCTTTACTTTATCAACTCGCTCTTGCCAACTTTTTCTAAGCTGCCTGTGCGGCAGTGAACGCGTTGATGTATCTTTTAAATCTACTGTTATCTTTCTAAGCTGCCTGTGCGGCAGTGAACTTAATCAATGCAATTAAAGAAAATCCTACGGGTTTCTAAGCTGCCTGTGCGGCAGTGAACCGCCCATTGAATCATCGCAACAGAATCATTACTTTCTAAGCTGCCTGTGCGGCAGTGAACACCAGAATGTGTGACTGGTATCACACCAGAGCTTTCTAAGCTGCCTGTGCGGCAGTGAACTCTTACTAAATTAACTCTATATCACTATCAACTTTCTAAGCTGCCTGTGCGGCAGTGAACATTGCGCCACCTGTAACAATTACATCTTTTCTGTTTCTAAGCTGCCTGTGCGGCAGTGAACTTAAATCATGCTAATTTGAATCGTGCTAATTTTTTCTAAGCTGCCTGTGCGGCAGTGAACATGGTGCTAGCTTGGATGGTGCTAATTTGAATTTTCTAAGCTGCCTGTGCGGCAGTGAACTTAATCTTCTGGCTTCCCTCCAAAGTCCCGCTTTTCTAAGCTGCCTGTGCGGCAGTGAACTTGAATAATGCTAATTTGAATGGTGCTAGCTTTTTCTAAGCTGCCTGTGCGGCAGTGAACTAACATACCCCAAGCTGGCGGTGCTTTTGCTGTTTCTAAGCTGCCTGTGCGGCAGTGAACCTATTAACTGCCTATAAATGTAATGCTCTAATTTTCTAAGCTGCCTGTGCGGCAGTGAACATTAATGACGCACTTAAAATGTATTTTAAAGCTTTCTAAGCTGCCTGTGCGGCAGTGAACAATAAATGATAGGCTTTTATAATTAACGTATATTTCTAAGCTGCCTGTGCGGCAGTGAACTTCGTGCCGGTTTTGTCAGTCGCGGTCATGGCTTTCTAAGCTGCCTGTGCGGCAGTGAACTTATTTAAAATAAAAAGAGGGTTTTAAAATGTTTTCTAAGCTGCCTGTGCGGCAGTGAACTTATTTGCTATGCCTTGCTTTACTTCTTTAGTTTTCTAAGCTGCCTGTGCGGCAGTGAACATACACTAGCAAGTAAAATTGAATTATATTGATTTCTAAGCTGCCTGTGCGGCAGTGAACGTTGAAAAGGTTGAGCCTGTTGAAGTTATTGATTTCTAAGCTGCCTGTGCGGCAGTGAACCCATTGATTAGATGGTCGCACCTGTTGTTCTATTTCTAAGCTGCCTGTGCGGCAGTGAACGGTGAGAGAATATGTCAAATGACGGTTGAAAATTTCTAAGCTGCCTGTGCGGCAGTGAACTGATTAAAGAGCGGGCTTTAAAATGTGCGGGATTTCTAAGCTGCCTGTGCGGCAGTGAACAATCTCTGTAATTATCCAAAATTTTGGTATTTTTTCTAAGCTGCCTGTGCGGCAGTGAACGGGTCAAAATATCACATGCAAATGACACTACTTTTCTAAGCTGCCTGTGCGGCAGTGAACTATAACTCGTTACCAGATCTAGTTCGATAACCTTTCTAAGCTGCCTGTGCGGCAGTGAACTTAAAAGGTAAGCTTACCGGTAATATTATTGATTTCTAAGCTGCCTGTGCGGCAGTGAACAAACACAAGAAATAATGAACGGTAAGCACATATTTCTAAGCTGCCTGTGCGGCAGTGAACAGTGAATTTAATCACAAAAAAATAGTCACATCAATACTTTAGAGTAAATTTTTCAATTTTACCAATGAAAAATAGTAGTGTTGTAACTTATTGATTTTACTTAATTGTTAAAGAGCATAAAAAATAAAGGTCAAAATATCCAATTTTAAGTAATCTGGTAAATGTGCTCTTAAATCTGTAATTTTTACTTGCTACATGATAGTACTTTTTTGTACATTTATTATGTACGTAATTATAAATTCACCTCTTTATTTTCTGACTAAAACCAGGGAATAGTAGCTTGCCCATCTAATTTCCGATTACTTAAGCCATAACAGGTAAATTTTCCCCCTACTGCTCGCTTAACAAGCTCTCGTTCTATAAAAAATGTAAATCTTTTTTTCTGTGAAAAATTTATGTCCTTATCTGAAGATAAACTAATCATATTTATAAATGGTAACTTTGATTCTTTATCTTTAAAATCCACATAGTATAATAATGCTTGTTCAAGTGATTCATTCTTGCGTTTAGCTCTTCGACGGGCTAATCGTTCAAGGTTGGTATCAAACTGTTTTCGTTTAAAATATGCATATTGTTCAACAGAAGATGGAACATCTCTAATAGATGTGCAATGCGTATAATCGGTTAAACGGTTTAGCCATTTAGTGATACCCAACTGTTGTAATATCTCCTCCGTTGGTGCAAATAAGCGCAGCTTATTACCTAAAGGGAATTCTTTATCATTATATTTTGGAAAAGAAACAGCAATATTTGATTTTTTTATTTTTTCTTCTTTTCCATCTTGATTGATAAAAACTTCATCTGATTCAAAACTATTTTCAACTAGAGCCAAATGCACTTGTTGGTAAACCTTTTGCCATAGGAAACCTAAATTGGCTTCTGCATCTGGCAATAAGGTGATGTCGAGATAGTATTTCATAATAAGTCCTTATTTATCGCCACCTTGACTAAATACACCTCCACGAATTAAGTTGGCAATGACATAGTTTTTAACACTATTATCAATGCTATCCTCATCTTCTGCGTTTAGCCAATTTAACAACAAGGTATAAAAGTCAATTTCGGTATGGCGGTAGGCACGACCATGCTGTGTTACAGCTCCATAAGGTTCAATAGCAATGGGTTGTTTGTCATCAACTGGAACAGAGACAGCTTTATCTTTCTTACCCTCTTTTACTTTAATTAACATTTTATCACCATACCAATTATCAATAGTGCGAATGGCATTACCTATTTTAACATTGTGCATAGCGGCACATTTATCCAATTGAAATAATACTTTTTTCTTTTCTCCCATATTCATTTCTTGTGATGGAAAAATATGCTGACCTTTGCCCAATTTCACAAAGGCATTGACTTCTAAAAATACAAAATCATCTTCTGTTCCGCTAAGTCCCTTCTGTATGGTTTTTGCTAATATTTTTAGTTTATCATTGTCATGATTTTTACTAAAATCTTTGAGTGAAAAGTTATAGGCATTAAATTCAATTGGATCCTTTTTACCATTAATTTTTACAGAAATAAAAATTTCTTCTGCACCTACTCGATTACGCCAAAGAAAACGACCATTAGCAATATTATAAGCGTACCGAAAAGCCAGTTCTTCTAGTCCTGTACCATTTTCACCTACATACGCTGTCACTTTGTTTTTTACAGCTTTGGAAAAAGTTGGAGCATTACAGGCAAAGGCTTGGCCTACATTGCCAATAAATCTAAGTGTAAAACTTAATTTAAGAGTATCTTGAGCAATAGGCAAATTTGCATCGTCACTATCCGATGATACGGGATTCGGCTCTATTTTTTTAGTATCATCAATACCTGCCGCACTCTGTGTTGACCTGTTTTGGCGTTTGGTAATAAGAACTGGTTTCCATTTGTTATTATTTTGTTGCCTATCTGGTTGCCCCGTTAACTCGGTATCACTCCAGTTACCAGAAAACATTAAACCGTCAGATGTTTCTATTTTTCTTTCAAATGAAAGCAGACTTGGAAGGATTAAATTGTCTGTCGTATTGCTCATAACTTTGTACTCCTTTGGGTTTACAAATAAATATTTTGGTTAAATATAATCATTGCTTGGAACTTCTAATATATCTTCCTGGCTTTGGTAATTAAGTTGTGATAGTTGTTTACATAAGTACCAATGGTCTTGATAATCGTAATGCCATAGTGAGTGACTTAATTCCTCTGCAGTTTTTATTCGATGGATACTTTGCCACTCACCAATACTATGCACGGCTTCGACAAAACAAACATCAGATTCATTATCACGAGTATTGGTCACTTGATGATTTTTATAAACGGGGGAAATTGCTTTATAACCCACCATAATCGGTACAAGAAAACCTAATTCTGGTTTTTTTATATACTCCCACACCGCACTGGTTTTATCACCTGGTTGACAATAATTTTGCCACTGTTTAAGTAATTGATGGTATTTTTTATCTTCTGCAAACAAGCTAAAATAAGTAATCAGTTCTGTTGAAATAGTTTCTTGCTGATAGGGCTGCTTTAAATGCTCTTCCCACAAGAACAGTAATTGTTGAAACTGAATATTATCAGGATTATTTTTTGTTAATTGGTAAAAATGCTGACTGATTAAATTGGACTGGGGTCTGGCTTTTTGTTTTAAAACAATAAAATCCATCCAGGCGTCAAATAGTTCAGCATCAGGGTTTTGCTGTTGTAATTCTTGAAAGTGATTTTCTAAATAAATAGAACGGTCGTATAATATAAACCCAGGCAATAATTTACGAGTGAGTTTTCTTAGATTCGTGTTGGTTTCATCGTCTATACTATAAATATCAATATCAGCTATATCCAAAATGGTGCCGCCAGCAAGGCGTTGGCAGAGGCAGGTGTTTTTTAACCATTGGCAAAAATCTTGTATTCTATTTTCACCAAGATAGCCTTCATAAGCAATAAGCAAAGAGACTTCCATATTCATTTTGCCTTCTTCAATAACGGGAGGTGTTGCAGTTTTATCATGGTTTTTTAAATAAGGAGAATTTCTAGTTTGTGAAAATTCAATATCATAGGAAGGTTGGTAAGTATGAACTTGCTGTTTATGGGAAATAACGGCACAGCCCATTAGATTGATGTCAGCATATTTCTGATCTTTAATTTCATTTTCACTTTTATTTTTACCGTGCATCTTTCGCTCTAAATTATGAGTGAAACCTAAAAAATGAGTAATTGCAGGAAAGCCCCAGGTAAAACCAGCAATAGTATTAGCATTTTGAACACGAATACGGTTAATAAGGATATATTGGCTCATACCGCCTCCTTGCTTACTTGTTTTATGTCCTGTTCTATGGATTCCATAAACTCTCTAAGTGGTTTTTCCAGTAATTTTATCCACATTAAATGATGTTCCTTTTTGGGTGTAAATTGCTTATCTTGACCAATTAATTGACGATTAAGCCAAAATGCAAAATCATTGCAAATAACGGATTGCCAATCGCTTATTTTACGAGTTGATTGAAATTCAGTCTCTTCACGATATGGATCGAGAAAATATTGATGCTCGATTTTAAGTTTAATTTTTTTATTTTTTGACCAGCCTGATGGAAGGTTTTGGATAGAAGCAGCGTAAAATAACAATTCATCAATAATGTTATTTACCCACTTTTCCAACCATTGTTTACGTTTTGGATCTTTAATGCTTAGATCCAGATGTTTAAATCGTAATAAAAAATCACGCAAATAATTTAATTCAGTTTTAATGCTGGTATTATAAAAATTATCAAAACAGGATTTTTTATCGATTGGTGGTTTTAGTTGTGATTGCCAAATGGGTGGCTGGGTGGAAAATAGGTAAAGCCTTCCTCCTCGTTTACCATTTAACTGGGATGCATTGCTGTGATTGCTTGCAGTAACACATAGGTGTGCTGTTTGGATGAAATTTATAGATGGGGTGCTTGAAAATTCCCCTTTTTCTCGGCTTTTTTTGATCTTTTTTTGCTCTTCAGGAAATATATTTAGATACATGGTATGAGCAAGAGAAGAGGATATTACATTGCAAAGCAAATGGTACTTTTCTTTTGTGATATGCCCATCTATAGGAAAGTAAAACTGCTTTGCCAAAGTATGCGTGCTTATTTTTTCATTGCTTAATGCTTTTTTGAAATGATTATTCCATTCAAGAATCTCTTCATCACTATCTGTAAAAGGCCGAAGTATTTCATTTTCAGATGAAAATTTTGATGCTAATTTCTCCCCTCTTAACTCCAATTCGAGGAACTGAAAAATAGGGGCAAATTGATTACCCGCAACGGCACCATCAATAATTTTTGCTTGTAGTGCAGAAGTTGTCATATATCGATTATCTTTTTCATCAATACAATCAAATAATGAAGGACTATCAATTTTTGAATGTGTTAATTTAATAACGTGTGTTGCAAAACTTACACTTGCAGCATTTTTTGAATTTATTGTAAGCCAAGTACGTGGCATATATTTTTTACAAATAGCAGTATTTTTTCTTAGATAATTCTTTTTCTCCTTATACCTGTTTATTTCATCAGGAATGCAATCAAAGGTAAATATTTGTATTGCTTTTCTCCGTTGGAAATTTAAAGCAGATTCACCTTTTTCTTTTTTATTTTTCTTTGCATCAAAAAAGTTCTGGATATTGTCATCATTAAAATAATTTTGCCTTTTAAAAGCTTCACCAGCTTTTTTAATTTGCTCTTTTAGATATTTTTCTTCTTCAATTTCACGTTTTTTATTTAAAAAATCAACTATGATCTCTTGCCAACTATTTAAAGTGATTATTTTCTCACTCATTTTCTGCTCCTGCTTTTAATTTTTCTAAAATTTCTGTGGTATCCAGCTCCATCCTTGAAAATGCAAACCATTTTTTACCTAAGTCTTTCAGTGATGCACCAAAATGATAAATGGTTTTTTTATCTATAATTAAAAAGCGATCATGTGCTTTGTTAAATTTATTGATAGAAATTGGAGGGTATTGTTGATTGTGTTTTCTCAGATCTTGCCTCAAAGTACTGCTTATATTTTTGGTATAAACAATAGCTTTCACCTCGTTGCCACGCTTGCTAAGAATTTTTAGTACGGATTCATCAATATAATTGTCAACTAATACTATATCCAGTGTGGCCGTTTTTATTAGCCTGCTCACAAACAGGTAGGCATCAAATATTTGTCCATCATAAAAAATCCCCTGCCTGGGATTTAATTCACCTGCTTCCAAGGCTTCAAAAACTTTATCCAATTTTGTTTCAGTGATGAGTTGTTTATGTTCTATGTGATCCAGACGTTGGAAAATACTGGCATTATTGATCATAAACTTACGCATATTTACAAAGGCATCCATAATCTGGATGCTAACTTTTATAGCTGTTTCGCTACGTAAAACAGCCGAAAGCATGGATACGCCCTGCTCAGTAAAAGCATAAGGTAAGGCTGTTGAATATTTCAGAGAGTTGAAGCGGTCGCAATTTGCGACCAGTTCATTTTTTTCTTCTAGCGTCAGTTGAAATCGAAATTTATCTGGAAATCTACTGAGGTTACGCTTAACTTGCTCATTTAATCTTTTATTTTCCACTTTATAAAGTTCTGACAGATCGCGGTCAATCATCACCGATAAATTTCTGATAGTAAAAATCTTATATTGTATCAACTGGCTATCAATTTTTACTAAGTTACTATTTTTGCACATTTTATTTTTCTATTTCCTGAAATACACCCAAATTGGGGTGGTAGTTATATTCCTGTGTACTGTTTTCATACTCAATCAGCCTGATTTCACCAAAAAACTTGCTAACACCTTCCAAAGTCCAATTAAAGTCTTTGGCTAATTGTTGATAAATACTTAGGCTATCCTGGTCAAACCAAAAACTATTTCCCTTAGCATGTGACTTTAATTCAACTGGATTAATTTGAATTATTCCCTCCCCATATTCTACTGGTTTGACGTGTTCATTTTTCCATTTCCAGGTGGGAGATGAATGTATATCATTTATCCATAGACAATAAGGCTCATCTGTTTTTGAATTTCTAAAGCGTTGTTGACGTTGTAATTCGCCACACCATTGTGGTTTATTTTTCCACCATAATTTAGCTGCATTAGTTGTTGTAAATAATTTATTTAACAAGGCATGGTGTTCTAAAGCAATAAGATTAGTTTTTGATAATTCCTTGTAGTGATCAGGCAGTTTAATTCTTTGTATCGCCGTAATTTTTTCATATTGTTCTTTTTCTAAAGTACTAAACAAATCATGGTCTGTCATTTTTAGTTCTTGTGACTCAAAGCCTGGTCGTTCAAAACAAATTTTTTCTTTATTCAGTGTGAGTGCCTTATAGTTTTTGTGCAATAACACAATATTAGGATATTTGGGCAATTTATTTCTATGTCTTAAAATACGCCCTGCCAGCTGAATGATTGAACGCATGGAGCTTGGCTCGACTATTGCCCAGTCATAATCATGGTCACGCCCGACTTCAGCAACAGGTGATGCCAGCACAATAAAAATATGGTTTTGGATGTCAGGGTACTTACTTATTGTTTCTGTTATTTCCGGTCGTTGCCAGATTTCTTGCTCATTTTTTCGGTTTAGAACCCTATCTAATTGTTTTTCAATAAAGGCTCGTACAGCCAAGGGGTAACTGCTGTGATAAATGCAATAATGGATATGAGTACTTTCTTTTGTAACGGGTATTTGTAATAAGGCTTTAGCAACTGCAACCAACTGTTTAATATTTGCCATACGTACTAAACCAATGGATAGTGTTTTATTATTGCAGGTTTGACTATGGTATTGATGTAATTGCAGTGTTTGCTCCTGTATTGTTTTTGCTATGCTTTTAATCGTACTGGATTCTGACTGTTCAACTTTAACAATTTTAGCTTGTCGTTTAACGGGTTGGGCTTCTAATTTTTTAACTCTTTTATCAATAAATTGTTGGTGAGCTTTCTCGAATTGAGGAAATTCTTTATAACAACCATGATGAAAATCTTTTTTAGACTTTAATTCTTCATCAAACCAGGCACATAGAATTTCACCATTCCAGTTTTCTAAATTAGCCTTTGCATAGTGTGACCATCCTGATTGGTAGGCTTGAAAAAGTGCATAGGTTAAAGCAGGAGGCAGGGTTGCTGTTGATAGTAAAATACGACTACCCAATAGCCCTGCCCAATGTACTAATCGACATAATGCAGGTAAGTCATCAAGTCCAAAATCATCGGGTTCATCGAGTACAAGATCTGAGCTTAATAAGCGTAAAGTTGCTGGAATTTGCCTGCCCCCCTTTGTACCCTCAGTAGCGGAAATCAGATGATCAATAGTACAGACCAATACAGGGGCTTGTAGTAAACCTTCCAGTTTTTTGTCTTTTTGTGTCCATCTATACAGACTATGCTCTGTTACCCTCCCTTTGTAATGAAGATATAAATCAGGATCAGTGAGTATTTCTGCTGATTCACTTCCTGTTTCTTTTTCCTTATTTTGTTTTTGTTTCTCGCTTTGCTGGTTTTCAAACAACAGCTTTATAGATGTGCCTCCAACGGCAATGGCTAGTTCTTCATCGGTTAATTTTAGTTTTTGTTGGTATTCTTTGCCTGTTTGCAAGGTTAAGGTTCTTAAGCCTAAGGCAACACTAAAACGGGTACGACCAGTGGTTTTACCCAGTGCATTCATGATTTTAGCATTTGCCAGCGTTTTACCTTTTCCAGTAGAAGCCATATTAATACCAAAAAATCCATTTTGAATACTTTCTTTGCCAATACCTTCAGTCAATTTTCGTGCTTGGTCTTGCCAGCCAAACTGTTCCTTATAAACCGTATCCACGTTTTCTGTTAGTTCATTTTTTGATTCTAAAGAATCAAGACTGGCATTGAGTCGTGCTAATGCTTGTACAATTTTATCTGCATGGTGGGCAACACCAATTAGATGTTCGTCCAGTTGTTGCTTATACTGTTTTTTATCATCAACCCAATGTGTATTAGCATAAACGCTATAATCAGTATTACGCCATTCTTCTGTTGTTTCTTCTTGTGCTGAATAATAATGATCCGCCAGGGTTAAACACAGACGAGACAAATGAGTGGTAAAAAGTTGCTCATGCAGCCAATTAATGTCCTGATTAATCCATGTGCGTAGTTTTACACGGGCTTCAGATGCAATAATGCTAGCTTTGCAACGCCATTGAATGCTTTGAGTGGGTAAATCTTTTAGCACCCAATTTTGTTTAATTCTGTCTTGTTCATTCTCATCATGACAATTATGAGAATTCCAGAAAGCATTCAGTTCATGCTTAAGCCATCGGTCAATATATCGTAATTCTGGATTATTTATAATTTTAGTTTTCCAGGCAGGATAAAGAGGTAATTTATGATGGGTTAAAATCATCCATGCCACCATTTGTCCAAAATGAGGCAAGTCTGGAATTTGTGGGCTGTTTCCATCGTCCAATCCATCTTTATAACATTCAGGAAAATTGTTTTTTTCAATTTCACTCAATTTTTTTAGCCATTGTTCATCATTTAGCCATTTTTTATCAGTTTGATTATATACAAATGCTTGAAACAGACGAAATGATACCCATTCATGTCGAAATGGTTCCCAATTTTGTGTATTTTTCTCTGGATCAAGTTTATCTTGGAACAAAATTGTTGCTTTCCCAAAGTCATGGAATAAAGCTGCTATTTGCACAGCATATTTCATAACAACTAACATCATGAAATTATATTTATCATTATAATGTTTAACCTCTTTATCCGTAAAATTCACCGGCACTATCCCCTGCTGATTAAATTTATCCCGATTCCCCACAATCCAGACCAATTCACTGCGGCTACGACTCCTAATCCAAAAACAGGATACAGCGGTATTTTTTGAAGCGGTTTTTCTAAGTAATTTTTTAACTGCATTTAAACCTTCCTGGGTAATCACCGTTTGCCAGGTTCTGTCGCCTATTCTATTGGCAAAGGCATCTAATACACGTCTGCTTTTATTTAAGGCTTTTTTCTCACATTGAGAAACAAAAGTCACCATCATAGCTGCTCACCCTGTAGGGCAATATTTTTAACCTCGTCAAACATAAAATCTAAAGCTTTGTGATGGGTAAATGCTTGCAGGCATTGTTGTCTAAATTCTTGCTCTGTGGCTTGTTCATTAGCACAGATAAAAGCCCAGGGTAGGATAAGTGCATCTTTAATTAAGTCTGCCACATCAAATACCAATGCTCCTCTACGAGTTTTACCATGCATTAGTGCAAAACCATGGGGTATTCCTAATACCCATAAAGTGGATGCGGCTAAGCCATAGGCGAGATAGTTTCCATGATTTAGAAAATCGTTTGCTAAGTCTGAAGAATTTTGATGTTGGCGTACAAAACTGTTCTGTTTAGTACAGTTTGCAGCAAATTTATAAAGGTTTTTAGTGAGTTGTGCTTCAATCAATAATAAACTGGATACTTGTGAGGCTTGTTCAATTTTTGAGCTAAAATTGTTTAATGACTGTGATATATCAATATCATCAAGATAAAATCCGGCTGTAATTAAATCTCTGTCTTTTGTCCAGACTTGTTGTAAGTATTTTATTCTTGCTTGCTGAAATAGTTTTGCAGCCTTTAACCTTTTTTCAGCATCAAACCAAAAACTTAACCAGCCTTGAATATATTCTGTGGGGCGGTATTCACTTTGTGGTGATAACCATTCTACTTCGGTTGCTGCAATGAGTGGTGTACCACCACCGCCACAAAAGCCTATTAACACACCAGCCGAAGCTAACATTCTTACCGCGGCCTGGGTAATAGATGTACCGGTTCCTAATAAAATTACCGTAGTATTAGCTATAGGAATATTCCAATAATTGTTTTGCTTTGTTTCCTCTGTTAAATATAAGACCCGACCATTTTTTTGCATTACTCTGCATTTATCTAAATAATAAATATTTGCTCGTTTAGAGTATAAAATAGCTTTAAGATCGGTGAGTTGCTCCATTGATTTCCCCAATAAAATGAGAATAAATCATAGCATTATTACTTTTATCAAAATACCTGCAAATGATGTTATTGGGTAGGAGATTACGTTTTTATTTAGTAAACATGACTTAATTTTCAGCCTGGTAACTGACCAGATCTACATCAGCTGCTAACTTACGAATGGGGATTAATTGTTGATATTCTGGGGAATTAAACCAGTTGTTCAGTGCATCTATATCTGGAAATTGAATGATTACATTATCTATATGCTTGTGTTCCCCGCCTAAAGTATCTACTTTTTTGCCTCTGAAAACTAATTTTCCACCCCATGTAACTAAAGTTGCGGGGATTTTATCACGGTATTCTGACCATTTTTCAGAGTCTTTAATGGTGATATTTCCAATTAAATAAGCGGGGTTCATTGTGTTTCCTAATATAAGTTTTAGTCAGTACTCATTTAGTCTAAAGAGCTTAATTTTTCTATTGAGGTAATACAAGTATCCAGATCTTTAAGAATTCCATTTTTAATACTATAAACCCAGCCATGAATAGCAAGAGTTTTCCCCTGTTTCCATGCATTTTGTACAATAGTTGAGTTACATACATTAATGACCTGCTCTTTTACATTGAGTTCGCAGAGTAAATCTAATTTTTGTTCGTGATTCAGCCCTTTAAATTTATCCTCATTAAAACGATATACATCTTTAATATGGCGTAACCAATTATCAATCAGCCCATGCTTGTGGTTTTCAAGAGCCGCTTTTATGCCGCCACATCCATAGTGACCGCAGATTATAATATGTTTTACCTTAAGAACTTCCACTGCATACTGTATTACTGAGAGACAGTTTAAATCAGTGTGTACTACTACATTGGCAATATTTCTATGTACAAATACTTCTCCAGGAGCCAGGTTTACTATCTGATTTGCAGGAACCCGGCTGTCGGAACAGCCAATCCAAAGATATTCTGGAGCCTGTTGTTCAGATAATTGTGAGAAAAACTCGGGATCTTTTTCTTTTATAGAAGTTGCCCATTTTAAATTGGCATCAAATAAATGCTTTAATACTTTCATTTCTAAATTCCTTATAATTTATTTAATACCTATAATTGCTATTAAATCATTAATATACTTTAAACGTTTGTGCATTAAATATTATACAACCAGGGTAATAAAAAACTAAATAATAGCCATAATAAAACCGTTAATGGCCCACCTACTTTAACAAAATCCCCAAAAGTATAATTCCCTGCATTCATAACTAATAAATTGGTTTGATATGCAATAGGTGTGGCAAAACTCATATTCGCACCAAACAAAACGGCTAAAACAAAAGGTTCTGCTGGTAGGGAAAGTTGCTCGGCAATACTCATAGCAATGGGTGTTCCAATAACTGCAGCTGCATTATTAGAAACTACATTAGTGAGTAGTGCCATAAGTAGCAATAAACCACTGATAATATAGGAAGCTGGCAATCCCAGTGTTACTTGTACATAATATTGTGCCAGAAACGTTGCTCCTCCCGTTTCTACCAATGCCATCCCCATGGCTAAACTGGTAACAATAATTAAAATTACAGGAGCGCTTAAAGCACGACTGGCATCACGCCAGGTTAAACATTTGCTCATAAGCATTAATAAAACTCCCGTTATGGCACTTACTGAGATAGGTAATATGCCCAGAGCAGCAGTTAATACAATAAAACACATAATGGATAGAGCAATCGGTGCTTTAGATGAGTGAGGCAGGCTTAACCATGCATCTAATACCAACAGGTTACGACTCATTTTTAATTTTTTTATTCTTTGTCTGGCTCCCTGTACTAAAAGTACATCTCCAGGTTTTAATATAACTTCATTAGCATATATACTTTGGGGCCTATTTTTCCAAAAGTTTGCTCTATGTAATGCAAGCACTAATAGGTGATAACGATCGGTAAAGCGTACCTGATTTAAAGTTCTACCATTTAAGGTTGAACCAGGTATCACCACTACCTCAGAAATTTGCTGATTTTTTTCATTTAACGGATGTTCTTCATCTACTGGTTCATCACCAGAATAGAGCCTTGCCTCTAGAATTTTGGCAAAATCCATAAGTTTGTCTGGTTTATCCTGAACTAATAATTTATCCCCCTCTCTTAATAGTACATCGGGCAAAGGAACCAGTGTGGTTTTCTCATTACCTCTTAAAATTTGTTGAACTTCCATATGATTACTGGTTAACTCAATCAGATCAGAGAGTTTTTTACCAATGGATAAACTTTTTTCCTGAATGCATAATTGGGCAGAAAATAGCCTCGCAGAAGTATTTTTTAATCGAGGTTCTCTTAGTTGAGTAATGCCTGGAGCAATTAACCATAAATAAAGAATAGCTACTGTACCTGCAATCATGGCGGGTAGAATAAAGTCAAACATGCCAAATTGCTTCATTCCTAAATCAGCAGCGACTGAAACCACTAATAAATTTGTTGATGTACCAATAGTGGTGCTCATGCCGCCAACTAACGTCGCAAAACCAACAGGCATTAATACTGAAGATGCAGCAGTTGAGGTACGTAAGGATACACTGATAAGAATAGGTAATAATAAAATAACGATTGGGGTGTTGTTTACAAAGGCACTTAAAACAGCCCCAACAATTAACATTTGTAAAAATGTGAGTGTGGGGTATTGTGTCCACTGCTTAGCCAGAAAACGACCAACGGGTTCTAAAGCTCCCGTTACAATTAAACTTTGACCTGCGATCATAAGAGCACAAACGGTTACTAATGCTTCATGGCCAAAACCGGAGAAAAAATCCTTTGGTTTTATAGTTAAACCATGTGTAGATGTGTAGGGAAAAATTTGAAAAAATAAAATCAAAACAACCAGAATAAGCAAGCTGGAACTTGCCAGAGGAATTTTATCATTAGAAAATAAAACCAGAGCGATACCAACTAATAGCATAACAAATATGGCATGAAAATTTAGCTCTATAGCAGCCACTACGGTGGTATCCAAAAAAGATGCCTCTTTATCTTTTAATAAATATACTTTTCACTCAAGTATAGGTGCTAATATTGGAAATGCCATTTAATAATAGTTATTAATATAATTCATCAACTCAATTTAATTCTTGATTAATCGGTATAACAAAGCTAAAAATTGCTCCACCTTCCGGGTGGTTTTCTGCCCAAATATTTCCACTATGTAAGGAGATGATTTTTTTACAAATTGCTAAACCAAGGCCTGTGCCTTTATTTTCATCGTTTACCTTACTGTTACATTGTATATAATTATCAAAAATTAGTTCAAATTCATTATCTGGAATGCCAATACCATAATCATGTATAGAAAATTGTATTGCTGGAATGGGTTGTTGTTTAATATTTTTAATCTCAGTGGATAATATAACTATTTCTATAGTTGTGCCTTTAGGAGAGTACTTAATTGCATTTGATAAACAATTGCTAACTACCTCACTTATTTTTAAAGGATCAAAAAAGCTATTTTCAGTAATACTATTGGGGTGAATGCAAACCTCAATAACTAGATTTTCTAAACGTATTTGTTGTTCAGCAAGGCAGTTTTCTGTAATTTTTAAAAGTGACGACTGTTGATAGTCCATTTTCATCTTACCTGATTCAAGTTTTGCTAAATCAAGTAAATCATTAATCAGTCCCATTAAACGCATAGCACTTTTTTTTATATTTGAAAAATATTTTAAATTTTGTTCCGAGGTAAGTTTTTCTGATCTATTGATACCCATATTGGCAAAGCTTATAACCCCATGCATTGGGGTGCGGATCTCATGTGAAATTTTAGCTAAAAATTCTGATTTTAATTTATTCGCTTTTATAGCATCATCTCTTGCAATTAATAGTTGCTGACTTCTTTTTTTAACCTTTTGCTCTAAGAAATTATTTTGTTGTAAAATAATTTCTTTAGCCTGTTTAATTTCATAAGTTCTGACTAAAATATCATGTGAATTTTTACTGTATCTATAGGCTGAAATTGTAGTAAAAATTATACCTAATAATACCAGAATACCGCATTCAAAATGGGCAGTTCCATTAGATGTGAACATGGAAATAGCAATAATTGATAACATCGGTAATGAATAAGCTAAATATGTTGAAAACATAGCTCCAAGAGTTACTATGGCCGATCCTGCTAAAATAAATCCGGCGGCAGCCATCATTAGAAGATAATCTATAGAATGGAAATAGTCAGCAAAATAGGTACTAGAACCCCATAATGAACCGGTAATAAAAGCACTTGCCTGTTGTAGTTTCAGCCATAAATTTAGATTACAATTTATGCTAGATTGTTGTTGGTTTTTTTTATATTGATATAAGCTGATAGATCTTATAAATAGAATTAAAAGAATCATAGTGCTCCAAATAACCAGACTGATTTCTGGAACATTTCCAAATAGGATCAAAATTATTATGCTAACAGCAATAAAATTTCCAATGATTGCCAGGGGGGTATTTGAGTATAATAGATTAAGTTGTTGGTGTTTAATTTCCATATATTCTAAATTACTTTTAAAAATTTTAACAAAAGCTATTACCTCCTGAGCTGCACTTAATTAGTAAAACCTGAGAAATAATTAAATTAGCAGGGGATAAAAATGAATATTCATTATAGATATAAAATTATTATGGATTATCATAAACTATGAAGTTAACTAAAAACAATAGAATTTAAAAAAAACACATATTTATTAAAAAAAACGTCATATATCACTGTTAATAAAATTTATTTAATATTCAGTTTTGTTTTTTACAGTGAATAAATAGCTTAATAACACTATTTTTTTTGATTATTATGTTAGATAGTTCACTTTTTTCTATTTTATTTCATATATTTCCATGTTACTTATAATTTAGGGCTGTTGTATAGAAGATATACAGCCTGTCATTCCCACAGATACAGGAATGAAAAAATAATTACCGATAAAACATATTAATACGCTATGTACTAATATATTATTAATAAGCAATTGTATCTTTTATAAAGTTGTTTTTGGATCCGTCAAGGCAGTTTTTTGATATCAATGTAATTGAAAAACTAATAACTTGTCATATTTAAGTCTACATCCTGTGCCCAGGCATTAACCCCTCCGGAAAGATTAATTATTTTATCAAATTGAGCTTGTTCAAGAAATTGGCCTACCATTCTACTGCGCACACCATGGTGACAAATAACTATGGTTTCCTGTTTTGGATTAAGTTTATTGAGTTGTGCTGGAATAGTTTGCATAGGTACAAGTTCTGCACCTTTAATATGGCATATGCTATATTCCCATGGTTCACGTACATCCA
>JASFYQ010000168.1:0-23093 GCA_045047105.1 Pseudomonadota bacterium | reverse complement strand
ATTCAACGAAGAGCACTAGAAGAAGGTTTACCATATCAAACTTTAGTAACAAGTATTCTTCACAAATATGCCTCTGGCAGTTTATATGACGCCACAGCGAATAACCGCCTGCATCTAACAAAATAAAACTTTGCTATCTATGGTGGAGTTTAAGAGTAAAGAATTTATACCGGCAATTTATAATTCTTTAACTACTACAAGTGGCTAAATCAGCCCTTTTTCCCTTAATAATTATGAATATTACCCGCTGCAAATGATTGATAGATAACTAATACCACTTTTTCACCCTTATCATTGTGTGTTATTTTTTTATAAACACCCTCTTGTTCCATAACCATGCGGCAACTCATTTTGTCTCTATAACTGACACAAATTTCACCCTTATTATTAACTTCCCATTTAGACGTAAACTTATGCCCACTTTGCCTGCCTCTCATAGTACCGTCAGGATCAACATAAACGGTCATTTTTAATTTTCTGGATGGAATAAGAGCAACATAAGTATTGCCTGAAAATAATTTAGTTAGCTCATCTGCGGATAATATACGTTCAGGACAGGCCAGAGGCAGATAAGAAATAAGCTGTTTATTTGAGCAGGCAGTACATGCATTTGAGTAGGTTTTTTGTTCATTATTTTGATTTAAACCACACACGGGTCTATATTCTCTGGTACACATGCTTAAGCGTTTTTCAGGGCAGGAGATTGCATTAGGCTCAGCACTGCCCGCGCCTATTATTTCGCTTGCTAAGCAATTTGTAGCCAGAAAAAATAGACCAAAACATAAACCAATAAGTTTTTTCACTTCTTATACTCCAGAACTTTTAGCAAATTTTTTTATAATTTGCTCTTGGTTGTAACAGAAAAAAATAGCTTAGAGCCTGGGCTACATTAAACTTTCAAATATTTTAAATCCTGCAACATAAGTACCAATAGCTGAGCCCAGAGTGCTAAAGAAAAACACTAAAAAGGTTCGGGCTACTTTATTTTTCCACCAGCCCTTTATAGAAGTGGTATCTTTTCGCAGCTTGCTAAAATCACCTACATTGGGTTTACGGATCCATATTTCCGTAGCGGCGGTTACCATGCCTGCACCCACCATTGGATTTAGCGAGGTTAACGGTGCGGCAACAAAGGCAGTTAATACCGTAATTGGGTGAGCCGTTGCTATAAATGCGCCTAGGGCTGAAAGGCCACCATTAATCAGCACCCAATCCATAACCATTTGCCAGCCTAATTCTGAGCTTTTTTGAAAACCAAGAGTAAAACCAAAAAGTATTAAGATCACAATTAACCAGGGAAAATATTTTAACCCATTGGTTTTCTTTGGAATCTCTTCTAAATGAGAAATAAGTTGTTTTACTTTTGCTAATCTATCTTTATCAGTAGTCTGAGCATCCGTATCTGTTAAGCTATTTATATTTTCTATATTTTTTTGCAGATATGATTTAATACCTTGTAGATGCCCTGCTCCTACTACTGCAAGAATATCCTTATGGTCATGCTCTAAGACGGCTTCCTCTAGTCGAGCAGCCATATATTGATCACGCTCATCAATTAAAGGGGCAAATAAATCCTTTTCCTGCTCTGCAAACTGGGCAAAAGTTGTTTCTAAAATATCCCCTTCTTTAAGCCGTTCAATTTCTTCTTCACTAACCTCTTCTCGGCTAATAACACTGGCAATTAAACCGCTAAAAATCATCATTTTTTTATACCAGGTAACATTGGCATAAACGCGTTTGAGGGTAACTCCAATATCTCTATCAATTAAAACAACTTCTGCCTTAAGCTCTTTTGCTTGATCAAGTGCCATACGCATTTCTGCACCAGGCTCAATACCAAACTCTTCGGCAATTCTTTGCTGATAAGCACCAAGCGCTAATGAAGCCATTACCATAAAGGTTTTACCCTCTTTAATGACTTTAAACAAATCCATATTAGCCATGCTTTCTGGATTAACTATGCTGGTATAACGATTGGGACAAAGTTCTACTGCAACTGTTGCATATTCGCCTGTTGAGAGTAACTCTTTTACTTTTTCAGCACTGGCTCTGGAAACATGAGCAGTACCTAATACAGTAATAGACCTGCCTGCATATTCAAGGCTAAAAATCGGTTGCTTATCTTTTTCCTCTACAGGTTCGGGATTTGGTTCAACATCTGCCTGGCAGTTATCATTGCTCATTATTATAATTCCTTTTTAGCATCTGATTTTGTTAAACCACCTTCAACTCGACCATAGATATCACTAAAACGGACAATATCATCTTCACCTAAATAACTGCCCGATTGTATTTCAATAATTTCCAGTGGAATAACTCCTGGGTTTTCAAGTCTATGAGTCATACCTAATGGAATATAAGTGGACTGGTCTTCAGTTAGAACAAATTCTTTATCTCCCTGAGTAATTTTAGCTGTGCCTTTAACAATTACCCAATGCTCAGCACGATGATGGTGCATTTGTAAGGATAAGGTAGAGCCAGGATTTACAATAATGCGTTTTACCTTAAAACGTGATTCCTCATCCAGTGTTTCATAACTACCCCAGGGACGATAAACCCGTTGGTGCAGCATGGCTTCTTCTCGTTTCTGTTGTTTTAATCGTTGCACAATAGATTTAACCTGTTGCGCCTTACTTTTATCTGCAATTAAAATAGCATCGGCTGTTTCAACGATAATACAATTATCCATGCCAATAGCGGCAACTAAACGATAATCTGCGTGAATATAGGAGTTGTGTACATCTTCTAATAACAAGTCGCCACTACAGACATTGCCATGCTGATCTTTTTCACCAATATCCCATAGGGCATCCCATGCTCCTACATCGCTCCAATTAGCATCCAGAGGAATAACTACTGCACGATCGGTTTGTTCCATTACCGCATAATCAATTGAGTTTGCCGGGCAGAGTGTAAAGCTTTCAGCATCCAGGCGAATAAAATCATTATCTATACTGCTAAGCTTTAGTGCCAAACGACATTGTTTGACCATTTCAGGCTGAAATTTCTCTAATTCTTCTATAAAAACCGAGCAGCGAAATAAAAACATGCCGCTATTCCATAGATAATTACCACTATCTAAATAGCTTTGAGCCGTTGCCTGGTCTGGTTTTTCTACAAAACGATTTACCGCGTAACCTTTATTTTCAGCATCAATTAAATCGCCTTGTTGAATATAGCCATAACCTGTCTCAGCGCTATTAGCAACAATACCAAAGGTTACCAGTTTTTCTTGCTGAGCCAGATTTATAGCCTGAGTCAAACACTGATGAAAGCTGTCTACATCGGCAATAACATGATCTGCGGGTAAAACCAGCATTATTGGGTCCTGGTACTGGGATAATAAGTGCATTGCTGCTACACAGATAGCAGGGGCGGTATTTCTTCCCTCTGGCTCTAGAATAATTGCTGGTTTTTTATAGTTTATTTGACGTAATTGCTCAGCTGCCAGGAAACGGTGGGCATCATTACAAACAACCACCGGATCATTTTCGCTATTAACAGGGGAGTCTCCCTGTAAACGAATAAGCGTTTCTTGCAACATAGAATTTTTTGAAACCAGGGGCAAAAACTGCTTTGGATTCAATTCTCGTGAAAGTGGCCAGAGCCTGCTGCCTGTGCCTCCCGATAGAATAACTGGAATAACTGGACTGTGAGTCATTTATTGTCCAACTTCTTTTATAATACGTTCAAATCTTGCTTTAATATCAGCAACCTTATCCGTTAAGCGATCATCATTTACCACACTAAACATCGCCTCTGGATCAATAATAGAAACCTTTATCTGTTCATTATCTAATTCACGAATAACAACATTACATGGTAAAAGTAGACCCACGTCTGGTAATAAGTTTAGTACTTCATTTGCCACAACTGGATTACAGGCTCCTAGTACTTTATATGGCTTACGATCCACATCAATTTTCTCTTTCAATACAGCCTTAATATCAATTTCAGTTAATACCCCAAAACCTTCATTTTTAAGTGCAGCAATAACTTTTTCTTCTGCTTCTTGCATATTGCTAGTTATATCAACAGATATTCCGTACATAATAAATCCCTTCCATAATTTATAAACAACTACTCTGTTGAACATTATAGCTTTTTGAAAAAAAAAATATAACGCTAAAGATAAAATCCTATCACAGTTATATCATCACGACGATTTTGAGTGCCCTGATAATCCATTAACATTCTTTCCAGTTGTTGTTTTTGTTTTTTAAAATCAATATGATAGTTATTATTCAAAAATTCCTTAAAGCGTTTATTACCCAGTGGAAAAAAATTTTCACCACCGACCTGATCAACTAATCCATCGGAATACAAATAACACCGAGTCGGCAGATCTATGGGGATTTGATGTTGACTAAACTCATAGTTAATATCTGATCGCCTGGATTGCCTATAGCCAATTTTTTGTTTATCTGCTCGAATTTGTAGCAGTTGTTTATTTTGTATATATAGCAGCGGTAATCCTGCTCCAGCATAGCGTAAAATTTTATTTTCAATATCAATATAACATAAGGAAATTTCTAATCCATCATCGGCTACTGCATTTTCCTGTTCCTGACCTAAGGTTGTTTTTACCGAATAATTTAGCTGCTTTAGCATTTTTGCAGGATGTTCAGCAACATCTGTTTTAATAATTTTCTTTAAGGTTGCAATAGCTATCATGCTTAATAATGCACCTGGCACACCATGCCCAGTGCAATCAATAACGGCTATAACAAAACCAGAATCGGTTCTAGAACAAAAATAAATGTCTCCACCTACCTTATCTCTTGGCTCCCAGATAATAAAGCTGTCCTTAAATAAGTCATTAAATACTCTATTTTTAGGTAACAACGAACGTTGAATTCGAGCACCATATAATAAACTATCATTTATTTCCTGATTGGAGCGATCTAGAGCTGAAAAGGCCTTGCTTAGTTGCTCGGTATTTTTTTCAATTTGCTGTTCTAGCTCAAAACTATTTTGCTGCAGCTCAAGCTGGCTATTCTCCAGGCTTAAACTTTCTTTTTCAAGTTTAAGATTACTTTGCTTTAACATATTTAAAGCATTTTCCTGAATTTTATTTAATGCTATAGTTTGTTGCAATAGTTTCTCTTCCTTATTCCAGTATTGCCAGACAGAGACAATAATAAAATTGAGTAATACCGCCAAAACGGGATACCAGATTGAAATATATTCACCTTGTTGTAACCACCTCCAGCTGCTGTAAATTAATAATAAAACTAGCGCAAAGTTAAGTACTAAACTTATTAATGCTTTTGATTTGCTAATAATTACAAAGGATAAAAGCCCTGCCAGCACAATTAACAATAGCTCCGCTATAACCGCCCAATTAGGATGTTTAATAAAGTCGCCACGAATAATATTATCTATAATCGTTGCATGTACTTCTACCCCTGGAAAAATAGCATTGTATGGAGTTGATTTTATATCGTAGAGACCTTTTGCAGAGCTACCCAAAAGAATAATTTTATTGGCTATAGATTCTTTAGCGATACTATTATTAAGAATATTAGCAGCGGAGATAGTATTAAATACAGATTTATCTGTCGCCCGAAAGTGTATCCAGAAATTTGCCTGTTTATCTAATGGAATTTGCTGTTGGTCAAGAATTAAAGATTCCATACCAGCTGATGAGACCTTTAAAATAGTTTGCTGGGTTTGCAAAGCAGTCATTAAAGTGGCTAATGATAAATTAGGGTATAGCTTATTCTGATACTGCATTATCAGTGGAACTTTACGCAAAATACCATCATTTTCTGGTCGGGCATTAAAAAATCCCGCTGTTTTTGCAACCTGAGAAAATGCAGCTATATTATTAACTACTGTTGTAGGTTGATACCAGGCTAATGGGTTTTCTTCCAGATTATCTTCTTGATAATGAAATAACATTGTCAAAGGCTGTAAATCTGGTGCTATTTTTAATGGAGCGGGTTGTTTATCAAAGTTAAACGCATATCCCAGTACAAAAGGACCATGATTTAAGACTATGGACATTTGTTGATCATTGTCCAGGAGCGGCGCAGGAATATGTGCTAAATCCAGAGGTAATTTATGATTAACTAACAAATCGGCCTGAATTCTATTTAAAGAAGTGCGATCGGGTTCTGCAAAAACAAAATCCATAGCAATAGCCAGAGGCTGCATCTGTTGCAGTTTATCCAGCAGGCTGGCAACCTTATAACGCGGCCACGGCCACTGGCCATGTTCAGATAAGCTTTGTTCATCAATATCAATAATAGTAACTATGCCCGTTGGCTCGGATTGTTCAAGCTGTGCAATTAAACTATCATATAGTTTGAACTCAATATGTGTAAATACCTGCAACTGTATAAAATATAATAGTAGTACTGAACTAGTGACAAATATTCCACTAATAAACTTAGGCAGTTTTTGGGATAAATTTTTCAATGAATTTCAATTTCAACACGGCGATTTTTGGATTCACTCACATTATCAGCAGTAGGAACCAGTAAACTGCCTTCACCATAAGAAAGTATTTCAATATGATGGGTATCAGGAAAATGTGAATCTATAATTTTTCCTACGGTTTTAGCACGGTTAAGACCGAGGTTATAATTTAAATCATTTTTACCTTTGGTATCTGTATGACCAATAATAAAAGCCTCATAGATTGAGCGTTTACGGATATCTGCAACTATCTCAGGTATTTTTTGTTGCGACTCAGGAGTTAGTTCACTGCCTCCAGAAATAAAATATAAAATATAATTTCTAAGCTGATCGGGTTGGGCAGATAAGGTCGCTTTAAAATCATTTTCAATCTGCTTTTGGTCAATTTTTATTGCGTTTTTTAATTCTGATTGGGCATCTTTCACTTCAATAGCAGTATAAGCCGTAGTTAATAATTGACTACCTGTTTTATTAGTAACTGAAACTTCACCCACTGTACCGTCCGCATCGGGAAGTAAAATAATAGTGCTCTTGGGGGCAGGAAAACCAAATAATAACACCATACTAATAGTCAAACTAACTATTGCAAAAGTAACCATTAACGCTGCTCCACTTTAATCAAAAAACTGGTTCCTCGACTACCAATGGTCGCATCAGGCGTTTCAATACTCACTGAATCGGGAGCTAATTTTGAAATTTTTCCCGAGATAAAAGAAGCCGTGCCACTCATCATTTTGGTTAGCATGGAAAATTTTTTTTGTGATGGATTAAAAACATATTTACTCACCGTTAACTTGCTATTGGGCCCCAGGCTAATGCGAGTTGCATCTTTAAAAATAATGCCAACCGAACCATCACTGCCTGTGCTAATAAAATCATTTTGATATATAGCCAAACCATCAACGGCTTTAATAGTTTGAGTTTCGCCTGCACGTTGAACAAAGGTTTCGCCAGAGACTTTGCGTAAACTGCCAATTTTATCAGCATCTGCCCAGCTAATGCTTGTACCAAACAGAGTTAAACTGAAAATCAGTAGTAACAATAAACGGATCATAGAATAACTCCCAAAAAATTAAAATAGATATATTTAGTATAGATAGAATTCCTTCATAAATAAAGACTTATAGTGCAGATAGACAAGTATTTAGAAGCTCCTGAAAATAGAGCAGCCTAACCATAAAAAATTTATAATCTTTCCACTAGTAAGCGAGCAAGCTGCTTTAAACTTAATCGCTACGATTTTTAGCAATGTAAATTTAAGATAATAACGCTACACTTTTTACTTGCGCATAAAGTTCTTTGCCTGGTTTTAAATCCAGTAATTGAGCAGATTTTCGTGTTACACGAGATAAAAGTAGAATGCCTCCCGCTGATAATTTAACAATCATCTGAGCGCTATTTTCATCTACTAATTCAATAATAGTTACTGGAAATATATTTAAAATACTGGTACCTGATTGGTATTCTAAAGTCAGACTAACATCCCTTGCAGCTATACGCAATCTTACTGCAGCTCCAACACCAGAGGCTTTTCCAGCTACGGCTATTTGCCCTGCTGCAAATTCCAGATAACTTAGGTCATAGTTTTTATCATAATTAACTACTGTGGCTTCAAGTAATGCACCTGCATCATCACCATGTGCCAGTGGAATATCTAATCGAGTTAACATTTCTAGTATATTTCCACTGGCGATCACTTTGCCCTGTTCTAATAGTATTAAATGATCAGCCAAACGAGCGACTTCTTCTGGTGAGTGAGAAACATATAAAATAGGAATATCTAATACATCATGTAATGATTCCAGATAGGGTAATATTTCTTTTTTTCGGGCTAAATCCAAAGCAGCCAGAGGTTCATCCATTAATAAAATTTTAGGGCTAAGAGCTACTGCACGTGCAATGGCTACGCGTTGTTTTTCACCACCTGAGAGTTGATGAGGTTTGCGCTTAAGTAATAAGCGAATATCTAATAGGTCGATAGCATGGTTAAGAGAAACCTTATGCAAAGAGTGCGTTACTCGTTTAACACCATATTGCAGATTTTGCTCCACATTAAGGTGGCTAAATAAACTGGCTTCCTGAAAAACATAACCTAAGGGGCGTTGATGAGCAGCTAAGCTATAGTTTTTATCCTGCCATAAACTATCTGCTACTTGCAAAAACCCCTTACAATGGGGTTCTAAACCAGCAATAGCACGTAATAATGTAGTTTTGCCGCAACCTGACGGGCCAAATATGGCTGTTACACCTCTGGCAGGCATTTTAACATCCACATTCAGAGTAAAATTTTCTCGTTGAATGTTTAATTGAACAATTACTTCGCTGGTGGAATCCATCATTATGCTTTCATCATTAAAAAGCGGTGATTTAATGCATATACCGACATTAATAAAATAAAGGAAATTAGCAATAATCCTCCTGATAACCAATGTGCCTGCCCGTATTCCATTACCTCAACATGGTCATAAATAGCTATGGAAATAACCTGAGTTTGACCAGGAATATTACCTCCAATCATTAATACTACTCCAAATTCCCCTACGGTATGGGCAAAACCAAGTACCGTGGCAGTAAGAAAACCAGGGCGAGCGAGGGGCACTGCAATAGTAAAAAAACGATCCCAGGGGGAAGCCCGTAAAGTAGCAGCTACTTCAAAGGGTCGATCACCAATCGCTGCAAAAGCATTTTGTAACGGCTGGATTACAAATGGCATGGTATATAAAACAGAACCAATAACCAGGCCAGTAAAGCTAAATGCCAAAGAAGGCCCACCCAGCCACTGGATAAAACCGCCGATAGGGCCATGAGGGCCAAGGCTGATTAATAAATAAAAACCTAAAACGGTAGGAGGTAAAACCAGCGGCAGGGCAATTAATGCTTCTAAAATAAATTTAAATCGCCACTGAGTTCGAGCTAACCACCAGGCAATTGGAGTTCCCACTAATAAAAGAATAAGTGTGGTGAGCCCGGCAAGTTTCAGGGTAATAACTAATGCAACAAGATCAGCATCGCTTAACACCTATAGAGTTCCATAACCAAAATCATGAATAATTTTAATACCTGCTGCACTTTTTATATAGGATAAAAAATCAGCCGCAGCCTGACTTTTTTTTAATAAAACAGCTTGTTGATTGATCGGAGTATAGCTGTTTTGAGGGATTACCCAATACGAACCATCTATCTTTTTATTAGCACTAATTATTTGAGAATAGGCCACAAATCCCAGCTCTGCATTGCCACTTTTAACAAATTGAAAAGCCTGATTAATATTTTCACCACGAACCATTTTAACTTGTAACTTCTTCCATAGCCCTAATTGTTGTAACACTTCCTGAGCCGCTTTGCCATAGGGAGCAAGTTTAGGACTGGCAATAGCCAAATGAAGAAAACTTGCTTGCTCTAAAATACTCAACTGCTGGTTTATATAGGCTGTTTTTGGGCTCCAAAGTACTAATTTTCCAATCGCATAAGTAAATCGGCTTCCTGCCTGGATAAGACCTTGTGTATCTAATAATTCAGGTCGTTTAGTGTCGGCTGCAAAAAAAGCATCAAATGGTGCTCCATTTACAATCTGAGCATAATGTTTTCCTGTAGAACCTAAAATAAGGTTTACTTTGTGACCTGTGTCCGCTTCAAATTGCTTTGCAATATGTTTAATTGCTCCTGCAAAATTACTCGCAACCGCTATTTGGATGCGATCTGCTGAAACTGGAAGGGAAAAAAACAAAAAGCCAAAAGCCAGACTTAGAATCAAAGGATGAAAAGTCTTTTTATCTACTGTTTTTTCTTTTAAGCAAAATAAAACCATGTTCATTTTTTCTCTTTAAGGCTCAATCAGATGAATAGATAATTAAAAAATATTCCTAAAAAAATACTCATGCCAAACCAGTTATTATTTAAAAATGCCTGAAAACACTTGGATTTATCACGTTCTTTGATTAACCATTGCTGGTATACGCTAAATCCCAGAGCCACTATAATACCAAAATAATAAGCTGGATTCATCCCCAGGCTTAGGCCTAAAACGCTTAAACCCAGTAAAGTAAAAAGCTGCAATAAAATTATTATTAGCTTATCCGCCTTACCAAAAGCAATCGCCGTTGACTTTATGCCAATTTTTAAATCATCTTCCCGATCAACCATTGCATACATTGTATCGTAGGCAATAATCCAGCTAATAGTCAGTATATATAACCACCACGCTATATTTGGAAGAGCATTAGTTTGAGCAGCAAAGGCCATTGGAATTGACCAACTAAACGCCAGCCCCAAAAAAAATTGCGGGTAATAGGTATAACGTTTCATAAAGGGGTAAATAATAGCCAGAACTATAGCTATTATTGATAAGAAAAAAGTCAGCTGATTTAAAAACAAAACCAGGAAAAAAGACATCAGAATTAAAATTGCAAATAAGCTCAAGGCTTCATGCGTACTTATTTTTCCGCTGGTAAGTGGACGCTGCTGTGTTCGTTGTACATGTTTATCCACCTCTCTATCGGCATAGTCGTTAATAACACAGCCTGCGGCACGCATAAAAATAACCCCCAGAGTAAAGATAATCAAAAGAGAGTATGGAGGAAAACCTTCTGCTGCAATCCATAAAGCCCATAGAGTGGGCCATAATAACAATAGACTTCCAATCGGTTTATCTAAACGCATTAATAAATAATACTGATACAAGTTAGACTTTTTTAGTGTGGGAACAAATGAAGAAATAGATTGCATTGCAGTTTTATCCGTTTTCAGCCTTACAGTTCAAATCCGATAAAAAAACTTCATATACTAATAAGGGTTTTTGCTGCAAATAAAATGCCGATCGCCTGGCCCATAACAGCTCACCCTGATGGTTAATCTGGGCAATTTCAATCGGGTCGCGATGTAAATTGGGCTGAGAAAACAGGTAGGCTCCAAGCGGTCGGTTGCCTAAAAACGCCAGGCAGCGCTGCTTGCCTGTTAATGTTTGCAATGGAATAATTGTTTTGGCATAAACTACAGGGGTATCTCCACAATAAAGAAACACTTCGCGTAAATAAGCCCATTGGCGAATTTTCATATTTAATACTCTTGCGTCACAAAGTTCTGGAAGAGCCGTTTCTTGTTTTAATACCTTAACACTAAATTGTGCTTGCCGGAATTCACAATATTTAATAACACGTTGAGTTAATGAATTAGCATCCAATAACAAGTCAAGCATTTGCGGATCTAGCTGAGGGTGTAAAAAATGTTGTTTTTCCCAGCTTTTAAAGCTGTCGGGCAGTTTAATAAAGGACATGTAAATAGTTTATCTGATTAGGGTAATATTCCATTAAACATCCCCATTGGTCTGGCCAAATGAAACATATTAACGCCCATATTACTGACCTTTCTGGTCATTATATGTAAATGGAAATCAATTAATTGTATATCTCGATTAACAAAACGCATTATTTTATTCATTTCATAGATATTGTTTTGTAATGCCGACATAGAATTTTGCATTTCAGGCATTACCGCGGTAATGCCTGAAATATCTTTATAAACAATTGGCATAGATGCCATATGTTGATTAAATTTAACCATTTTATTCTTCATTTCATCCATTGTACGCGTAATATCTAAAACCGTATTATCAAGAGTATGAGTGGTGCTAATAATGCGCATGGTATTGTTATAAAAATCATACAAATAATACATATTAGCCACAGCAATCAAAAATAATAGTCCAGAGACAATAGAAACGACCAGATTGGTAATACGAAAGTGTTTTCGTCTTTCTTTTACATGATGATCAGATATATGTTCTAATTTATGTAAGGTAGCAGAAACCAGAAAACCTAACTCAGAATTCTGTAATGCATCATCTTTGGCATCAACCATTTTATTACCTGATTTATAATCATATTATTACAACTAAAAAGGAAATACTTTATTTATAGCATTAGCAGGTTTTGATATACGATTCACCTGCCCCGAAATATAACCCACTTCTGTATCCATATCCTTAACCGAACCAGAGATCCGTACCATTTTGGTCTGTACTTGTGAAAGGTTACCTTTCATCTGCATCATTTCTGTTTTAATAGCAGCCAGGCTAGAATTCATTAACACCATATGCTCACCCATTTGTGCTGTTTTACCTTGTATTTTAGGTAAAAAAGCAACTTGCTGTTCCATATTGCCCATATATTGATTAATGGTTTGCATACTTTTAGAAATAACAAAAAAATTCTTACTCATATTATCAGCAACATCTGCAACTCGGCTGACCTGAATACTCAGGGTAACTAATAATAATAAAATAGCCGAGGCTAATAAGAATAAAACCACCATGCCTGTTCTAATACTTAATTTTAAACGATCACCTAAACGTTGTTGCACGTATATACGTGACATCATAATTTTTTCAAAACGTAAAATTGCCTGCTCTACTCCCTGGCACTGTTCTGCTTTATTGTTTTCAGTATTGCTATAAGCATTATCTGGTGATTTATTTGGCATTTTCAGTCTACATTATAAATTATGAGCGGCAGATTATAGCATGAAAGACTATGGGGGAAAATCATCCAAAAGAGTTGGTGGAGAAATAATTTGTGCTAAATTTAGCAACTTAAATCATTATTTATAATAATATCGAGCTATTTTAAGCTCAACTATTATAGCAGAGTTAAGCAGTTAAAATAAAAGTTACTGGACCATCATTAATAAGGGAAACCTGCATATCTGCACCAAAGCGCCCTGTTTCAAGTGAAGCATGTTTAGCAGATAATTGCTGGCTAAATTGAGTAAATAACTCTTGGGCAATTGGGGGAGCAGCACTACTACTAAAACTGGGACGTAAGCCTTTTTTGGTATCTGCAGCTAAAGTGAATTGTGGAACTAATAAAATACCTGCCTGAATTGCTTTAACACTCAGATTCATTTTATCTTCATCATCAGCAAAAATACGGTAGTTAATTAATTTATCCACTAACTTAGGAATTTGTTGTTGGGTATCGGCTTTTTCGAAACCAATAAAAACTAACAGGCCTTGTGAAATATTAGCAATCGTTTCTTCATCAACAACTACTTGTGCCTGTTTTACCCGTTGAATTAATGCAATCATAAAAACCTTTGCTAAAGAAAAATAGTTTGCGTATTAGAGTTTGTTAATTTCTTTAGCAACTTCATTAGTTGCTTGAATCAGCGCATCGGTAATGCTTTTTTCTTTGGCTGAATGTCCTGCACTCACTACTATTTCCAACCGCGAGCCAGACCATTGCTGATGTAATTCCCAGGCACTGGTTATCGGGCAGACTACATCATAACGCCCCTGAACTATAATCCCCGGAATATCTTTTAGTTTATCCACATTATTTAGAATCTGGTTTTCTGTTAAAAAACTATCATTAACAAAATAATGGGTCTCAATTTTTGCTAAACTCAATGCCGTATGCGCCTGAGTAAAATGAGAACGCAAGGATTTACTTGGCTGAAGTGTTGAACAGGCCGCTTCCCAAAGAGACCATGAACGCGCCGCAGAAAGCTGTTTTACTTCGTTTTGATCATGTACTAATTGATAGTATGATGCCAGAATATCTTGCTGTTGGGTTTTATTTAAGGGTTTAATAAAATCTTGCCAATAATCAGGAAATATTTGATTAGCTCCCTGCTGGTAGAACCATTGAATTTCTTCTTTGCGACATAAAAATACCCCCCGCAGAATTAGGCTTAGTACCTGTTCTGGGTGCGTTTGTGCATAAACCAGACTGAGCGTTGCTCCCCATGAGCCACCAAATACGACCCATTTTTTTATACCCAGTTTTTTACGAATAACTTCTATGTCCTCAACCAGTTTCTCGGTGCTATTATTTTCCAGACAGCAATGTGGAGTGGAACGACCACAGCCTCGCTGATCAAATAAGATAATACGGTATAATTGTGGGTCAAAAAAACTACGGTTCCAACTTTCTGTTCCAGCACCAGGGCCGCCATGAACAAAAAGTACTGGGGTACCATCCGCCGAACCACTTTCCTCTACATAAAGTTTATGAGGAGGTTCTACTTCAATAGTATGTTGTGCATAGGGGTGTATTTCAGGAAAGAGGCTTAACATTACCGTCCATTACTCTAATAATATGATCAACTTCTTTTACTTCATTAAAATATTGCAGAGCTTCTTTTTTTATTTTTTTAACTTGAGACTCAATAGTTTGTTTTGAATCATTAATTTGTTTAAGTTGCTCCATGCGATTTTTCAGCTCATTTCTATGTACTTTTATTTGCTTGCTTAGCGGAGTTAAGGAGGTCTTATGCCACTCATCGGCTTCACGATTTAATAAAAAGAATATATTCCTCGCCTGGCTAACCAGGGTAATAAAAAAATTTTTAATAACAAAGCTTTGTTCTGTCATCGTTGTGAGAGTGCTGTTTCTATAATCATCCGCTTCTTCGTGCAGTTTTTCAACTTCAACTAAATGTTTACCAATATTCAGTGTAGGTGATTTGAGCAGAGAATACCCCGTATCTTCACTAAAACGTTTATAAACTGATTTAATCAGGCGATTAGAAAGCTCCGTTTGTTTTTCAGTTTCATCAGTAAGGGACTGGATGCCATCAAAAAATATTTTCATAGCATTTTTAAGTCCAGCAGTAGTCCAGCTTCCTTTCATTGAGTCTCTTGTTTTAGTGACTAATAAATCCAGTTTATCCAGACTAATAATTGCAAACAATTGTTTTCTTTGAGTTTCCAGTTTTTGCTTGCTGGAATTTAAGTTTTCCATATTTTTCTGGAAATTATTTTGCTCGACACGGGTTTTTTGTAATAACTTTTGCACCATGTCACCACTTCTTCCACTCATGGCACTGAGTTCATCTACTCGTTTCTTTACCACCTTAAACTTATCCACAATAATATTTTTATCATTGGACATAATATCTTTTAAATCAGCTAAGAGGGTACTTTTTAGTAGTTGTTCTTTTTGCGGAATAATTTCTTCGGCTAATATTTTTTCAATAGCTAATAAATTACTTTTTTCCAATAATTCAGGTTGATTTCTTATCCGTGCTAATAGTGCTTTTTGTGCTGAAACCCCAATAACTTGCGCCTGATTAACGGAAAGAGTTTTAGCTGTTTTTTCACATTGAGACTGAATAACCTTATCAATTGCTATTGGGTCTTTTAAATCATCCCAGAGGGTATCTATTTTATTGAGCGCAATAATGAGTCCTGTTCTATTATTTTTACGCCTGAAATTACGCAAATATTCCTGCCAGATATCCATATCTGAGCGCGTTACTCCCGTATCAGCGGATAAAACAAAAACAATTGCCTGTGCATTGGGCAACATACTTAGGGTTAATTCTGGCTCATTACCTAATGAGTTAAGCCCTGGAGTATCTAAAATTGCTAAACCACGTTCTAGAAATGGGTGGGGGAAATTAATTAAGGCCTGACGCCAAATGGGAATTTCAACAATTTCATTTTTGCTTCTTTCCTTACCTTTGTCATCTTTGGTCACATCATTTAAACCCAGCCTACGTGCTTCTGAAACACTGACATTTTTAGTTTGGGTAATTTGATTAAATGATTCTATCATACTGCTTGCAGATGAATCATCCAGATGTATATGAGTCCACTCTTTCAGATTCTTTCTATAATCAGAAAGGCTCATATCATCTAAGCGTGTTTCGATAGGTAAGAGTTTTAAATAGGGTTTGGGATTTTCTGCATCATAAAAAATTTCAGTTGGACACATAGTTGTCCTACCCGCTTCACTGGGCAATAAACGGGTCTTAAAATGAGAAAAGAAAATTGAATTGATAAGCTCGGTTTTGCCACGAGAAAATTCGCCAACAAAAGCCAGTGTTAATCGGTCTTGTTTTAAGGTTTGTAACAACTCATAGATACGCAGGCTTTGATCGGTATCATCCAGACCTGTTTTTTCTAACCAGACCTGGAATCTATTGATACTATTTACCAATTGGGACCGCCATTGCCCAAAAGCATGAATCTGATCAAAAAATTTATCTTTTACTTGTTGCTCTGCAACCATCGATTTTATCCGTAAGAGATGACCTGTTTAGTCTGTATATTGCCGTTATAGTTTGTTTAAAATAACTACAACTACGAACTACAGCATAGCAGAAAAGAAATAAAATTCCTCTAATTATCTTGAGTATATCTATTTTTTATGAAGAAGTTAACATAACGGCCTATTAAATATCAGTTTTATGCCTTCAAATTGGCCTATCCAAACAAAGCCGGGATCAACATTATAAGCAAATTGATAGCAATAATAACCAATAAAGGAGACAGATCTAAACCCGAAAATGGTGGGAGTAATTTGCGTGCAGGTCGTAATAGTGGATCGGTTAATTGAGTAATTAGAGCTATCATTGGATTATAACTACCAGGGTTAATCCAGCTAACCACTGCCTGAATAATAATAGCAATAAGATAAATATATAAAAATAAGGATAATAATTGCCCTATAGCTGCCCATAATAAAAGTATTGGAGAAAATGGACTACCATTTAGTAACAGCAGTAAAAATAACTCCAAAACTTGTAATAAATAAGCTAAAACTAATGCTGCCATATCCAGCCCAAATAAACCAGGAACTACTTTACGCAAGGGCATAAGTAGAGGGTTAGTCGCTTTTACAATAAATTGAGATAAGGGATTATAAAAATCAGCTCGAACGAGCTGAAACAAAAATCGGATTACAACAATGGTAATATACAGGCCAATAATTGTACTGACCAAAAAAGAGCCTGCTTGGGAAAAGTAATTTGTCATAATTAAGTGAGTATCCAGATTTTGTTACTAAATGTTTTTAACTGGCAGAACCCAGCATGGTTGATAATTCTTTAGAACGTAATTCAGCACCCTTGGTTGCTTTTATAAGCAATTCTTCCAGGCCTTCTTGTGCCATTATTTGTAATGCTTTTTCTGTTGTACCTCCAGGAGAAGTCACCTTATTGCGCAAGACTTCAGGACTATCTTCACTCTCTAAAACCATTTTAGCTGCACCAAATGCCGTTTGTACTGCAAGTAAATGAGCAACTTCTTTATTAAGCCCCATTGCTATGGCACTTTTTTCCATAATTTCAATTATTTGAAAATAATAAGCAGGGCCGCTACCAGAAATTGCGGTTACCGCATCCATCTGTTGTTCCTGCTCTAACCAAACAGTAATACCCACAGAACGCATTATTGATTCTGCTGAGGTTTTTTGTTGAGCTGAAACCTGTTCAACTGCATATAAGGCCGTGGCACCGCTTTGTACTAATGCGGGGGTATTTGGCATACAACGCACTATCGCAAGTGGAATTTCAGCCTTGCTTAACCAGCTTGCTATAGAGTCACTATTAATGCCTGCTGCAATAGATATAATTAATGGTTGATTGGCTGTTATTGAAGTCGCTATCTGCACGCATACTTGTTGTAAAACCTGGGGTTTAACCGCAAGGATAATAATATCAACCGTAGCGGCCAGGGTTTGATTATCACTGCAACTATTAATTGAAAAATTAGTGGCTACTGAGTCGCGCTTATTACTATTATGATCGCTGACCCAAATAAGATTGCTATTGCCACCACTGGAAATTAAACCTCCAATTAAGCTATAGGCCATGTTCCCTGCACCGATAAACCCGATTTTTTTATTGATCATTATTTTTATCTATCCATTATTTTTTTATTCAGGCTATATTATCCAATATCCTTGGTGCATTTTCAATTAATCTAAAGCTTAGATGCTCTTTATTTATCTCGTTCACCAAACAAAGCACTACCCACTCGTATAATAGTCGCTCCTTGAGAAATTGCAGCTTCCAGATCACCAGACATACCCATAGATAAGGTATCCATATTCAGTGAAAATTGTTGATTCAACTGATTGAACTTTTCTTTTAACAAAGCAAAATTTTGTTTTTGTTGATCAATATAAGCTGATTTTTTAGGTATTGCCATTAAACCTCGAAGTTTTAATTGAGGCAAATTAATCACCTGCTCTACTGCTGAATTTACTTCGCTTAAACTAAAACCTGATTTACTGGTTTCAGTATTAATATTAACTTGCAAACAAATATTAAGAGCCGTTTTACCTTGGTACCGCTGATCATTTAACCGCTGTGCAATTTTTAACCTATCCACCGAATGCACCCAGTCAAAAAGCTGTGCAATAGGGCGTGTTTTATTGGATTGAATAGGGCCAATAAAATGCCAGATTATGGGGTATTGTTGTAATTGTTCAATTTTTTCTATAGCTTCCTGTAAATAGCTCTCACCAAAATCCAACTGGCCTAATTGGTGCAAAGATACAATTTTATCCATAGTATGGCGCTTACTCACCGCCAGCAGTTGTACCTCATCCACTCTATTAGCTTGCTGCTCTGCTAACAATATACGTTGTTGTATTTGTTGATAATTATTTTTTATGGAAAACAATTAGCTGTATCCTTTCTTTTTAAGATCATAAAATATTTCTGAATATTTTACCTTTCCTTGTTGGTATTAGTCTATTCTTTAATTACTAGCAAGAGGAAACAAGTTTTTATTACATTTTAGCACTAAAACGTTATAGAATAGAGAAAACTAGTAAGGGTCTAGCAATGACTAATAACATACAAGAATATTCAATTATTGAAGAAATATGGCATGCTATTACTCATGGAGTAGGCCTACTGCTAAGTATTGCAGGTTTAACTGTGCTAGTTGCTTTTGCCTCATTACATGGCTCGGCTTTAACTATTACCAGCAGTGCTATCTTTGGTGCAACATTAGTTATGATGTATGGCGCGTCTACACTATACCACGCAATAACGCATATAGAGATTAAACAATTTTTTAAATTATTAGACCACGCCTCTATTTATATTCTAATTGCTGGCACCTATACACCAGTAACGCTTATTGCTCTTGGAGGAAACTTAGGCTGGGGCATTTTTAGCATTGTTTGGGGTATAGCAATTCTGGGTATTTTTTTAAAATTTAGCTACCCCGATCGTTTTGAAAAACTTTCTTTAGTCCTGTACCTTATACTAGGCTGGCTGATTATAGTTGCGACTAAAACGCTATTTGAAAACATGGAAGTTGGTGGCTTATGGTTATTGTTAGCAGGAGGCTTTTGTTATACTTTTGGTATTATTTTTTTTGTATGGGAAAAGCTACCATTTAACCATACTATCTGGCACCTATTTGTTTTAGGGGGCAGTACATTACACTTCTTTATGGTATTACTTTATATTATTTAAGCTAAAAAGTTCAGTTGTTCCAACTTAGACCTTAAAGGACTTTAATAATTTCTGCAAATTATCAGCCATATCTGACAGTTCACGACTTGCATCAGATAGTTCATTGGTTTCAACGGCTGTTTGTGTAGCACTTTCATTAATATTAGCCACATTCTGACTAATTTCACTACTTGCCTGGCTATGCTCCCCGGCTTTTCCTGCAATATCATTATTCATCTCTGAGATTAGATTAACAGCACCAGCAATAGTGTCCAGTGAGTTGCCTGCTTTTGCTACTTGAACAACACTTATAGTGGCTTGTTCTTTCCCTAAAGCCATTACCCCTACAGCTTTTTTGGTACCTTGTTGAAGGCTTTCTATCATCACCTGAATTTCCTGAGTAGACTGTTGAGTACGCTCAGCTAAGGAGCGAACCTCATCAGCAACCACAGCAAAACCTCTTCCCTGTTCACCCGCACGGGCAGCTTCAATAGCGGCATTTAATGCCAGCAGATTGGTTTGTTCAGCAATGCTTCCAATAACATCCAGTACAACGGTTATATTATTGCTCTCTGATTCCAATTGTTGAATAACACTCGCGGCTTTTTCGACAGCCTCAGCAAGCTTGTCAATCATTTCAATGGTTTCGCCAATTACTTTTTTGCCTTCATCCGCTTCCTTATTCGCTTCATCAGCAAGTTTTACTGCCTCAACTGAAGTATTTGATACAGCCTGAACGGTCGCAGTCATTTCATTCATTGACTGAGCAACCTTCTCAGTTTCTGCTTGTTGCTGGGTAATACTGACATTAGTTCGCTGAATAATACCTAGCATAGTTTCTGAGGAGCTATTCAGATGTTCGGAATACTGATTTATTTCTTGAATCATACTGCGTAACTTAGCAACAAAAGAGTTAAACCAGAACGCTAATTGCCCAAGTTCATCCTGTGACTTACTATTAATACTAATCGTTTGTGTTAAATCACCTTCACCTGCAGCAATATCTTTTACTCTATCTCTCATATTCTTTGCAGGAACAACAATTAACTTGTTCAAAAGCAACATAAGAACAATAACACCTACTAACATCAACATAGAAATGACTATGAATTTTTTTTGTAATTCATCAACCGCACTTTGATCCGCTATTTCCAGGGAGTAGTCAATACGAACAACTCCACCCAAAGTACCTGATTTAATTCTCTTATGGCACTCCAAACAGTCTGTACCACGAGTATTTTTAGTCAAAAAATAGGGCTCAATAGAAGTAATAGTTCGGTTACCCTCAATTTCACTAAACTCCAGAATAGATTCACCGGCTAAAGCACGCTGGTCCAAATCATCAACTGGTTGCTGATTGTCAAAGCCTTTACCATCTCGTCCAACAATGATCTCTCCCCTCATTACCCGGACATTTAATACACCTGGAAATTCAAGAAATTTAGTACGTAATTCCTCTCTTTCTTCCAGCCCATCTCCAATCATGAGAGTATTTAAAGAATCAAAATAAAAAGCATTCATAGCTTTTACTTGAGAAACGGCCAAATCAAGGTTTTTTTGACGTTCAGAAAAATACGTAAAAGTTATTAATAAAATAATTGTTATTGAAAAAACTACTGAAATAGCGACTGCTACTTTGTTACGAATTGACCCCTTGGTATTTATTTCAATATTTAAATTTTTAGGAAATTCACTCATAGAATTATATCCTTAATATGCTTAAAAATCGACTATAGCTATAAATTTATTTCCAATTGGCAGCTTAATTAATGAGCTGTTTATTATAATTATTAGATTTATTTTAAATAAAAGTGGATTGGTAGCTATAAATTACAACAAACTGATTTATTCAATTTATCATTATTATGTAAATCAGTCTATTACATAGAGTATTCTTAGCTATAACGGAAAACCTATAAAATACTTTAGTTAAAAGTATAACTAATTTTATCAAACAATAGAATAACAATATTAAAATTATGGCTTTTTTTTATTAGGACTCTATTATTACTTAGCTGTTATTACTTAGCTTGACTATACCTGCCCAATAGATTATATAAATCACCAATTGGAATTATTAAGTAAATTACCTTAAAACTTTACTCACATAATTTAGAGTTACACCCAAGGGGAGTGGATTTTGTTATAATAATTAAAATTCATCCACATTAGGAAAATCCTGTGCCCTCTTTATTTAATACCCTTAATTTACCCCAGGCTTTGTTAGAGAACTTAGACAAACTGGGTTATACCAGTATGACTCCTATCCAAGAAAAAGCCTTACCACTGATCTTAAGTAATCGGGATTTAATTGCTCAGGCCAAAACAGGTTCTGGAAAAACTGCCGCTTTTGGCATTGGTACTCTGTTAAATATTGATCCCAAAGTATTCAAACCTCAGGCTCTTATTATGACTCCCACACGGGAGCTAGCATTACAGGTTTATGAAGAGCTTAAATCTCTGGCTAAATTTATCCCCAATTTTAAAATTACCAGTCTGACAGGAGGCATCCCCAAACGTGTGCAAATAACTGCACTAAAACACGGCACCCATATTGTTATTGGTACACCAGGAAGATTAATTGATTTATTATCCACTCAATCTTTAAATTTAGAAAACCTTAAAACACTTGTTTTAGATGAAGCAGATAAAATGGTAGATATGGGTTTTATGGAACAAATTAATACCATTATTGAACAAACACCTGAAAATAGGCAAACTCTGTTATTCTCTGCCACCTTTCCAGATAAAATTAAAAAGATCAGTGATGATTTTATGCAGCAACCCGGGCATATTAAAGTAGATACAACCCACCAAAAGAGCACTATACAATCACACTTTTATCGCATCAATAGAGCAAATAAAATGGAGGCTCTAAGCACTTGTTTATATAGTTTTAAACCCAATTCAGCACTTATTTTTGCCAATACCAAAGTGGAAGTAAATGACATTGTTAATCAGCTGAATAATTTAGGTTTTTCTGCTTCAGGTTTGCATGGAGATTTAGAACAGTCGGAACGAGGAGAAGTTTTACTTAAATTTGAAAATCAAAGTACCCTTATTCTGGTAGCTACCGATGTAGCTTCTCGTGGTTTAGACATTAAAGATCTGGAGTGCGTAATTAATTACGAACTACCCTATGATCCTGAAGTATATACTCACCGTATTGGAAGAACCGGACGTGCAGGAGAAAAAGGTATAAGCATCAGCTTTGTTAATGATAAAAGCCAAAGAATTCTTGAAGACTATCTTGATGAGGACATTAATTTAGATCGTATTCAAGACTTGGATATTAAACAACAGTTTATCCAAAAACCTCCTATGGTTACACTATGCATTAGTGGAGGCAAGCGAGACAAGCTCAGTAAGGGGGATATTTTAGGTGCTCTGACTGGAACTATAGGACTAAACGGAAAAGATATAGGAAAAATACACATCCATCCTATTCGTACCTATATTGCAATAAAACAAGAAGT
>JASFYQ010000167.1:0-5299 GCA_045047105.1 Pseudomonadota bacterium | reverse complement strand
TAAAAATATTTTCATCATTATCAAAAGCGGTAAGCATAATGATTTTAATCTGTGGATATTTCTGTTTTACAATTTGAGTGGTTTCAATACCGTTTAAAATGGGCATTTCAATATCCATTAATACCACATCTATAATATGGTTATCTTCTAATTTAGTTAACAAATCACTTCCGTTAAGTGAGGTGTGTTTGATTGTTAAATCGTCAAAAAAAGAAAGCTTTTCTTTAATTGCTGAAATTAAAAAAGAGTTATCATCTACAATGGCAATTTTTATATTCATAGTGATTGGTTAGTTGAATAAAGATACTCAAAAATAAGTTTACAGATTGTTAAATCAAATAGGGCAATTGACGTATAAATACAATATGCTTTATTTGCCATTTAAAACAAAAGGAGCCCAAATATAGGGTGCTGCAAATTTTTCACCCGCATCTCCTTTTAACAATCTTCTTTTTGCATTATTTACAGCCTCATCTACTTCTTGTTTTTGATTGTATAAATTGTCATAAACTAAGGACATAAATATCATGGTTCCTGCATCATTAACAGGCCATAAACTTAGTAATGTATTATTAGCTCCAGCGGTAAGAATTGCAGAATTTAATCCGTTAACACCTTCTCCTCTGTATATTTTACCTAAGGCAGTTTCACAAGCACTTAACACCATTAAATCGGCATTCAAATTAAGTTTTGCAATTTCATGTGATAGTAAAAACATATCCTCATTACCATCACCACCATTAGGTTGGGTCATCATAACTCCAGATAATTCTGGTATATTATCCAAAGCAAAACCATGACTAGCAATATGAATATATTTATATTTTGAAAGCTCCCCAGAAGTACTCAATCTTTTAATATCCGATTCTTTCATATCCTGATTAATTAAAATGGTTGCTGTTGGAATTATTTTTTGTAAATTCTGTACTTCTTGTAAGGTGCCTGGAAGATAATTTGCACCACCAAACCCTAGGGCTTTTAACTCTGTAGAAATATTACTCGAACTAGCTATTTTTTGTGTAATCTGAGATTGAATATCGTAAATATCATTTATTCCTCTTACACTTGAAGAAGAAGATTTAGGATCTTGATAAGTAGCTCCTCCCATAGCTAAGAGTTCCTTTCTATCATCAATATATATTCTGTTTTGCAAACTAGCCCATACAGAAACCGAGGGAATATATTTAATATTATAGGTTTCGATTAAATATTTATTATCTGGACTAACAAAAGCTTCAAAAGGAAGAAAAATAAGAGAAGCTTCACCACTTATTATTAGCGTTTTCTTTCCTTGAATTTTAGACTCGATAGGTGAGATTAAAAAACGATACCATTGTTTTAAAAAGTCTTTTTGCAAATTGGCAAGACTCGCTTCATTACTTTGTAGTAACTCACGTGTTAGGGATACAAATTGTTCATAATCCTTAGCATTAAACGCCTGTTCTTTACTATTATAAGAAATAATATGACCATCAATTATTTCCTCATTCATTTTAGCCACATATCCATTAATACTGTTGGGCTTTTTATTTATTTTGTTTATAAACTGTTTTTTAATAGCTATCCAACTATCTATTGGAAAATTATACCCTATGGAGGCTGAATTATTGGTAATTACCGAAACAATCATTTCGCCAGGACCTCCAGGAGAATAATATAACAATACCTCATCTGATTTTAATAATTTTTGTGCATTGGAAATTGTCTGAGCTTTCGCATTTTTATTTAACTTTTGTCGTAATAATCTACTACGGTTTAAATCTTGTATTTTAAAAAGAGATGCTACATCGTTCAATTTCTGATAGCTCATAATTAAACCGCCATAAGCACTACTATGTTCATTCATTACTTGCAATTGTTGTGCTGGAGTAAGATCTTTACTATACTTTTCTGTAATCGTTACTGCTTTATTAAATAGCTTTGATGCGTTTTTATAATCTTCAGAAATAAAACTCATAAACCCTAGATTGTTTACCGTAAGTTGAGCTCCAGAGTAGTCTTTTTGTTTTTTATAAAAATCAAAAGATTTGTTTCCTACTTCTATAGCTTGTTCTTTTCTACCTTGTTGCCATAAAGCAATTGAGTAATTTCCTGAAATAGTATTAATTAACACCTCATCATTTAATTTAATTGCCTGACTGTAGGCTTTTTGGAGATAGGAAAATGCTTTTTTGCGTGAGTCTGATTGTGCAGACATCAAATAATAATCACCAATAGTGTTATTTGCTTGTGATTGCATTAATAAAAATTCAAGTTTATTAGCCTCTTCAAGTAATTGTCTTGCTACTGTTAATTCTTCATCTTGTTTCCCCAAACTTGCCAATGCTAATACTTTTTTATGTAATAATTGACATTTTAAATTGGTTGGAAATTCAATTTCTTCTAACGCTTTTAAACCTTTATTAGCTGAATTAAGCATTTCGTTATAGTTTAAATCTGAATTGTCATATTCAGTTAGGTAATAATAACTTTGAGCCTTAGAGTACCCAATATCTACTGCATTAATTACAATTGGATTATTTAAATAAGAATTAATTGCTTCTTTTGCACCTGACCAATTTTGAGCACCATAATAACTTATTGCTTTATAATAACCTGTAATTGCCATCACCATATTATTAGTAGGGTGTAGTCCAGAAAAATAAGTGTTTACTTGAGATAAGTCGCAAGATTCTCCTTGAGACCAATATTGATAGCAACCATAATATTGTTGCATCATCGCAGGAGATTGATTGTAGTTTGCATCTGCTGTTTTTGTTATTTCTTTTAAAGTGGTCATGTCTATACCTGAAACTCTTCCAATTTGGTTAATATCACCTAGAGTTGCGGCTAGCGCTTGATCACTTCCTTTAATTTGAAAAGAAAACTCCATTAGTTTTTTAGCTTCGGAAGTGTTTCCTTTTAAAAACTGAATGTATGATGAAATTCCGTAAGATGCTCCATCTACAGGGTTAAGATTTCTGGCAGCTTTCATGTACTTTTCGGCAGTAACCAAGTCATTTTCAACAACTGAAGTATACCCCACAAAAGCATAGCCCGCGTAATTATCTGGAGCTATTTTAATAATTTCTTTTGAAACTCTTTCCATTTCCGAGACATTATCATTATCATAGAATCCTAAAAATTCTGTAACTTTTGGGCTGATGTCCTGAGCCTTTAATAAAAAAGTGCTTAATAATGCTAGTATTAATAGTGTTTTAGTTTTCATATATATTTAATTACAGCTTCCGTTGATAGTTTCTTTATCTTTATGTCCCGTTGCGATATATTCTTTTTCAGAATTTATGGTATAATTACTTCCATTTATGCTCATTGAAAAATTACCAAAAATGGTTACATTCCCCATGTCTATTTGTGAGGTTGTAATATTTTTTGATTCAGTTTCATTTCCTCGTAAATCAGTAGTAAGTGTAGTAAAACTAATGGTTTCGGTATTTTTTCTAACCGATTTAAGCATGATTAAAAAAACATAGCCATTATCACAAGAACTAATTTGACCAATTGCGCTAACATTTTTTATATAGGGATAATATTTTTTTGTAATGGCTAAATCTGAAATATCCCTGCCTTGTATTGTATTATAATCCAGTGTATAGCTTGATGGTAACTGGTTAAAATTAACCAAAAATTGTTTAAAATCATGCTCTTGATTTTCGCTTTCTCCAGCACTACTATTAGGATTATCTATTTCATCAATATGCATTTTGGCGTTTTCAATTAGATACTCGAATTTGGTTTCTTCGCTTAATTTTATAGACTCATTATATTTTTCCTTAATCTTATTAATATTGGCAGACCAAAGATTAGTTGCTATTGTTGCATAATAGGTATGGTCCGCAACTGCTGAGTAAAATGAAACCGCAGGGTGAGCTTTTTTTCTATTAGCATAAGCTACTGACAAACTAGTTGCCGCAGATTTATAATTTTTATTTTCAAAATCCATAAAGCCTAATACAAACGAAGCACCAGAATTTTTATACTCATAACTTTTTAACGACTTCTCTTTTTCAATAGTTTTCCTAGCTATATATAATGCTTTTGAAACATCGTCATTATCAAAACAAGCCAATGCGTATTCTCCCATAACATAAGGTTGTGAAGGTGCTAATGTTAAAGCCGATTCTAGTATTGCAAGTGTTTCTGGAGTATAAACTGTTTCATTGTTTTGTTCTTGAATAATCTTAACATAATCCAAGATTATATCACTCCTTTTTTCATCATTAATTTTGAGTGTATTCTCTTTACTTACAATAAGTTTATATGCTTTTGCATAATCATTTAATGCCAAGTCTGGTTTTCCATAATAATTATGCATAGAAGCCCTATCTCTATATGGAAATGCTGCATTTGGGTTTTTGCTTATATATTTATTATAATTTGCAACCCCTTTTTCATATTCTTTAGTTAAATTTCCATAAACAGACCCAAGCCAACTATAGGACCAGTAGTAGCTCGGATCTGATTCTATTGCTGCTAAAAAATCATCTTCAGTTTTTTTAATCTCACTGGGTTTATTCTCTTTAGAAACTAAATAATAGTAGGATATTCCTCTATAAAAATAGGCTTCAGAAGGGCTTTTACCTTCCTTTTTTGCATATTTAATTGCTTTGGTTGCATATTTAACTTGATCTTCTTTATTATTGGTGCTATTGCGGTGACTTATGCAATCTTCATAATTAGAACATTTTTGAGAATATCCATTTCCAATAAAAAATAAGAGGAATAAAAAAGTGAATTGAATTTTCATAATAATAAGTAGAATTGATTAATATTCAAATCTCACCTAATATTAGCAATGCTACAATACGGCAATTGACGTATAATTTTAGATAGCTTTTTCTGGAATGATAACTTTAATAGCAGTTCCTTTTTTTACTGAAGATGAAATAGCGAAAGATCCATTTAAATCTCTTGTGCGTTTTTTCATATTATTAATTCCGTTTCCTAGTGCTACTTGATCTTCAGCAAAACCAATTCCGTCATCGGTAATTTCAATATGAAAGCCATTATTTTCTGAAATCATCACTTTAACTTCTGATGCCTTTGCATACTTAATAGAATTATTTACAGCTTCCTGAATAATACGATAGATATTCATTCCTTGTACAGAAGTGAAAATTATTTTCTGATTTAGATCTTTATCAATCTCGAAAGTAAATTCGGTTTTTGATGTTGCAGATTTTGCATTATTAATGAAATTTGTAATTCGTGATTGCAAATCTTCAAAAGTAATTTGGGTTTTATTCATCGCCCAAATAGTATCTCTTAACTCGTAAATAGTTTGCGTGGTAAAAGAACT
>JASFYQ010000166.1:0-27044 GCA_045047105.1 Pseudomonadota bacterium | reverse complement strand
CTCACAATCACAGCCTGTATTATCAACTATTCTAAGTCTAATACCACTGTTATTCTTAGATTCGTGGCCGCTAGCGGTCTGGGGCACTTCTAAGTAACTGCGTAAATCTTCAACTTCTGATTCAGACATTTCACCTGAAGCTAAAAAAGGCTCGGTCATTTCACTAAAATCATCATTCCAACTATGTCTCAGTGCATGTGGGTGAACATTGAATCCCAATTTTTTTGATAGAGAAGCAAATATCTTATCAACAGAAGGTATTGACAAAGGATTAGCAATTGTTGAACCTGTTTGATGGCTTAAAAATAAATAGGAGGTTTTATTTGCTCCCTTTACTTTTGATCGATATTTCATGATGTAATCTTCAACCATTTCGTAGAGCTCATCATCAATTTCAATATCTCGGCTTAGTGTTTTAACCAGAGGAGCGTCAGCACGTGGGTCATCAGGGTTATCAGCATCTCTTCGGATATTAACAGTTTTTTTTCCAGGATCAAAATCTGTTGCCTTTAAAGTGAGTAACTCTCCTTTTCGACACCCTATAAAATAAAGAATATGAATAATCAATTGATTTCTAAAACGAACACCTTCATCTTTCCATATATTTTCTGGTGAATCTAGTTTGACAATTTCTAATAATTTTTCTTTTTGTCCAGTAGTCAACGACTTGAAAGGCTTATCATTATCATCATAGCTATTTTTTTCAGGACGTTTATCAAAAAGTTTTTTCTTCATTTTTTCAACATCTGCATCAAGTGCTACATTGAATGTATTTGCCAACCAGACCGAATATTTTGTTAAATTTGTTAAACGAGCATATGTTGTTTCAGGTTCAAGAATATCCATATCAATAATTACCGTATGACGAGCTAACTCAAAACGTTTAGAATTTATACTGATTACATTTTTTGAAGATGAAAAACTCTCAGCCTCATTTAAGAATTCTTGACTTTTTTTTGACCATTTAGATATCAATTCAATTTCTTGATTGGTGAATAGCTTTCCCTTAGCAAATCTATTTTCTAAATCAATTTTTAAATATTCACACAACTGGGTAAAAAAACCTAAAGTTCGAAGCACTGCTTTAATTGTGTTAATTGAATCAGATTTATTACGATGATTTACAGTTGTATAAAGGTTTTGATAAATTAAAGGTAAACCTGTTTCTCTACAAACAAGAAGTGCAGCTCTTTCTCCGTTTGATAATTTAAATGCTTGTACTTTATATTTCATGGCACGCAATTCTTTACATAAATTAATGGTATAAGATAAGTATAACACAAACATAAAAAAAGTATACAAAAATATTTATTTATTTGTATACTTTTTATTATAAGTACTTGTTAGTTATTATAATTTAACAATAACTTTACAAAAACAGGTCTAGGGTATGTTTCAAAACGGGATATCATCATCCATATCATCCATTCCCGGAGGAGCCTGTTGCGGCGATTGATTTGGCTGATTGTAATTTTGTTGTGTTGGTTGCTGATTCTGTTGTTGATAGGGTTGTTGCTGCTGTTGCGTCGGTTGTTGGTTTTGCTGTTGCATTTGCGGCTGTTGTTGATAAGGAACATCTCCTCCTGCTGAACGACTGCCTAACATTTGCATTTGCCCGGTAAAACTATCTACCACTACTTCTGTAGTATAACGATCCTGACCACTTTGATCCTGCCATTTACGGGTTTGTAGTTTACCTTCAAAATAAACCTGTGAACCTTTTTTAAGATACTGGCCAACAATCTCTGCTAATTTACCAAATACAACCACTCTATGCCATTCGGTTTTTTCCTGGGTTTGTCCGGTATTTTTATCCTTCCAGCTCTCACTGGTTGCTAGACTGACAGTTGCAATTGCTCGTTGATCAGGGGTATACCTCATTTCTGGATCATTACCCAAATTACCCACTAGAATAACCTTATTTACGCCTTTACTTGCCATGTTTCCCCCATATACAGAGTTTGTTCAATAGTAAAAATTTACCTTAATTAATTATATCACACTACAGTTAAAAGTAAGGCTCAAAATTAATTATTAATTATTGATTACATTTACAGTTTTTGTTTTTATATTGCTATTATTAGAACTGCAAGATTATGCTTATCTACACTCATAACTTGAAAAGAGTTATGAGATTTTTTATACTGCAAGCTTTCTAAACAACATGGATAGTATTATGTCTCAACTCTCTCGACGTCATTTTATTCAAGCAGGACTTATCGGTAGTGCAGTATATACAAGTAAAGCATTTGCATTTGATGTAGGTGGGATATTAGGCAAAGCAGCCCCCTATATTCAACATGCTCAGCCACTTTTTGAAGCCATGACATTTAGTGAGGCGGATGAAATAAAAATGGGTATAGATAGACGTAAGGCGGATGATTTTTTTGTAACCTTAAATAAGCTGTACCCCTCTGATAGCAAAGCAACTACCTCATTATTCTCAACCCACCCAGGGACTCAGGAAAGAATTGATAAGCTAGAAGAATTAGCACAACAGGAAACATCAGCCCCAACTAATACTAAAATGGCTGGCTGGAATGAATTAAAAGAAGCTTTTCCAAGTAAAAAAATCGCTTAAATTAAGCACTGCTATATTTGCACTAAATCAGTGCAAAAAATAGCGGTGTTATCATTACAACTTCTGAATTTATGCAGAAAAGCATAACACAAAACCAACCTAATTATTTAAAATCAACAACTTAAATCATTGGCATAAGTCCTGCTTAGTAAGTTTATACTTAAACTTTTAGGGGTCTTAAATGTCCAATAACAATCTCAATCTAAATTTATTTTCCTTCACTGGAAAAACAAAAATCCTACACCTAACCTGGGTGGCTTTTTTTATCAGCTTTTTTGTCTGGTTTAATCATGCGCCAATGCTTATTGCCATTAAAGATACCATGGGACTTACTTCTGCCCAAATTAAAACCTTGTTAATTTTAAATGTTGCTTTGACTATTCCTGCCCGAATTATTATTGGTATGTTAGTAGATAAATTTGGCCCTAGAAAAACCTATTCCAGCCTATTAGCTTTGGGCAGTATTCCTTGTTTTATGTTTGCAATGGCTGACAGTTTTGAACGTTTGGCTTTGGCCCGGTTTTTATTAGGTTTTGTAGGTGCGGGTTTTGTAATTGGTATTCGCATGATGGGCGAGTGGTTTCCAGCAAAACAAGTTGGGGTTGCTGAGGGTATTTACGGAGGCTGGGGCAATTTTGGCTCTGCTGCTGCTGCAATGAGCCTGCCTACTATTGCTTTAGCTTTTGGTGGTGAAGATGGCTGGCGTTATGCTATTGCTTTAACAGGTATCATTGCACTGATATATTCCGTTATTTACTTTTTTAGCGTAACAGATACACCTAAGGGCTCTACCTATTTTAAACCCAATCGTATTGGTGCAATGGAAGTAACATCTAAATCAGATTTATACTTTTATATTGTAATGTCTATTCCTATGTATGCTACGCTTTCATTGCTAACCTGGAAGCTATCTCCCGCTGGAGTTCATTTACTGGAGGGAAGTACTGCTAATATAATTTATATAGGTATAACACTATTATTATTTTATAATATATATAAAATATTTCATATTAATAATGAGCTGCTTAAAAAGCCTGTGCCTGAAATTCATCGCTATAAATTTAAGCAGGTCGCTATTTTAGACTTAGCCTATATGGTCACTTTTGGCTCTGAACTTGCCGTAGTTTCTATGCTACCGCTATTTTTTTATGATACTTTTAGTGAGTCTCATGGGGTTACTGCAGTTATGGCAGGTTTATTAGCCTCTGGTTTTGCTTTTATGAATCTAATTGCCAGACCTGGTGGAGGTTTAATCAGTGATAAATTTGGTCGCAAAAAATCATTAACTATCTTTTTGTGTGGTTTGGTAGTAGGTTATTTTATTATGAGCTCCATTAGTTCGTCCTGGTCTTTAATTTTAGCAGTCGCAGTTACCATGTTTTGTTCATTTTTTGTTCAGGCTGGAGAAGGCGCGGTATTTGCTATGGTGCCATTAATTAAACGCCGTATGACGGGGCAAATTGCAGGTATGGTTGGTGCATATGGAAATGTTGGAGCGGTTTTATTCTTAACGGTTTTATCCTTTGTTTCTCCTCAAATCTTTTTTATGACTATAGCAGGAGCTGCATTATTTGTTTTGATTGCTATACAGTTTATTGAAGAGCCTGAGGGTCATATGGCAGAAGTACTTCCTGATGGTACGGTACAAATGATTGAAGTTTCTTAAAGTCTATTAGGCTAATTAATTATGACTAAAAAACTTAAAATTAGTATAGGGCAAAGTTCGGATAAAGGCATTAAAGAGCAAAACGAAGATTCTTATGGTGTTTTATGCCCTACAGGACAGGCGCTTAAAAATAAGGGAATTACCGCTATTATTGCGGATGGCATGGGCAGTTGTGAGCACCCCAAAGAGGCCAGTTATAATTGTGTTAATAGTTTTATCAGTGATTATTATAGCACGCCCGATTCCTGGACTATTCGATCATCTGCTGCCAGGGTACTTACAGCCTTAAACAGCTGGTTATATGGCAAGGGCTTAAATCAGTATGCTAAGGCTTATGTATCTACTTTTAGCTGTTTAATTTTAAAATCTACCACAGCCCATATTTTCCATATTGGTGATTCTCGCATTTATCGCTACCATAATAATGATTTAGAACAATTAACCGCTGATCATCGTTTGTGGATTTCAAATGAAAAAAATTATCTTAATCGTGCAGTGGGCATTGATTTACATCTAGAGATTGATTATAAAACTATAGCCATTGAGAAAGGTGATATTTTTGTAATGACCAGTGATGGAGTGCATGATTATTTAACCGATAAAGAGTTATCATGCTTATTACAAAATAACACCTGTCTTGATCAAACAGCCCAAAATATAATCAGCTCTGCATTAAAAAATAATAGTAATGATAATGTTACTTGCCAGCTTATTCAGATAGATGAACTACCTGAGCAGGAAGCAAATGAGGTTTTTAATCAGCTATTAGAACTGCCCTTTCCACCAGAGCTTGAAGCCGGTATAAAAATTGATGGCTATCTAGTGCTTAAGGAATTAAGTGCCAGCTCTACTAGCCAACTTTATCTGGTAGAAGATTGTAGTAACGGTAAAAAAATGGTGATGAAAACACCCTCTATTAATTATATAGATGAGCCTGCCTATTTAGAGCAATTTCATATTGAAGAATGGGCAGGAAAACGCCTTAATCATGACAACTTATTAATTACCTATGAGCAATCACGGCTTAAAAATTATCAATATATTTTACTGGAATATATTGATGGAATAAATCTGGCACAATGGATTGACCAAAATCCACACCCAGAAATTAATACCGTTATAGAAATAATAGAACAAATTACTAAAGGTATTCGCGCTATTCATCGTATGGAAATGCTACACCGTGACCTTAAACCCAATAATATTATGATTTCTAAAACAGGAGCAATTAAAATTATTGATTTTGGCTCAATTAAAATTGCAGGTGTAGAGGAAATAACCAGCCCTGTTGAGCACAAAGATCTAATGGGAACCAAAGAGTATACAGCACCAGAATGTTTGTTGGGAATTAAGTCCAATCATAAATCAGATTTATTTTCTTTAGCTGTAATTTGCTATGAAATGCTCACCCAAAAACAACCTTATGGCAAACAATTAAATAAACACCCTCAACTAAAAAATATCAATAAGCTAACTTATAAAAGTAGCCTGCAATATAACCCAATGATTCCACTATGGATTGATGGGGCTTTAAAAAAAGCAGTTCACTATGATCATAGGATTAGGTACGAAAGCTTTTCAGAGTTTATTTATGATTTAAAACACCCTAATGAAAAATTTTTACAACAAAGCCTGCCGCTAATACAAAGTAATCCACTTAAAACCTGGCAGTTAATCTCTGCTGCTTTGTTAATTTCTAATCTTATTTTAATTTATTTTTTAGCTAAGTAAAAAAGCCCCTGCTACTTTCATAACAAGGGCTTTTTTATAATCTAAAACAACCTACTCTGAGCCATGTAACTGCTCAGATTGCTACTGATTTACCTATTTCAAGATACAAAACAGGTAAACAGTAGTTAGTAAGCCGAGTAGTTATATAAGTGGAATAATCATCAGGGCTACGATATTAATAATCTTAATCATAGGATTAATCGCAGGACCCGCTGTATCTTTGTATGGGTCGCCTACCGTATCACCTGTTACCGCTGCTTTATGGGCATCAGAACCTTTACCACCAAAGTTACCATCTTCGATATATTTCTTAGCATTATCCCATGCACCACCACCGGTAGTCATTGAGATTGCTACAAATAAACCAGTTACGATAGTACCAATTAACATACCACCCAATGCTTGAGGTCCTAACCATACACCTACAACAATCGGTGCTGCAATAGGTAACATAGAAGGTACAATCATTTCTTTAATTGCTGCCTGGGTTAACATATCAACCGCTTTAGAATAATCAGGTTTTTGGGTCTTATCCATAATTCCTGGCATTTCTTTAAACTGTCGACGTACTTCAATTACTACTGAACCCGCTGCACGGCCTACTGCTTCCATGGCCATTGCACCAAACAAAAAGGGTAATAAACCACCAAGTAATAAACCAATTAAAACCATATGGTTAGATAAATCAAAAGTATATGCCAGGTTAGTAGCAGGATCTATTCCCAGGTTATGGGTAAAATCAGCAAATAAAACCAGAGCTGCAAGACCAGCAGAACCAATCGCATAACCTTTGGTTACCGCTTTAGTAGTATTACCTACTGCATCCAGAGGATCGGTAATATTACGGATTTCTTCAGGAAGTTCAGCCATTTCAGCAATACCACCGGCATTATCTGTAATTGGGCCATATGCATCCAGAGCAACAATAATACCCGCCATAGATAACATAGAGGTTGCTGCAATCGCAATACCATACAATCCACCTAATTCAAAAGCACCGTAAATACTGGCACAAACAGCAAGAACAGGCGCTGCGGTAGATTTCATGGAAACACCAATACCGGCAATCACGTTAGTTCCATCTCCTGTTACAGAGGCTGCTGCAATATGTTTAACTGGGCTGTATTCTGTTGATGTGTAATATTCAGTAATAACCACCATAGCTGCAGTTAAAGCCAGGCCAATTAATGCGGTATAATATAAATTACTGGTTAAATAAGTTGTACCCGAAACAACCACGGATTCACCCAGAAAATGAGTCATAATAGGATAAAAAGCAACACCAGAGGAAACACCTGCAACAATTAAACCTTTATATAAGGCTTTCATAATTTTACCGTCGTCACCGATGCTTACAAAGTAAGTACCTAATATAGAAGAAAAAATGGAAGCTGCTCCTAACATAAGAGGTAAAATAACCGCTTCTGTAGTGCCAATTAATAAAGCACCTAATAACATCGTAGCAATAATAGTTACGGCATAAGTTTCAAATAAGTCTGCTGCCATACCTGCACAGTCACCTACATTATCACCTACGTTATCTGCAATTACTGCAGGGTTGCGGATATCATCTTCAGGAATTCCAGCTTCTACTTTACCTACAATATCCGCACCAACATCAGCACCCTTAGTAAAGATACCGCCGCCTAAACGAGCAAAAATTGAGATTAAAGAACCACCAAAGGCAAAACCAACCAATGCATGTACTGCATGTTCATTTGACAAGCCCATAGCAATAAGAACAGCATAATAACCAGCTACACCTATAATCGCTAATCCAACTACTAACATTCCCGTAATTGCACCACCTCTAAAGGCAACCTGAAAAGCAGCTTCAATACCCTTTTTAGCCGCTTCTGCTGTACGCGAGTTGGAACGAACTGAAATATTCATACCAATATAACCCGCAGCGCCTGACAAAATAGCACCTAATGCAAAACCAATTGCACTATACCAACCGATAGGAGAAAGACCAATAGCAACAAATAGAACAGCACCTACCATAGCAATAGTTTTGTATTGCCGATCCAGATAGGCACTCGCACCTTCCTGAATGGCGGTGGCAATGGTAACCATTTCATCATTACCCATGGACTTGGCCATGATCCACTTAATTGAGATTATTCCGTACCCAATTGCTGCCAGACCTGCAACCAGGGCAAAGAGTATTTCATTTGACATATACTGCTCCTTTATTATTATTAAAAATTTGTAACTACTTCAGCATACTTATTCTTTTTTACAATAGTATTACTTTGTAATATTTATTTGTATATCTTATCAAAAATGTACACAATTTAAGTTCAAAATGCCTTGCTCAGAGGCAAAATTATAAGTAAGAAGAATAGTTGTTTAAAATACAGTTATATAAGTATTTATTTATATATTAATAAATGTATTCAAAAAAAGGGCCATATTTCTATAGCCCCTTGATTGACTACACTTAAACTTATATTTCGAAGGTAGGTAATTTTTTCTCTATACCTTCGTTTTTCAAGGTTACATATTTAGGTAATCCGCCTTCAAATGGAGGATAATTTTCACCTTCAATTAAAGGGTATAAATAAGTTTTACACTTATCGGTAATACCAAAACCATCGTCAGTAATGAAGTCCATGGGCATAAACTTTTCTACATTAGCAACCTTGGATAAATCCGCTTTCCCAATTTCCCATTTATAGGGCTTATCAGAAATACGAACTACACAGGGCATAATGGCATTTTCACCAGCGATAGCATATTCAACGCCCGCTTTACCTGTAGCATAAGCTTGTTCAACATCTGACTCAGAAGCCAGATGTCTTGCAGCACGTTGTAAATAATCAGCTACTGCCCAGTGGAATTTATATCCATAAGCATCTTTAATGATATTCGCAACTACTGGAGCGGCTCCACCAAGTTGAGCATGCCCAAATGCATCCCGAGTGCCCTGTTCTGCTAAAAATTTTCCATCCGGCCAATGCGCACCTTCGGATACTACTATAGTACAGTAACCATGCTCTTCAACTTTGTCTTTGACCTGGGTCAGGAATTTTTCCTGATTAAATTCAATTTCTGGAAATAAGATGACTACAGGAATACCCTGATCTTCAATTAAACCACCTGCTGCTGCAATCCAACCTGCATGGCGTCCCATTACTTCAAGTACAAATATTTTTGTAGAAGTTTTTGCCATTGAACGTACGTCATAACTTGCTTCTAATGCAGATACAGCAATATATTTTGCAACAGAGCCAAAACCAGGGCAGTTATCAGTGATAGGTAGATCATTATCTACTGTTTTGGGAATGTGAATAGCTTGAATGGGATAACCCATTTTTTCTGATAATTGTGAAATTTTATAACAGGTATCAGCTGAATCACCACCACCATTGTAAAAAAAGTAACCAATATCATGTGCTTTAAAAACTTCAATTAAACGCTCGTATTCACGTTTGCTTTCGTCCAGGCCTTTAAGTTTAAAACGACAGGAGCCAAAACCACCTGAGGGGGTGTGTTTTAAGGCTGCAATATCTTCAGCAGATTCTTTGCTGGTATCAATTAAATCTTCGGTTAATGCTCCAATAATTCCATTTCTTCCTGCGTAAACTGTACCAATTTTATCGCCATGTTTACGTGCTGTTTCTATCACGCCACAGGCTGAAGCATTTATCACTGATGTTACACCACCAGATTGTGCATAAAATGCATTTTTTACACTCATCCAACTCTCCTTGAGTATTTATTTGTCTTTTTTCATTAAAATTTATTATTCTTTTGTTCGTTTTTCTGTTTCTAAATCCGCATGAACTTGTAATATAGTAACCACACAGTCATGTATATTATCAAAGTCAGTTACATTGGTTCCGTATTGCTCTCTTCCCAGGTAATAAAATTGCCCTTTATAGCTTGTATCTGCAACCTTAAAAATAACAAAACTCGACTTTCTATATTCCCAAAAAACGGCTGGACACTCAGTTAATTCTCGATCACCTGGAAAAAGTTTAATTTCTACATCTGCTTGTTGTAATTCAACTTTACGCTTTTTCCAACGCTCATTTAAAATCTCTTGTATCGTCCACAATTCAGTTTCATTAAAGTCTTTAATCTGCATCATCACAACAAACCCCATAAGCTAAAAAAGTTCTTAAAAAACCAATAACCATTAGTGGATTTGATTACTCTGAGGCATATCTCCAGATGTATTAAAATTTTGTGTTACTCCAAATTTTAATTCATCTTCAGTTGCGTCACGAACTACGATAACGGCCAGGTTAAAGGTGATTTTTTTACCTGCTAAAGGATGATTTCCATCCACTGTTAATTTACCATTCTCTATTTTTGATACCAGAAATTTTTTCATTTCGCCGCGATCATTTTGCATTTCAACTTCAGCTCCAATATGGCGAAACTGCTCAGGAACATTATTTAAATCATCGGTAAACTGTAAATTTGGATCCGCAGGACCAAAGGCTTCATTAGCAGATAAATTTACTTCAATTTCATTGCCAGCAATACACCCTTCCAGAGCTTGTTCGATTTTGGGAAATAAGCCGCTATTGTGGCCATGAATGTATTTAACGGGAATATCTATCCGCTCTACAATTTCACCCGCATCATCGGTAATTTGATACGTTACTTCTACATATTTTTTATTTGCGATAGACTCTGTTGACATCTTACTTTTTTGCCTCTACTTATCAGACATTAGGGTTTCTTTGAAAATTTGCTTATGCACATCACCCATACTCAAAATACCAACTAATTGATTATTTTCAGCAACCGGGATACGTCTGATTTTATGTAACCACATAAGTGATGCAGCACGTAAAACGGGCATTTCTGGGGAAACAGTTGCCACTGTTGAGGTCATTATTTGTGAAACCTTATTATTTAAAATATTTTCATAATCATTTTCCATGTCTTCAAAGTCTGGTTTACCGCCCGAATCTAACATGTCTTGCATATCAGGAAACATACTACTTAAAACATCTTTTTCTGAAACAATACCAATAATTGTATTGTTTTCATCAACAACGGGAAGCCCACTAATTTCATTAAAACACATGATACTAGCTATCTCTTTTATAGAATCGCCTTTCGAACAGGTTTTAACTCCAGTACTCATTGCATCTTTAACTAACATAGATTCACCTTACTATATGATAAAAAAACAGCCATTGATTATAAAATCAACAGCACAAAGATACCACTTGGAAACAGAGGTATAAGTTATATTACCTTGGGGATATATAAACAAAATTCAATCATAAATGATTATCAATTATTATTCTTTTTGTATTGCTCATTATATTGACTGAGCAAATTTAATTCATTTTCACTAAATCCGGCAGATTTTCTGGCAGTCTGGTTAAAAGGACCTTTAGGATAGGAGTTTAGGTAATGTTTAATAAGTTCAAAAAAAGTACTGTCAGGATCGCATTGTTGTTTTTTACAACAATAATGATACCAGCGGGTTCCTGCTGCAACGTGATTGACTTCATCATTTGCTATTGTTGTGAGCACCTTGGCTGTATCACTGGCATTAATGGATTGGAATTTTTTTACTGCAAAAGGTACTACATCTAAGGCTCTAGCTTCGAGCACGCGGTGTACAATTGCCATACGATGCATTAGATTATCACCTGTTTGTACGGCCATATTCCATAATTCACCATGAACAGGAAAATCACCATAATCAAAACCTAATTGCTGTATTTGTTGACGTAGAGCTAAAAAATGTTCACCCTCGTCTTTGGCTGTATCTATCCAGTCATTATAGTATTCTTTGGGCATATCGGGATAACGACAAATAGAGTCCCAGGCTAAATTTACTGCGGTAATCTCTATATGTGCAAGTGCATGTAATAACGAGGCAATCTGTTTATCTGAACCAAAGCCACGTTTTTTTAATTTTTTAGGCGGAACGATAATCGGTTGTTCTAATCTTCCTGGAGAGTTGATAATAATCGGCGCTTCAAAGCAATCCCATTCAAGTGTGCCATTATCCCATGCACTGACTAAATCCATACCATAAGCAATTTTAGCTTCTGGATCGGCAATGCTTAAACAATGACCCGCTTCTTGAAAGAGATTTTTCATAATAAATAGCTCAAAAGAACTAAATAATTGTTCAGTTGATCCCTCACTATGCTTACCATAGGAGTAATTAAATGCCAATCTTAGCTTTAATAGCATTAATAACTGCATCACTTGATGTAGCATCCACTTTTAATAACATGCCTTCATTTTCATAAAAACCTGCTAGAGGAGCAGTTTGCTCGTTATATACCTCTAAACGGTTGCTAATTGCTTCTTCTGTTTCATCATCGCGTTGAACAACATCACCACCACACTTGTCGCAAACACCTTCAACTTTAGTTGGGTTTGATTTCACATTGTAAATTTCACCACAACCAGTACACGTTCTGCGAGTAGTTAAACGATCAAGAATTACATCTTTTGCTACTTCAATACTCACTACTGTATCTAGCTTTTCGCCCATATCCGCTAATAAAACTTTTAAAGCTTCTGCTTGAGGAATAGTACGTGGGAAACCGTCTAATAAATATCCATTTTTACAATCGTCTTCTTTAAGGCGCTCACCCATAATTCCCATGATTAAATCATCAGAAACCAGATCACCTGCTTTCATAGCTGCTTCTGCTTGTTTGCCTAACTCAGTACCTGCTGCTACTGCAGCACGTAGAATATCACCTGTTGAAATTTGAACTGAACCATCAATTTTAGTTAATAATTTAGCAACTGTTCCTTTACCTGCCCCTGGTGCACCTAATAAAATTAGTTTCATTATTTTTCCTTATTATATTGTTAAAGCGGTAGTTAAAAACGAATTTTAAAAACCAATAAAAATTTTAAGGGTGGGATTTTATCACAAATTTTATTTTTTATTGCAACAATGACTCAGATAATAGAAAATAGGGACTTTAAATTTGATAAAAAGTCCAAAAATTGTGCCAAAAAAAATAATATACGAATTACCACTAAATGAACGCATACGTACGGTGCTGCGCCTTGAGTTCCTCTTTCAGCAGGTACTATATAGTATCCGTGGAGTATCCATATGGGATAGTCGAAATGCCATTTCAAGCTTATTAGAGATAGTCAATATTATTAGTCGACTGGATTTGCGCAGTGAACTATCCAAAGAGCTACAACGCCAAAAAAAATCTATGGAAGCACTATCCAATATTCCAGATATTAATATTGAGATTTTACAACAAACCATTGCCTCTCTGAACAATTGCTTATATGATTTAAACACTGCAGTAAACAAAAGCGATCAGGAAGCTCCTAATGAGTTTCTTAAAACTATTCAAAAGCGTGATACTATCCCTGGAGGTACCTGTGCCTTTGATATACCTGTTTATCATTTTTGGTTAAATCGCCCTGCGGAAGAACGTATTAAGACTCTTGAAACCTGGCTTAGCAAATTTGAACATTATTATAATAGTATCAATTTAATTTTAAAAAATCTTAGAGACAGTACCATATTTAAGAGCTTCCAGGCCAGTAATGGATTTTATCAACAGAGTCTGGACAGTAAATCGCCCTACCAACTTATTCGAGTTTCCTTACCAGAAGAGGTAACTTATTTTGCAGAATTAAGTGGCGGAAAACATCGCTTTAGTATCCGATTTATGACCCCGGATATAACAACTAAACCCTCACCCTGTTTAGAAAATACTGCATTTGAACTTGCCTGTTGTATTTTTTAGGCTTAATGAACTAGCTATTATAACAATCCTTATGTCTAAGCTTAAATCCATCTTTTGCCCAACCTGCCACAATGAACATGACTGGGAAAACTCCAAACCATGGAGCCCTTTTTGCTGCAAGCGTTGTAAACTTATTGACCTGGGAGACTGGGCTAGTGAAAAACATAAAATTGCAGGGGAAAAAGTAAATCCTCAGCAACTGGAAGAATTAGAGCAACAATAAAAAGTGTTTATCCAGTAAATACCAAAATAAATTTAAAAGCTTGTTAAAGACTTTACTTCAATTCTTTAAGCTGTAAAGCTTGTTCCAGAAATTTCCTTTCTTCCTGATGCAGGTTTAACAAAATATTTCGATCTGCGCCCCCTGTTTTCAAAAAATCAATACCCGTGCGAAATATTCTTAAAGGAAGCAATAGAGCATCTGTATTTTTTAAAGCATTTTCCCATGAGCGCCCCCATAATTCAAAAGTTTCTGGTGTGGGTAATGCATCTTCAATAAGAAACAATCTACCTAAGTGTTGGATTAAAGCCTCACCCAATAAGGTAGTAGCTTTATTTTTTATATAAATTTGAGCTAAAATTTTAATTCGTTCATGGCATTTTTCAGCTGTTAAATTACTTTCAAAAAAAGCACTAATAATCTCTTTTGAGCCAAGGTCAAAAAAAGAACTCTTGTTATCTATTTCTTTTAAAGCTTTTGTAAGCATAGGGACAGCATCATCCCATCTTCCAGTACCTATATATATTATGGCAAGAGCTAAATAACTATCAAATTGAATCTGTATGGGAACATCTGCTAGCTGAAGAATTCCTTTTAAGTCATTTTCAGCGGCATTAAATTTATCCTGATAAAAAAAAGTAATACCTCGAAAATGTAGTGCATTTGAAACCTGTTCCATTGGAGCCCCATTAAGATGTATTAGTGTATTACAATCTATTATTGCCTGCTCAATTTGTCCCTCTTGCCCTAGGGTAATAGCTCTATTGTAAAGTGCTTTTGCAACCAACTTTATAGGTGTTCCTTCAAGTTTAATCAGAGTATTGTAGTCCTTTTTTGCCTGCTTAATTTTACCCTGCTTTCCATAGGCAACAGCTCTATTATAAAGTGCTTCAAAAACAAATTTTTTAGGAGCTCCATTTAGCTCAAACAGATTACAGTAATCCATTAATGCCTGCTCAGTTTTACCCTGCATCCCATAGATAGTTGCTCTATTATGAAGAGCATGTGCAACCATTTTTACAGATATTTTAGATAATTCTAGAATTGAATCAAGACAATTTATTGCTTTATTAAAAGATCTATTTTTATAGTATATATCCGCCATTAACATCAAGGTTTCACTTTTAATAAGATTACTAGTGCTGCTATTAGCTTGTGTTATTTCAAAAAGAATTGAGAGAGCTTTTTGTTCCTCACCCTTTGCCAAAGTGCCAAAGGCTAAGCCCAACTCATCACAAATATTCGCATAATATTCTATATTTGAGCGCCATTGTTTTGCCTTATCAGGCCCTAATTCTGTACAAAAACCATCAACCAATAATTTGCTTCGCAAGTTCCCCTGATTATGATTTTTATTTATAGCCAATTCCAGATAGGTACATTCCAAACTTAATGAGTCATATCCACCCAATAAGCTGGATAGTTCCTCTGTATCATACCAAACTCGCAAAAAATCAACCAAAATAGTCAGTGGTGCATCAGATTGGTTCTCTTTTATCTCAACACAAATACGCATTAAAGGTTCAGCAATTTCATAGAGTGATTCACGTCCTCGCTGTGCTGACTGAACATATCCTTTTTCACGTAAACCTTTAAGCTGACTGGAAATAGTTTGATTACTGGCAAACAGCCGCCTGGATATTTGTTTAACCGTTGCAGGTCGTACACAACTACATAGGTATTCTACTATTTTGCGTTGCTGTGGTGGTAACCAGCGAATACGCTCCTGATAATAAGGAGTCATTTCATCAATCATTTTGGCAAACGGTTCTACCAGTGCATTAATTGTTTTACTATTAATAAATTGCGAAAGCACTATATAAATCCGATGATTACCTCCAGAGAGGTGATGTAAAGCTCGAATTCGAGAACGCCCTGTTGCAGTATCAATGAAACTTGCAACATCAGGCTGCTTATTATGGATGGCAATTTTACTTATCAGCTCTGCTGCTTGATCAACACTTAATGTTTTAAGATATTCAGTTTGAAAAAAACCAAAAAAAGCACTCTTACGTTTGCTAATATCATCCACAAGTCGCTGTGCCGTGGCTACAATAGAAAAAACAGGATGCTCCTGAATTAAAGCACGCAACTTTTGTTGCCCCATTTTACCCAATCCTTGAAAGACTGCATCGAGATTTTCAACAACCACCAGCAGACAGCTTTTTTGTAATTTCTTTAATAATAGAGAAATGAGTTTTTGCTCTGCCTCATCTAGTGAAAGATCATAAATTGGCTCAATTAATTCTTGCTTATATTCTGAGCTATAACGCTTATTTAATGCCAGAAAAATTCGAATCAGGAACTCAAGCAATGTGGTACTGGTTTCATCCTCATTTAACCAGGCAATACGCAACTTGTTATCCAGTTCCTTGTCTAAACTAAGGCGATAAACTAGCAATGTCATTAAATGCGTTTTGCCAGTTCCTCTTGGCCCAACAAATAACAAGTGATGTTTATTTGCTGTATTGGCACTTTCCCGTACCCGCTCAAGAGTATCAATTAAAATATCTTTACGTTGTACAAAAATAGCTTCAAGATCTTCAGGCTTTGAACGACTGGGGGTGAATATTGAAAAGTCTGATTGATATGTCATAGTGATATTATAATTATCCTAATAGGAATTAGAGTCCGCGAGAAAGTTTCCACCAACGTTGTAAAAGTGGGAATTGAAAATAATAAAGGCCATCCATATTTCGAGTAAGATAATGATCTTGTTCAATTGTTTTTAATAAACTAATCAATAACTCCCTGTCATCAAGCTCTCCTGTAGCCTTTAACTCAGTTAGAAGATCATTAAGTGATATTGCCTCCTCTCGAAGTGCCAGACTATCTAGAATAGCAAGCACTGCTTTTTCATTTTCTTTGCCATAATATGTACTTATTCGCTCCCGATAGTGATTTAATTCCCAGGGATCATCTGCATCTAATAGCTGTTTTTTTACAATTAATTCAACTAACTCAGGACTCCCTTCTTGAGCAGATAATTTCATAGCTTTGATAATGTGATGAATATAAAATGGAAAACCATCAGAAATTTTAGCAATTGCTATTACAGTCTCTTTAATAAGAGGGGTTTTAATCTTTTCACCGGTAATCAATTTTGAGGAAAGTTCTTGAGCTGATTTAAATTCTAGAGGCAAAATTTTAATTGCCAAAACGTCATTCATTGGTGCATTTGCATAATTATACTGTTTGAGACTTTTGATCACATGATGTAGCCCAATAGAGCCAGTAATAATCATCCGTAAACCTCTTGTTTCATAAGTTTGGCGCAAGCCTCTTAAGCTATCAAGAACCTCCATGGCAACATGTTCACCCTCTCTTTGTTTGATATTTTCAAGCATAAAGGGGACTTCATCCCAAAGAAACAAGGGGCGTTTATTTATTTTTTCACTCTCTTCTACAATGTCGTGTATACAACTGGAGAGAATATCTTTCCATGGCACATTATTTGTAAATTCAGGAAGTTTAAAGACTCCTCCAACCTCCATTCCACCAAGAGATTCTAGAAGTTTTCTTGCATTAAGAGCCGTTCTTTTAGAGCGAGAAAGATGTTTTTCTACCTCTCTAAAAACAGAGGTAGAAAATTGCAATGCGGTATGATATTGCTCTAAGTCCTGAAAAATTGTAATCCAATCTGCCTGTAACTCATGGTAAAGCTTTTTAATAATGGTTGTTTTCCCAATACGTCGTTCAGCATTTAGGCGCGCAGATTGTTGTTCAATGACATTTCTGATTTCTCCTATTACAACATCACGTCCAACCACTTCTTTTAAGTCAATTTGACCACCTGGATTTGCTTTCATTATCTTCACCCCTGATTTGGATTACGTGTAATTATACGTCAAATTAAACGTACGTCAATATTAACGTACATTCAATTTATATATTCAGCATTTTTATTAGTGGATAAATTGAGATTTTTACTATTACAAAAGTAGGAACTCTTAAGGGAAAATGAGTTAGTGCCACTCATAAACTGTAAAATTTAAAATATGCAAAATAGTTAACCCAATCCTGAATAAGCAAGTCCGTGTACTGATGAATGGCTTGGTAGCTTCAATATCGCAAGAAAATAGAACTCTGTTAGCTGAATTTTTATTTACTACACGTACGATGTGTCTCTGAATATCTCCTAATAGAGCCTACTTTTGGTAAAAATAAGTATGCGGGATTGCATTTTATGAACATTGTCTTAAATTTTTGCTTATCCAAAGCTTGGTTAGTTACATAAAATACTAACTGGAAATTAACTGTTTATGGTCTATAATTTAATTATAAGTTAAACCTGTTGGATCAGGAGTTATATTATGTCACTCATTGAACAAATTAATAACTCAACCAGTGAAGAAATTATAATCAAATTAATTGAAGAACAAGTCATTGATGAAGAGACTTCTTTAGGTTGGGGTGAAGAAGCTGATATTTTTGAGCGCAACGGCAAATTAGAAAAAGCTGAGATTTTAAGAGCAGCTAAAAAGCGTTGCTTTGAATTAGAGCAATGTTAAAGCTAAAATAACTTTAACGATACTGGCTGGCGTTTAGCTCCCCAGTTTCCTGGTTTTGACTCAAAAACGCCTACACATTGGCTACCACAAAAATTACAGCACCCCTTATTATCTAAATTCCATTGTGATAGTTCATACCAGTCACGGGCAATTAACTGCTGGCCACATCCAGCACAATAGGTACTTTGGCCTGATTGATCATGTACATTGCCAGTATAAACATGCTGCAAACCATTATCTAATGCAATTTTTCTAGCCCGAGTTAAAGTAGCAGCAGGAGTAGCAGGAATATCTCTCATCTTCCAGTCTGGATGAAAGGCCGAAAAGTGCAGTGGAACATCAGTTCCTAAGTTATCTACTATCCAGCGGCTAAGTTGATCCAGTTCTTTATCTGAATCATTTTTTTCAGGGATTAACAAAGTAGTAATTTCCAACCACACTCTGGTTTGATGTTTAATATAAATCAGGGTATCCAGCACAGTTTGTAAATGCCCCCCTGTTAACTTATGATAAAATTCTTCACTAAAGGATTTTAAATCCACATTGGCAGCATCCATATAGCTATAAAATTCCTTTCTGGCATCTTTATTAATATAACCCGCAGTAACTGCTACTGATTGAATACCATATTGCTTGCATGCTTTGGCTACATCTATTGCATATTCCATAAATATTACCGGGTCATTATAGGTATAGGCAATACTTTTACAACCCAGCTGATGAGCTACGTAAGCAATTTTTTCAGGTGAAGCCTGATCCGCTAAAGTATCAACTTGCCGTGATTTACTTATATCCCAATTCTGGCAAAATTTACAGATTAAATTACAGCCTGCGGTGCCAAAGGATAAAATAGGAGTACCTGGATAAAAATGGTTTAATGGTTTTTTTTCAATCGGGTCAATACAAAAACCACTGGAGCGTCCATAACTGGTTAAAACAATTTGCTGATTATGGTTAGCTCGCACAAAACATAATCCCCGCTGAGATTCTTTTAATTTACAAAAATGAGGACAAATATCACATTGTACTCGGCCATCATCTAATTGATGCCAGTATTTTGTGGGGAAAAAATCCCCAAATTCATTATCACTAGAAGTCATAGGTTTTTTCATTACATTTATTTAACTTGTTTTTAATCTTTGTTTTTGATTAAATATCCAGCATGTTAGTACGCTTTTTACAAACCACTCATAATTATCATAAAGCTATTCTAGGATTGATTATTTTATCAATGATACTGGTCATGTCTCAAATTAGCTTGCATGCACTTATGTATCAACAAAAGCTTGCAACATCACACCCCATTCAGCAACAATCTCAACTGCTATTATCAATTAACAACGATGCTGCTATAGATCAACATTGTGGTCAAATTGCTCAAAACAATACATTAAATAATAATGCCAGTATACAATGCCAAAGTATTATATCTATTAGTGATAGTTTATCAGTAAATTCTATTTTATTTGATAAATCACCTGACTTTGTAACTATTCCATTTTTACTTTCTTATAGGCAGTCATCACTGAATAAAATAAGATCTAAGCAACTCACTATTTTTAATTTTGTAATCAAAACATTTTTCCCCCCGCTCACTCTAAAACTGCACTCCTTTTTGATTTAAATACCCTACTTAAAGTAACAACTTTCTGCATTGCTTTCTTATTAACGGCTAATTCACCAGCGGCTAATAAAAACATTGCTTTTCCAAGTTATCTTATCTATCAGGAGATATTATGTTTTTTATACCCACTCAACAGCAGCAACAAAGTAATATTTATAAAAAAGCTATTACTAAAAAAAATGTGAGCTTTTTACTTATTTCTAATTTACTCTTTGCCCCATCACTACTTATGGCAGAGCAAATTAGCCCAATAATAAATGTGCTCAGCCTGGAACAAGTGCAGATAATTGCCTTAAAAAATGAACCAGGTATTACTAGCCAACAATTGCAGGCTCAAGCACTGGTTGAGCGTTCTATTGCCGATGGCCAATTAATGGATCCCAAACTTCAAGTAGGATTAAATAATATACCAACCGATAGTTTTAGTTTTGATCAAGAAAATATGACCCAGTTTAAGATCGGGATTATTCAACAATTCCCTTCCGGGAACAGCTTAGCTATTAAAAAGCAAAAAACTCTCAAACAATCGGAGCTTTTTAGCTCTAAAATAGCCAATAGAAAACTGACAATAACCAAACAAGTACGCCTGAATTATTTTGAAATCTATTATTGGGAACAAGCAAAAAAGACCCTGATAAAAAATAAAAAACTGTTTAGTCAATTGGTTGAAATTGTCCAATCTTTATTTTCAGTAGGGCGAAATAATCAGCAAGATCTTATTCGAGCGCAATTAGAGCTGAGCCGTTTAGATGATAGAATTAGTAAAATCACACAAAAAATTAATTCACAACGCTCTAAATTATCTCGCTGGATTGGAGTACAAAATAGCCAAAAACCTCTTAGCAAAAATTTACCCGAACTAAAAGCATTTTCGGATTTGGATCTTTCTAAACTGGACAAAGAATTTTCCAGTTTAGAACAACTGTTTATAAATCACCCAAAAATTCTAGAAATAGATAAACAACTCGAAATTAAGAAAAAAGATATTGAATTAAGCAGAGAAAGCTATAAACCTGGCTGGGGTTTAAATGTGAGTTATGGTTATAGAGATAATAATCCCAATGGCAATAAAAGAGCAGATTTTATTTCTGCTGGAATTACCATGGATTTACCTTTTTTTACCGCCAAACGTCAGGATAAAAAACTCTTAGCAAAAGAGCTGCAATATGGTGCTTTAAAAGATCAACGTATACAACTATTACGCCAGTTAGTATCCGAGCTACAGCAACAACGTGATATTGAAGAACAATTACAAAACAGACATCAATTATATAAAAATATAATTTTGCCTCAGGCAAACCAGCAAACCTTGGCAGCTCTATTAGCTTATCAATCGGACCGAGGTGATTTTGCTGATGTTATGCGCGCCTATATTGATGATCTAAATGCGCATCTGGATGAACGCAGAATTGCTGTTGACCACTTGCAGACTAAGGCAAAAATTTTGTACTTTCTTTCATCCGTACAAAATGAGCACTGAATTTAAAGTTTTTAATATTAAGCATGAACACTGATTTTTTAGGAATTTATTTATGAATAAGCTTTTGATTGGTTTTATTTTTCTTATTTTTGGCCTGGTAGGCGGATATTATGGGCAACCCTTTGTATCCAAGCAGCTACAATTAGCTGGAATTATTTCTACACAGGATTCCGCTGGAGGCTCAGCAAAATCTGGAGAGAAGGAAATTCTCTATTGGGTTGCTCCAATGGATGCAAATTATCGACGAGATAAACCAGGCCAATCACCTATGGGCATGGATCTGGTTCCCGTATATAAAAGTGAGGGAGGGGAAGATGGAGTGGTTAAAATATCCCCCGTAGTGCAAAACAATTTAGGTGTGCGCCTTAATAAGGTTAAAAAAGGCACTTTAGATAGGGAGGTCAATACCGTTGGTTATATCACCTTTGACGAAGAAAAGCTGTACCACACGCATACTAGAGTAAATGGCTGGATTGAAAAACTGGTAGTTAAATCAACAGGAGAAATAATTAAACGGGGGCAACGATTATTTGAGTTATACAGCCCTGCTCTAGTGAGTGCTCAAGAAGAATTCCTCAGTGCACTTAAAAGTAAAAATAAAATACTGATTAATGCCTCCAGGGATCGTTTGCTCTCTCTGGGAATTTCGAAAGGACAAATCACCCGGCTGCAAAAAACACGTAAAATAAAACAGCGCATATCCTACTTTGCTAAACATAGCGGTTTTATCGAGAACTTAAAAATTCGTCAGGGCATGTTTGTAAAACCTGCCATGGAGATATTAACTATTGGACAAATTGATACCGTCTGGGTAATAGCCGAAGTCTTTGAAAGACAAAGTGGCTGGGTCAAAGAAGGCCAGACAGTTGATATGACTGTTGCCGCATATCCAGATAAAAGCTGGAAAGGTATTATTGATTATATTTACCCTACTCTGGATAAAAAAACACGTACTCTACAGGTACGCATCCGTTTTAATAATCCCGAGCAATTATTAAAACCTAATATGTTTTCACAACTTACCATTCATAGCCGTTCTAATAAAGAAAGCCTGTTTGTTAAACGTGAAGCTATTATTCGCAGTGGAAAAATGCAACGTGTAGTTAAGGCCCTGGGTGATGGTAAATTCTTGTCTGTTGCAGTAAAAACAGGCAGTGAAAGTGGTGGTTATATTGAAATTATCAAAGGCTTAAAAGAAAACGATCTAATTGTTACCTCGGCACAATTTCTAATTGATTCAGAATCAAACCTGTCTGCTTCATATGCGCGTATGGACGAGCCTATGCAGATGGATGAAGCTTCAATGAACCAAACTATAAACAAAAAACAAACCTGAATAGATGGAGAAGTGATTGACATTATGGCAAGCAATAATATGCTCACCATTCAGCATAAACCTGTACCTGCCTGGGGTTGGCCAGATATGTTAATGGATTTTCCAACCCATAAAAATGTAGATCTATCATCACTTAGCAATAAGCAGAAAATTCGATTTTTGGTCAAAAAAAATAATGATGGTTCAATTGAGCTAATCGAAATTGAAGGCTTGGCGAATAAAAGCAATAGCTCCCCTAGTACTAAGGATGAAGTATGGATTAAAGGTAAAATTATTGAAATTTATGCTAAACAGCAAAAATTAAGTGTTCAACATCAGGCAGTAAAAATTTGGGGATGGCCTGCGATGTTAATGGATTTTCCAATTATTAAATCTATGGATCTTACTGGCCTAAAAACTAATATGGAATTTAACTTTTTAGTAAAAAAACACAGTGATGGATCTATTGAAGTTATTGAAATACTCCCTATTACCAATAAAGGAGAGGGCTTGAAATGATTGCAACCATTATTCACTGGTCAATAAACAATAGATTCTTTATTATATTGGCAACTCTGGTTTTACTTGGGGCAGGTATTTATTCGGTTAAACAAACCCCTATTGATGCTATACCCGATTTATCCGATGTACAGGTTATTGTAAAAACTTCATTTCCTGGGCAATCACCTCAGGTTGTTGAAGATCAAGTCACCTATCCTTTAACTACTGCCATGTTATCCGTACCCAAGGCAGTCACTGTACGTGGTTACTCCTTTTTTGGAGATTCGTATGTATACATCATTTTTGAAGAAGGTACCGATCTTTATTGGGCACGTTCACGTGTTTTAGAATACTTAAGCCAGGTAGCCTCTTCTTTACCAGCTAATGCTAAATCCCAATTAGGCCCTGATGCCACAGGAGTAGGCTGGGTTTATGGTTATGCACTGGTAGATAAAACTCATAAAACCGATCTCAGCCAATTACGCAGCTTACAGGACTGGTTTATTAAATATGAGCTGCAAACCGTACCTGGAGTATCCGAAATTGCTACTATTGGAGGCATGGTAAAACAATACCAGATCATTGTTGATCCAGAAAAACTCCGCGCATATAACATTCCTCTCAGTTTAATAAAAACGGCAATTAATAAGGGTAATCAGGAAACGGGAGCCTCTGTTTTAGAAATGGGTGAGGCAGAATATATGGTTACAGCCACAGGTTATATAAAAAATATTGAGGATATAAAAAAAATACCCCTGGGTTTAAATACCAATGGCACACCTTTGCAATTGGGTGATATTGCCGATGTAATTACCGGGCCACAAATGCGACGCGGCATTGCAGAACTAAATGGTGAGGGTGAAGTAGTTGGAGCCTATGTAGTAATGCGTTTTGGTGAAAATGCCCAAAAAACGATTAAGCTTATTCGTAAAAAATTAGATCAGCTTAAAAAGGGATTACCCGAGGGAGTTGAAATTATAACAACCTATGATCGCTCCACCTTAATTAACCATGCGGTAGACAACCTGTATGAAAAATTGATTGAAGAGTTTATTGTAGTAGTACTGATTTGTGCCATATTTCTATTCCACTTTCGCTCTTCATTGGTGATTATTTTCAGCCTGCCAATTGGAATTTTAGGTGCATTTATTATTATGCATTTACAAGGATTAAATGCCAATATTATGTCTCTGGGAGGTATAGCTATTGCTATTGGAGCCATGGTAGATGGCGCTATTGTAATGGTAGAAAACGTGCACAAACATTTAGAAAAAACCCCGCTTACTGATAATAATCGCTGGAAAATTATCGCTGCAGCTTCTGTAGAAGTTGGCCCCCCACTATTTTTCTCATTATTAATTATTACCATGAGCTTTTTACCCGTATTTACTCTGGAAGCCCAGGAAGGAAAAATGTTTTCTCCTCTGGCTTTTACTAAAACCTATGCCATGGCAATGGCCGCTATATTATCCATTACTTTAGTACCTGTATTAATGGGTTATTTTGTACGAGGAAAAATTCTCCCCGAACATAAAAACCCTGTTAATCGCCTGGTTAGCTGGATTTATATGCCCATGATTAAAACCGTATTAGATGGCCCCAAAACCATGGTATTTATTGCTATGCTTATCCTGGCAATAGGAATCTGGCCTGCCAGCCAGATTGGCAGTGAATTTATGCCGCCACTGGACGAAGGGGATCTCATGTATATGCCTACCACTTATCCTGGCATTTCCATTGGTAAAGCCAGAGAGCTATTACAACAAACCGATAGGCTGATTAAAACAATACCCGAGGTTAAAAGTGTATTTGGTAAAATAGGAAGAGCTGATTCAGCTACCGATCCAGCACCTTTAACCATGATTGAAACTTTAATTCAGCTGAAACCTAAAAGTGAGTGGAGAGAAGGAGTTAGTATCGAAAGCCTCCGTAAAGAACTGGATAAACTGGTTAAGTTTCCAGGCTTAACTAATGCGTGGGTAATGCCTATTAAAACCAGAATTGATATGCTGGCAACAGGTATTAAAACACCGGTAGGTATTAAAGTTTCAGGCCCTGATTTAAAAGAAATTGAAAAAATTGGCAAACGTTTAGAAAAAGTAATAAAACAAGTAGAGGGAACCGCCTCTGTTTATTCTGAACGAGTTGCTGGAGGTCGTTACATTAAAGCACATATTGATCGAGACAAAGCAGCACGTTATGGATTAAATATTGCTGATATCCAACAAGTCATAAAAACAGCCATTGGTGGCATGCAAATTTCCCAATCTATTGAGGGATTAGAACGCTACCCCATTAATATTCGCTATCCACAAAGTTATCGCGATTCAGTAGAGAAGATACGATTATTACCTCTGGTTACCAAAAATAATCAACGCATTGCCCTGGCAGATGTAGCAGATATTCAAGTTGAAGATGGGCCTCCTGCAATAAAAAGTGAAAATGCTCGCCTAAATGGTTGGACATTAGTAGATATTGAAGGACGTGATCTGGGTTCTTATGTAGCGGATGCACAAAAAATAGTTGCTGAACAAGTAAACTTACCCGCGGGATATGCTATTTCCTGGTCTGGACAATATGAATATATGGTTCGAGCCAAAGAGCGCCTAACTGCGGTTGTACCATTAACTTTAGCAATTATTGTATTATTACTTTTTATCAATTTTAGAAATATTATTGAAGTAATGATTATTATGGGCACATTACCCTTTGCTCTTATTGGAGGTTTTTGGCTAATGTATATACTTGATTATGATATGTCAGTAGCTGTCGGAGTGGGATTTATTGCTCTGGCAGGTGTAACAGTAGAAATCGGAGTATTAATGCTGGTTTATCTGAACCAGGCCTATAAACAAATTATAGAAGACGTACAACAACAAAATAGAGATCTAAATAGAGAGGATGTAAAACAGGCGGTATTAAATGGTGCGGGTCAAAGAGTTCGCCCTATTATGATGACAGTTGCTGCGATTGTGGTTGGTTTAATCCCTATTATGTTTGGAGAAGGAACTGGTTCAGAAGTTATGCAACGCATTGCAGGACCAATGATTGGAGGCATGCTAAGCTCTGTAGTTTTAACCCTGTTAGTTATTCCTGCTATCTACTTTTTATGGAAGTCAATGGGATTAAAAGACGCTCCTGAATTGGCTGTTGTTGAGCAAGAAGAGGGTTGAGCAAGAAGAGGGTTGAGCAAGATATTGGCCAACAAGCTATAGCTGGGCAAGAGAAAGCATAACAAAATTCATGCTCGTCATAAAAAGTCAGATTGCTAACAAAAAAACGCCACACGCTTGGTCAGTGTATGGCGTTTTTTTTGGATTATAAATTAGACTTTTTCCTTTACCTTGTCTGCCAACATTTTTTCAATAGTAGTTACCACTCCTATACTTGCGTCTTCTGCTTTTTCAAAGTTTTCTAGCAAACTATGGTGCATTATCGTATCGTTCTGCCAGTCCTGACATAAAATATCTACCACTTTATGAATACTATTATGCACATTTGCATGAGGCTCTTTTAATAATTGGTAAGAAGCAGTTTTACAGAAAATCTCATGGCCTCGGCCACTATCATACCATTTACCCAGACGACAATTATGTGAATCCACACTCACTGCTTTGACAGCTGCACTATCGCAACCTTTAGACATGGCCATATAGGCATTTTGCATATACACGGAATGGTCAACCTTAACCAATGA
>JASFYQ010000165.1:0-29068 GCA_045047105.1 Pseudomonadota bacterium | reverse complement strand
CGGTTTATACCCTCAAGGGGCACCGAGGTAATCGAGTTTGAGGAGGAGTTATCTCCTTATATTTAATCGGACAGATACACACTTATTTTTACACTACCTATTTTACTTTTAAGAGATTGTTTTGTATTAAGACATGTCTAGGCTATTAGATTTACACTAAGTTACATAATATCTAAAATACTTAATATTATAAAAAATTGTTATTTTATTTACCAATTTGCACCCATACTGCACCCATTCATCCATAAGTATTGATATTACAAGATGTTCAACTGATATATAATCAGATTATTACTAGATAATAGTTTTAATAGAATATATTTGAAGTTAATCCAAAATTTATACAGAATAATGCTATTATATTAGTGATTACCTCGTTACTACTCATGCAGATAACAATATGCCAAATGCCCAACAACTTAAAGCTCTATTGCAGTCGCATATAGATGGTGATAGTAACCATTTCTATTCTGTTGCAATGCAAGTTGCAGCATCTGAAGCAAAACTTGGACATGGAAAAGTAGCTAAAGAACTTAGAGCATTAATAGATAATGCAAAAAGTAGTCAAAATAAAAGTGATAGCTTTCAGGCGATACCTCTAGCAAAACCTCGAGGTGAATTATCAGGACTTTTATCTGTTACTTATCCAAAGATCCGTATGGCAGATATGATTCTTCCATTAAATATTCAAAATCGTCTTTTACGGTTAATTCAAGAACATTCCCAAATCAAGAAAATACGTTCTTATGGTTTATCACCACGAAAAAAGCTTTTACTTATTGGCCTACCAGGGACAGGTAAAACGCTCACCGCTTCAGTTTTATCAGGTGAACTGGGACTACCATTGTTTACAGTCCACCTTGATAGTTTAATTACTAAATATATGGGAGAGACAGCAGCAAAATTAAGATTGATTTTTGATGCTATTATGCAAACTCGCGGTGTATATTTATTTGACGAATTTGATAGTATTGGTTCTAAACGTGAATTAACAAATGATGTAGGTGAAATACGCCGAGTTCTCAATAGTTTTTTACAAATGATTGAACAAGATGATTCTGATAGCTTACTTGTTGCAGCTACTAATTATGGCGATTTATTGGATAAAGCCCTCTTTAGACGTTTTGACGATATACTTGAATATCAACTGCCTTCAAATCAAGAAATCATTGATACTTTTCAATCCAAATTGGCAAGTTTTAAATTATCACGAGTCAACTGGGAAAAGCTTTCTAAAGCTGCAAAGGGGCTTAGTTATGCTGATATCAATCGAGTATGTGAAGACTCAATTAAAGAAATGCTTATCAATAATAAAAAACATATCACTCAAACTATACTTATACATGCGGCAAATGAACGTCAATCCTTCCATCAAAAATAAGGATTTTAATGGCTGACGAAAGAAACAAATATTTGCCACACATACTCCTTCGAGATACAGTAACCAGTGACAATTATACACGCCCCAATACTGGTGGAGGTGGTAGTGGAATAATCACTCCAGCTAGAAACCGTACAGCTCATGCCAATTTTCTTATTAGTCAAATTGAACAAGTACAAGAGCAAGAGTCCGATATTATTAATGAGCAAAAAGCATTTGGACTTGATGTTGGAAATGGAATATATCTTTCTTTTGAGAGTGAGGAAAATTTCGAACTAAAGTTTGAAAGCTTGGAATATCGTCGTAGTGGAATTGAGTTATGTTCGGTAAAAAAAGTTAATGAACAATTTTTAGCAACTGTTTTCATTCCAGAAGGAAAGCTCTCTTACTTTCTTAAAAAAATAACCCTATATAGGGATGAAAATACTGTACCCAGCTCACCAGATAAGCCATCAAAACCTAAAAACAAAGAATTAATTGATAGTATTTCTGCAATTAAACTTGCTGCTCTTAAGGAGTTATGGACGGATGATCTTGAATTATTTCCAGAACATAATAACTCTATTTGGTGGGAAGTGTGGTTAAGACACTCAGATGAAATTAATTATGAAGACTTTCTCAGGGAGCATTCTCAACAACTAGGAATGAGAGTTAGTGATGAATCAATACATTTTTTAGACAGAACTATTGTTCTTGTTTATGGGAATAAAGAAGAAATAACACGATCAATTAAATTACTTGGCTCAATTGCTGAAGTTAGACGTGCAAAAGAAACAGCTGAATTTTTTACCAGTATGGATCGAATTGAACAAAGTGATTGGATTGAAAACACACTGGAAAATCTTACGCCTCTACCAGCGAATACTCCGAGCATATGTTTGTTAGACACTGGTGTTAATGAAAATCATCCATTACTTAATCCTGTAATAAAAACTGAGAATACTTACTCATATAATCCTGTGTGGGGAACAGATGATCGATATGGTCATGGCACTCCAATGGCAGGATTAGCATTATATGGCGATCTCACTATCCTCATGGCAGAAAATTCAGAAATTAATCTTACTCATTCAATTGAGTCTGTAAAAATAACCCCTAACCCAGAACATCATACTGATAAAAACTTATATGGAGCTATAACTAGAGAAAGTATTAGCCGAGTAGAAATAGACTCAAAAAAACAAAGAGTTTTTTGTATGGCAGTAACTACTAATGATGATTTAGATAGGGGAAAACCTTCTTCATGGTCTGCTACCATTGATGCAATTTCATCGGGTTACGAGGATGAACAACAAAGGTTAATAATCATTTCTGCTGGAAATACCAACTCCCGAGAACGTCATAATTTTCCTGCTAGCAATTTCGCTGATGAAGTACATGATCCGGGACAGTCTTGGAATGCTTTAACAGTGGGAGGATATACTGAAAAAGTTTGGTTAGATACTTACCAGTATCCAGATTGGAAGCCAATATCACCATTTGGAGATCTCTCTCCTTCGAGTTGCACAACAATGCAATGGGCTAAAACTTGGCCAATTAAGCCTGATATAGTTATGGAAGCAGGAAATATGGGGTTAAATCCCTATGATGGTACTGCTGATTACATTGATGATGCACTGCAACTATTAAGTACTGGTCACCAATTTGCAATTGGAAAACAGTTGGTATCATTTGGAGATACGAGTGCTTCCACCGCTTTGGCTTCTCGTCTTGCAGCAATGGTTCAAGCTCAATATCCTGATTATTGGCCAGAAACAATACGAGCACTTATTGTTCATTCTGCACAATGGACAGATGCTATGAAATCTCATTTTAATCCGTTAGCGACACAAGATAAATATCGTCAGTTACTTCGATATTGTGGTTATGGAGTTCCCAACGTGGATGATTTATTTTGGAGCACTAAAAGCTCACTGAGCCTAATTGCACAAGATAGTATTCAGCCTTTCTTTAAAGATGGTACCAATATTAGAACAAAAGATATAAATGTACATACTTTACCTTGGCCAGATGAGGAGTTAAGAAATTTACCTGATGGAATTCAAGTTGAAATGAAGGTTACTCTTTCATATTTTATTGAACCTAATCCAGGAGAAAGAGGTTGGACAAATAAATATCGCTACGCTTCCCATGGTTTAAGGTTTGATGCAAAAAGACCATTGGAAAGTTTGAATGCTTTTAAACAACGTCTTAATCAACAAGCACGAGATGAAGAATATAATCGTTCATCAGTACAAGATTCAGGAAAATGGCTACTAGGTGAAAACCTTCGCAAACTAGGCTCAATTCATTCCGATACTTGGACTGGAACACCTACAGACTTATCAGAGCGTGGATATATTGCTGTATACCCTGTTCTTGGATGGTGGAAACAAAATAAGAACCTTCAACGGTGGGGTAAAAGTGCTAGATACGCACTGATAATTACAATTAAAACACCAGGAGTTGAAAGTAACATTTACTCATCAGTTCAAAATCTAATTGCTGAAAAGGTTCTTGTTTAAACTTAGTATGTTTAGGTGCGATTTAGGTGCACACTCCACCTACAGGATGCACAAACTTACACTTACCATCACAGTATAAAGCCCTAAAGTATGTAGTTTGTTGGTGAGCGTGAGTGTATAATAGCAGCTAGGGTAAGTCTTGTAATCAGTAGGTCCCGAGTTCGACTCTTGGTGCCGGCACCATTTCAAAGCCTTGTAAATCTAAAGTTTACAAGGCTTTTTTTATGTCTTGAAAAAAGATATATTTAAACAAGTTCCCCTTTCAGTCCGAGCGGCGAATTTCTGTATAGTTGACTACAGTTGTAAAAATTTTTCTCTATGCTATTATAAAGATAATTAAATTGATTAAAATAATCATTTTAATCAAAAAGGAATAGTTATGGAAATACTTAATGCTAGTGATGCCAAACGTGAATTTGGTGAAATGTTACTTAAATCTCAACAAGCACCGATAGGAATAAATAAAAATGGTAAACCTGTAGCTGTAGTTGTCTCAATAAGAGAATATGAGCAATTAAAAGCATTTAAAGAAGATAAGCTTAAAATGCTTTTACGGGAAGGTGTAAATGATCTTAATTCTGGGAAGATTAGTGATGGTAAAGATGTATTAGATAGATTACGCAAACGGATTTAATATGTCTAACTATATTTTTACTGAGCAAGCAGAAGCTGATCTTGCTAATATAGTTGATTATACTTTGGAAAACTGGGGTACTCTAAAAGCACATAAATATATTGATGGGTTAGAGGAATTGGCACAAATGTTAGCTGATAATCCTGATATTGGAATAAAAAGAGAAAAACTGTTTAACGGACTTCTCTGCTTTCCTTATGAGAGCCACATGCTATATTATTTTAAGCAAGCAAATAGAGTTGCTGTCATACGTGTGTTGCACCAAAATATGGAACCTGAAAATCAATTTTCCGATGATATAGAACGTGACTTAAACGTGACTTAAAATAGTCAAAACGTGATCAAAACAGTCACGTTATGTCATTTTTGTATGGTTTTGAATGTGCTAAGTTATTGATTATATTCTTTATGTTGCGGAGATAAATTCACTTGTAATCAGTAGGTCCCGAGTTCGACTCTTGGTTCCGGCACCATCTCAAAGCCTTGTATAACAATTGTTTACAAGGCTTTTTTTATGTCTATATATTTTTAAAGTTAGCTTAAATCTATATTTGGTGACGGGTTTGATGGTTGCTAGGAATAGAATATTTTTTTTACAAAAATTTTATTCCGCCTGACGATTTAAAATCCACTCATTCACTTCTAGAAATCTCCAACCAATACTATTTTCTCCCAAAACTACACGAGTAGGAAATTGATCTTTACGCTCCAATCACCATATAGTAGTACGAGAAAGACCAGTCATATCTTGAACTTCTTTTGATCGAAGAATCCGATCAGGAACAGAGTTATCAGATATAGAAACAATATTTCCACTAACTGAGCCTAATAGGTGTTGAAGTAATTGATATCCAAAAAATTCAGTTTTTGTTTCAGTAACTTTTATATACTGAAGGTTATCCTGCTGTAATAAATTTTTTATATCAGCTTCAGTACAATGCAGAAATAATGATGCTTCATTCAAAGAAAAACGCTGATACAGGGATATTCCCATACTATCGGCTATTTCCTTAAGATTATTATTAAAAGGCGATTTCATGCTATGATTATATAATAGTTAGTGATGTATTTCTGAAACCATTATATTGTAATCAAAATATGCCTGAATCTGAGACAATTTATAATCCAAAAGACAGTTCACTCGAAGCCCGTATCGGTGCTTATCGTTCGGTTGTAGGTGCCTGGTATAATGCAGAAGCCAGTATGAAGCTTATGGATGATGATGAGTGGTCTTATACCTTAGGAGAAAAACAAGAAGTCGTAAAAGCCTCTTAAAATGTCAGATTTTCCTACAGACTTTTATAATCCATTACATTAATATTTAAACATCAATTCAATAAAGACAGCATCAATTTTGCACTATAACTTGGTAAGAATTCATGGGTTTGATGATGGTAATGGAAGAGGTGCTAGAATATTGATGAATCTTGTTTTAATGAAAAAAGGCTTCTTTCCTGCTGTTATAAAACAGGAAAGAAAAAGACTTCATCTTGAAGCTTTAAGTCATGCTGATAATGGTGATTTATTGCATTTTACTAGCTTCATTGCTTCTGAGTTGGTTAAGACTCAAGAGAGTGTTGTTAATGATTTTGAGGGATATTAATTTGTATTAGTAGTCTCCCATTTTTTTATCTCTCCCCATTTTTTCCAACCCGAATCTTCAATGTTATATGGTATAGTCATAACAACTAGGGCTATAATTCTTTCTAATTTTCTAAGAAAATAGCTCAAAAGAATTTTAGCAACCTAGTTTATAATTAATAAATTATGCAGAGATATTAACAGTAGGGAGCATCTCATTAATCAAAGACAATGAATCATTCATTGTTGACTCGTTACGCCCACCTTTAGATTGCATTTTATCTAAAATATCTTGCAGTTTTTGCTTTTGCTCGTCATCATCAGTATCATTTTTAAGTGTTTCTAGTAGAGAGCTGACTGAGTTAAAGTCTTTTTGATTTCCTCCTCCATTACCATTAAAACTTCCCATACGCTGTTGCATCATTTCTCTCATAGCTTCACGTTCTTGCTGACTAACTTCTCCATCACCATTACTGTCCATCTGACTAAACATTTTTTCCATTTTAGCATCATCTTGACCATTTTCGCCCATGGCTTGAACAAAATCTTGCTTAGAAATTGCTTCATTACTATCAAGACCTGCAGTTTTAGCCTTATCACGCATCTGTTGCATGTGCTGCATCATTTGATTTTGGTTAACTCCTGAACAAGAGTTACAATTTATTCCACTCATATTTTTCTCCATAGCTTAATAAAAGGTAATTATATAGAGCAAAAAATACACCAGTTTATATGAACTTATAAATATATATTTTAAAATTAAATATTATCAATTACTTAAGTGCTCTATTTAACTTAAATTATTTGAGTGGCTTACATCCGTTTAAACGGACAATAATTGCCGTATAAGTCTTTAAATATCAAAATGTTACATTTAATTAAAATTGAAATACTTTTGAAACAAAGTTGAAACACTTTTGAAATAATTTACTTAAGAGGTGAGATTTTCTTCTTATCCTAAAAAATAAGCATCTTTATCAGGATAAATTTATGATGCTTAAAATTCAAAAATAGATAGAATATCTTTATATTATTAAATAATGGATTTAGTAGTCTGATTGATTAATTTTGTGTTGACTATAACATCATAAGCTTTTATTGAAACAACAACCCAAATAATTGAACGTAAAGTCATGGCAGCAATAGTGCGTTGCTCATAATCTCCCCCATTATAAATATAAATTCCAAAGGCAGCAAAAACTAAAATAGTTGAAAAAGCTAAAAGGACTGATAGTATTAAAGCCCAATTTTTTCTATACCATAAACCAATCCCAGCGACTACATAGAAAAAACCTGCGATAAAATTAAACCAAAGTACAAAAAGGACATAGTGCCCAGCGGCTAGTCGGGCCTGACCATCAAAAAAGAGAACACTACCTCCAGATTCAATCGTTTTTAGTCCAAAAAACACAATAAAAAGAGAAGAAATCCAAATCCAAGGGGGGTGTTGTTTTATTAAAATCATAATAAAATCCTTATAGAAAAATTAGTTAATTGGTAAAACCAGAGTTAATATATGAGCTAACCTGCCATATTTCATCATCAGTGAGTTGCTCTTTAAATGCAGGCATTGCTGTGCCTAATGATTTGCCACCTTCCGATATAGTCCAGAATAAAAAACTATCTGTATTTATTGGTAACTTACGAGTAAAACTTAGATTAGCAGGATGGGGTACTAAGTTTTTCCCTATAGAACCATTCCCTTGACCTAATTTACCGTGGCACATAACACATTGTTGTTGATAAACAATTTTTCCACCAGCAATATTTTCTTTAGAAATAGATAATGGATTTTTTAAGTTTGAATACGAGTCTGGAACCTTTCCAAAAATATAGTTAGTATAACGGTTAATAAATAGACCCCTTGGTTCATCAGTAGCGATATGTTGGCAACCTGTTAACGTAAATACATGTACAAGTAGCAAAAGTAAAACTGCTATACGTAAAATTATTTTCATAATATAGGTTGCCCTGAAAATTTAATGAGTTGTTAAAATAAATACTTATATAATTACCTTTCTATTGCATATTATCGCCTTGATTTTCCATATTGTTTACCACCACTAGAGCCATCTCGTTTGCGTGATTGATTACCATTATTTGCAAATAAGGAGTTTCTTTCTGATTGATCCATACTCTTCATACGGTCTTGTCTTTCTGTACGGTAAGCATCTTTTGAATCACTATCCATTGTTCTAACTTGATCTCTCATATCAAATAATTCATCGTTTGATTTAGTTGAAAAATCATAGGCGTGTACAAATCCAGATAAAGAAAGAGCAGAGATAATAATAAGTTTTAATATCGTAATTTTCATAAATTATTTTCCATTTATTATTTATTGAGAAAAAATAGAAACTATAATGAATTTCTATTTGTTGGGGTGATGGTACAGAGATGAAGTTTCTATTTTATTTCTTTATACCATTAAATTGTTTCAATGTTGACATTATAGTAAGACCATAGACATCCAGCTTGAAATTCACCGCTGCTAAGGTGTGATATTTACTATCAATCAGAATAAGTATTGTAATTTTCAGTTTTATTTAAGGTTTGTATGTTATTTTGAATGCAATTATTAGTGATTAAGGTTAACTAATAATAATACATAATAAACTTTTTATTGGATTAAAATTATGACAACTACAAGCCTGATATTAATCATTTTTCTTGTAATTTTGATACAGTTTATCATTTTTATCTCTATCAGAATTTATCAGCATAAACATGAATACCTGGAAAAGAGTACCCAAAAAGTTAATTCAAAACCTGTTTCCATATCATCAGAGAAAATCCACAAAGACCAAGAAGTTTATGCCACTCCTGCCTGGGAAGGATTCAAGGAATTTACTGTTATTCGCCGTGAATTTGAAGATGTTAAGCATAGCATCTACTCCTTTTATCTGGTACCAGCAGATGGAAAACAACTGCCTGTCTTCAAGCCAGGATAATACCTAACCTTTAAATTATTAATTGATGATAATATCAGCCATAAATCCAAAACTATTGTGCGTTGTTATTCTCTATCTGATAGCTATCATACTGATTATTATAAAGTCTCTATTAAACGGGTTTTAGCTCCCGTTGGAAAGCCAGACATTTCTCCTGGATTATCCTCTAATTTTTTTCATGATCACATGCAGGAGGGCTGTAAAGTTTTACTCAGGGCTCCATCTGGGTATTTCTATCTCCTAAAATTAAATTTTTCAGGCGACAGGTCTGTTGACATAGGGGGATAGCCAGTAATATTTTTATTTATGCCACACAAGCTAAATATGAAGCATTATGACAATGGTGTATCTCTCAAAAAATATGTGCCTCGAATATCAATCGTCTTGAGGTACTTGGTTATCATAAATTAACAGAGAGGGATGAAAAAGATTTTTATAATCTCTTTGAAAAAAGCACGATCTATCCAGTTTCCTCCATTATTATCGATAACGCTATTAGTCTACGGCAACATAAAAGTATGTCATTCGAGAGTGCTGTATAACTTTAGTTTACAGGTTTTTTTTATGCCTTCAGTAAAGATGATTTGTTAATTTCATATGCAATTATTTTTCTGTTCATACATGTATTATGTGTAAAAGATACCCTGCAAATGAGGTTATTCTTTAAAATTTAAATATGCTATTCTGATTTACCCTTATATACATTGGATAAATTACTACAATTTTCCAATTTTATTTGTTGAAATAAATATTTAGTACTATACATAAATAAAAAGATAGTAACTTTCCATAATCTTATGCTTATAATTCCATAATCTTATGCTTATAAGTAGGGAAAATAAATGCTAATATTTTTTTAACTTAATGATGATACGATTTTTTTCCTATATTTTTTTAATTTTTGCATGCTGTTTGGTAAGCTTAGACATATATGCAGGTGGCTTTATAGTTAACTCCTCAGCTTCTCTTGATTCAATTTCAAAAAAGACAACCCGTGCTATTTACACATTACGTTACCGGCGCTGGGGAAATGGTAGAGACATAATAATTTTTGTACTTTCTGATAGTAACCCACTACATCGAGCTTTTGTAAAAAAGCAACTCCACCTATTTCCCCACCATCTCCGAAAAAACTGGGATAGAGTACTATTTAGTGGACTTGGGCAAATTCCTATACAAGTAAAAACTGAACAGGAATTAATAAATAGTGTCTCATCAACGCCTAATGCCATTGCTTATTTATCCGGCAATATTCCTCAAAACCAAAATATTAAATTATTAAAGGTTAAGAACTAAAATTATGTTAGCTAATAAATTTATTTTTCTAGTGCTGCTTTTTATTGGTTTTATACCAAAAGGTTTCACTGGAGACTGGACGGATACATTTAGATACAACGGCTTTTTGACTCAAGGTTTTATAAAATCATCTGATAATAGTTTCTTTGGTGATAGCACCAATGGAAGCTTTGAATTTACGGAAGTTGCAATTAATGCTTCTGTTAAACCAATTCCAAAATTATTATTATCAGCTCAAATTATGATGCGTAATGCTGGAAATATGTATGATCCTAAGCCTGCTATTGATTATCTATTGGCAGATTATAACCTGATTAATACAACTGATACGGATATTAGTATTGCTGTTGGTCGTATAAAAATACCCTTTGGTTTTTTTAATGATACTCGAGACGTTGCTTTTACTCGCCCGAGTATTTTTCTACCTCAAGTTATTTATTACGATCAGCTTCGAAATCCTTTTTTATCTAATGATGGAATAATGTTTAATAGCAATTTTAATAACGACATTGGTAATTTCAAACTTCAATTATTATATGGATATACCTTAGAAGATAAAAATTTGGAAGTAGTATATCTTGGTAATGACTGGGGTGGAGAAATCAATAATGGCAATAGAGCTTATAGTGGTCGTTTATTATATGAGACAAATAATCAGAACTTTCGTGCTGCTTTCAGCATTTTGGGTTTTGATCTGGACTTTGATGCCAGCCCAACAGACCCAATTGGCAATGGATCCGTTAAGGTATTATATTATGCCGCATCACTTGAATATACTGCCGAAAATTGGTGGTTAACGGGTGAATACGGGTGGGAGCCTGTTGAATATAAAGATTTTGATTCTATTATTCCAGATAGTAAAAATACTCTGGAAGGATATTATTTACAAGCAAATTATCGTTTAATTCCCAAGCTCTCAATGCATCTTCGCTATGAACGAGGGTATTTAAATAATAAAGATAAATATGGTACCAAGCAGGAAGCATATACTGGGAAACCGAGTTTTCGGGCCTATGCCATTGGTTGGAGTACGGGTATTCGCTGGGATATTGATGATAACTGGTTGCTAATGATGGATTACCAGTGGATTGAAGGTACATATTACCTTAGCCCTGCTGATAATCCCAATCCAGACAATTTTATAAAAAATTGGCATATGTTAAATATGCTGATTTCGTTTCGTTTCTAGCCTTATATTTGATTAATGAAAACTGTAACCCATAACCGTTTTGTAAGTCTAAAATGGAGAGCGCTATTAGTTATTAGTATTGTATTAATTATTGTCAATACTACATTAGCAAGTATATTTTATTTAACCACAATTAAGCAATTAGAAATACAGCAACAAAAAATAATAACCCAACAGGCCAGAGAGCTGGAATCTCTGCTGTTAAATAATATAAAAACACTGCAAAATCTAGCTGAAATCTTACCGTTAACTCTGTCTAATACTCTATCAACAGGAATAAACCTTAAAATAAGCCATCTCCAGTCTCTAATTAAAAATTATGGCGATTTTATTAGCACTACATGGGGAATTGATAGACTAACATTTTATTCAAATATAGATAAAGAGACTATTAGCTGGCCAGATAATATAAAACTAACCGATCATAGTTTATTAATTAAAGAGGTTCTTTCTTATGAAAAACCTTCCAATCAGTTATTGTGTAATAAACTGGGCTGTGAACAAATTATTGCTGTACCTGTTCTTGATCAACAGAGTCAGGTTCATGTCTTTTTACTTGAAAACTCTTTAGTTGATGTTTTACAGGCGTTTGTAAATTTAACTCAGGCAAATATTAGCATACTTGCTCTTGATAATAATACAGTAAGTAAAATATCCGATAAAATACACTTAAGCAGTGATGTTCCAGAGATTCGTTCTTTGTTAGATTCATTAGATAAGCAGCAAATATCAAAGCTTTATAGCAATAATAGCCTGCGTATTTTTTACCATAATGAGTGGTATGAGTTACAATTTAGTCGTGATTTACCTATATCAAATAATAAACAAAATACAATTGCTTTTCTCATTACCAATCGAGTAACTGAATTAATCAATAGCCTGAACAAAATGGCTCTTATCAGTCTGTTAATTGGCTCTATAGGTCTGTTTATTTCCGAATCAATACTACTGTTTCTGCTTTGGGGGCCAATGAGCCAGTTACAAAGAGTCACTAGGTACATGCCGCTATTAGCAAAAGGACATTTTATCCAGTTTAGAAAAGAATTAGGGCTGTGCTATAAAAAGGCCTGGGCTCTAGATGAAGTTGATGTTATTGAATCAAGCATTATAGATGCATCAAATCAATTAGAGCTTTTGCAACAGGAAAAAAAACAACAGGCAAGTGCATTAAAAGGGGAACGTGACTTTATTACCGAATTATTTGACAGTGCACCGATAATTATCATTATTTTAGATGCTAATAATAATATCTTGAGAATTAATAAACAAATTGAAAATACCACTGGTTTAGATGAATCCAGTATTTTAGGAAAGAACTTTCTTCGATTATTTATTAGTAAAAGATTAAATAGGGCGGTAGTCGGAAATTTACAAAACTGGTTACAATCCTCGGCTTTAAATTTTCAACATGAAGCCACAATGAGGACATATAATGGGAAAAAAATTGTAATTAACTGGACCTATTCAAGAATTACTACAACAGAGAAAAATAAGTCAGCAATCTTAGTTGTAGGTTTGGATTTAACAGAAAGAATAAAAGCAGAACAAAATCTTTCATGGCTTGCTCATCATGACCCCTTAACTGAATTAAATAACCGCCGTTTTTTTCAGGCAAGTTTTGAAAAAATAATTAAACAACATAATAGGTACAAGCATACAGGAGCGCTATTATTTTTTGATTTGGATCAGTTTAAATATGTTAATGATGTCAGTGGTCACCATGCTGGAGATACCTTATTAAAATTAGTTGCAAGTCAATTAACCGGTATTGTTAGATCAAGTGACATTTTAGCCCGTTTGGGTGGAGATGAATTTGCAATTATATTACCTGAAACAGGAATGGAAGAAGCCATTTCCGCTGCAAAAAAAATTCTGACTATTTTGGATCAAACCGTATTATCAATTGATCAGTATAACCATAAAGTAAGTGCAAGTATTGGAATTGTCTTATTTCCGTACCATGGTTTAGATTATAGAGCATTAATGGCAAATGCAGATATTGCTATGTATCATGCTAAAGAAAATGGTCGTGGTCGATGGTATGTTTATTCGCCTGATGATCAAACTATTGAACTGCTCAGCAATAGAGCGGCCTGGAGAGAAAAAATAGATACTGCCTTCAAGGATAATCGTTTTATTCTGCACTTTCAGCCCATACTCAACATTCGAGAAAATACAATAAAGCATTATGAAACATTAATCAGAATGTTAGATGAAAAAGATGAACTTGTTTATCCTGATCAATTTATTCCTGTTGCCGAACAAACAGGTCAGATTCAGGCAATTGATAATTGGGTAATTTTATCAGCCATAGAATTTATGGGAAAAAATAAAGAGCTGTCTTTAGCCATAAATCTCTCTGGCAATGCTATATCTGATCAAGATTTAGTTTCACATATTCTAAGTTTACTTGAGCAACACAAGGTTGAAGGTAATCGTCTGATTATTGAGATAACAGAAACAGCAGCCGTTACAAATGTAACTAAAGCTACTTCTGTTATGAATGAACTGAAGAATTTTGGTTGTCAATTTGCTCTGGATGATTTTGGTACTGGTTTTACGTCATTTAATTATTTAAAACAGTTGCCCGCAAGTATTGTTAAAATTGATGGCTCTTTTATAAAAGGTCTTGACCATTCAAAGGAAGACCAACTTTTTGTTCGGGCACTAGCAGATGTATCACATGGTTTAGGTAAAAAAACAGTGGCTGAATTTGTCGAAAATAAAGAAATACTTGATATGCTGGTCAGCATTGGAGTTGATTATGCTCAAGGTTATTATATTGGAAAACCAAAGGCCTTTATAAATAAGTGAAAATTACCCGTTTAATTGTTTTGTACACACCATACTAAGCCATATATTACTTTAGATTATACGGTTTTATTGCCAATATTTTATAGTCTTAGCTCTTTTTTTAAAATATAATAGTTTTCATTAATATTAACTTAATGGAACCTAAGATGAAGCATAAAATATCACAATTGATTGGTATTCAACTTGATACTACGCAACACAAAGAAAAACTAATTTCTGCTTCTGGTGGTTTTATTAGTATTTTTCTTATTTTTTTTATAAGTTCTACTTTTCTTGAAAATAATAGTGCTGCATTAGTAGTTGCTTCAATGGGGGCATCTGCGGTACTTTTGTTTGCCGTACCTCATGGGCCTTTATCTCAGCCATGGCCTGTTTTTGGGGGGCATCTTTTATCTGCTACTATTGGTATTAGCTGTTATTTTTTGATACCCAATCAGTTATTGGCTGCATCTGTTGCAGTGGGTGCCAGTATAGCTATAATGTATTACTTTCGCTGTATTCACCCTCCTGGTGGAGCTACTGCTTTTACTGCGGTTATAGGAGGAGGTGATGTACATCAATTGGGATATGAGTATTTACTGACCCCTGTTTTATTAAATGTAATTATTATTCTAGCGGTAGCATTTGCATTTAATTACCTTTTTTCCTGGAGAAGGTATCCTGCAATCTTAAGCAAAAGAATAACGGATAAAAAAGAGCTCGATAGCAAAGTTGCCAGTATACCTAAAGAAGATTTAGAGTTTGCTCTTAAATCTATGCAATCATTTACCGATATTAGTGAACCTGAACTGGAAAATATCTATAAAGCAGCTACTCAACACGAGTTGAACAGGCATCTAAATACCGAAGACATTATTCTTGGGCATTATTATATACATGGTGTAAATAGTGGAAGCGGTGTTATAAAACGTATTATTGATGAGTCTTCTGATGAAAAAGATATGATTATCTATAAAATTATTACCGGTCCAGAAAGTAAAAAAACAGCGGCTTCAAGCCGGGAGGCTTTTGCTCTATGGGCTAAACATGAGGTGATTTTTAAAAATAAAGAATGGACTTTAAAATCATAACTATAGAAATATATTCTTTTGCCAAATATCGGGTTATCTTATTATGAAAATAGGTATTGATTTAGGTGGAACTAAAATTGAACTTATAGCACTTGATAACTCTGTTGCTGGCGAAACATTAGAGGAATGCTATCGTAAACGTGTTTTAACTCCTCAGGGAAATTATCAAAAAACTATATGCGCTATTGTTGATTTGATTAATGAAGCTGAATCTTTTCTTAATAAAAAGGCAACTATTGGTGTAGGTATTCCAGGAGCAATCTCAATGCATACGGGGCTGGTTAAAAATGCCAATTCAGTCTGCTTGATAGGCAGGCCTTTACAGCAGGACTTAGAGAAATTATTACAACGGCCAATACGTATAAACAACGATGCTAATTGTATGACGGTATCTGAGGCCAGTGACGGAGCAGGGCAAGATGCCAGCATTGTTTTTGGCGTTATTTTAGGTACTGGAACAGGTGCTGGAATAGCAATAAATAAACAGGTTCTTACTGGTAAAAATATGATTGCAGGAGAATGGGGACACAATCCCATGCCCTGGTTGCAGCTATACGATCAACCTGAGATCGACTGTTATTGTGGAAAACAAAATTGTATTGAGACTTTTTTATCCGGCCCTGGTTTATTAAAGCGTTTTAAATATATCGGTGGGCAGGCCAAATCAGTTGAAGAGTTAATCTTACAACTTGAGGCGGGTAATAAGTTAGCACTATGGGCTATGGAAAATTATGAGAGCCAGTTAGCCCGTTCTTTAGCCAGTATTATTAATATAATAGATCCTGATGTCATAGTGCTTGCGGGCGGTTTGTCCAATATCTTGCGGCTATATAATAATGTCCCTAAACTATGGCAACAATTTGTATTTTCTGATCAGGTAAATACTCAACTTAAGATAGCACAATATGGTGATTCCAGTGGTGTTAGAGGAGCAGCATGGTTATGGTAGATGAAACTATATTAGCAGCTGAAATTCAACAATTTATTGATTCACACAAAACTTTACATATGGCCTGCCTGGCGAATATAGACGCAAGTGATAACTCAGCAGGAAAGCAGATTATTGAGCCTAATATTAGTTATACCCCGTTTATTTTTGATAAAGAAAAACAGCAATTTTTCATCTATATCAGCAAGCTGGCAGAGCATGGACAGTACTTGCCCGGCAATAAAAGCATTGCAATATTATTGATTGAAGATGAGCAAAGATGTAAAAACCTTTTTGCTCGAAAACGGTTAACATATAACTGCTCTATAAAAGCCATAACACGTGATAATCCATTATGGACAGAACAAATTAAAATTTTTCAACAGCAGTTTGGGAAAATAATGGATTTACTCAGCCAGTTCAGTGATTTTGATTTATATAGTCTTACTCCAGAGCGAGGAACTTATGTCCAGGGGTTTGGTAAAGCTTATCGTATACACGAGGGGAAAATAAGCCACCTCTCGCCAAGGAGCCCTGCTCCTGATGAACAATAAATAAAACCTTAATCATTGCCGGGATTATTTTTTTTCCAGCAGAGTATTTTATTATTTGCAGGCATATCTATTTGTTGGCAAAAATCCATATTGGCTTGTTTGGCCAGAGACTCTAAATACTCAAAATCCTTAATGCAACTATGCGGATTTTGCTGTTTTAGCCAGATATCAAAATTTGCATTGCTTGCTGAGGTATATTGGCCATTATAATTAAACGGGCCATAAAGAATAAACAAGCCGTGATTGTTTAATTGTTTGCCCACACCACTAAAAAACACCTCTACTTCTGCTATGCTCATAATATGTGCGGTATTGGCAGAGAATATAATATCAATAGATAAATCAGCCCAGCTAGTTTGTTTTACATCCAGCTCAATCGGGTAGTGGGTATTCGCTAATTGACTTTCATCCAGCCAGAGTTTTATGCCAGGGTGATATTCGAGGCGATCGCTGGTATACCAATTAAGGTGTGGGAGGTGTTTAGCAAAATGGACTGCATGTTGCCCGGTGCCACTGCCTATTTCAAGCACATTAGCGGGCTCAGTACATAAATGCTGTAACTGTTCAAGAATGGGGCCCTGATTTTGCACACAAGATTCAGAAAATGGTTTCAAGAGGTTCACCTATTAGTAAATTAGTAATATTGAAATTGTAGCAATTAATCTGTTTTTTTATAAGGCAAATGCTTATTGAGTTGCTGCATATAATCAATCACTCCAGCTTGCTCACGCTTTACAAACTGTTCTATAGAAGCCTGAAAATGAGGCTCAGTTAAAAAATGACTGGATTTAGTTAATACGGGGATAAATCCCCTGGCAATTTTATGCTCTCCCTGAGCGCCGGGTTCAAATTTTTTAAGCCGGTGTTTAATACAATATTCTATGCCCTGATAATAACAGGCCTCAAAATGTAAGTTATCTATGCTTTGCTGGCAGCCCCAGAATCGTCCATATAAAGTATCATCACTTTTATACATTAAAGAACCTGCAATACAGCTACCCTTATAATCTGCCAAAACCAGCACTATTTGCTCGGGTAAATTGTTTGCAATAGATTTAAAAAACTCCAGGTTAAGAGTGGCCATACCAAATTTTTCTGCAAAGGTTTGTTCATAAAAACAGGTAAAATCCAGCCAGTCCTGCTCGCTGCTGCTAAAGCCATCTAGAACCCGAAAAGTGACTCCCTGCTGTTTTACGCTATTACGCTCTTTACGAATATTTTTACGTTTGCGGGATGAAAAATTAGATAAAAAATCATCAAAATTTTTATAATTGTGGTTAAACCAGTGGAATTGGCAATCGTAACGGCTAACTAATGTCTGTTTTTCTAACCACTGGTGTTCTGTAGCTGTAGGAAATAGGACATGAAAGCTACTATAGTGGTATTGTTGGGCGATTTGCTGAGCGGACTTTAATAATAAAGAATAGATTTCTTCTTCCTGATCCGCCAGGCATAATAATCGCTGTCCCTGGATGGGGGTGTAGGGAATACAGGATACTAATTTAGGAAAATAGCGTAATCCACTTCTGTGGTAGGCATCACTCCAGGCCTGATCAAATACAAACTCTCCATAGCTATTATGCTTTTCATATAACGGCATTGCCCCAATAAGTTGTTGATCTTTATAAATGGCAATATGTCGGGGGATCCAGCCAAATTTTTCATCTACACATTGGTGTTCTTCCAGGGCATGCAGGAACTCGTGTTTGCAAAAGGGATTATTGTCCCGGAGTAACGCATTCCATTGCTGTTTATCTATTTCATCAATGGACTGGCAAATTTTTATTTCCATAGATAGTTGTTATTTATAGGTGAATTTCTTCGCCAATTTGTATACCAAAGAGCTGATCAAGTGAAAACAGTTGGATCAAACCATCAACCGCTTCCTGTCCGTGTTCTTTTTTAATTTCTGCAAGAATAATCCGAATGGAGTTACGATTATAACCTCCACCTAAATTAACCTGCACTTCAATTAGTTCACATGCTTTATCGAGTGTCATAATTTGCTCTATAGTTATTTATGGAGGGTTCTGAGGCTTGGACAAAACATAAGAATAAATGTATTTATCTCAAAATCAGTGTAATAAGTTTATTTATATGGGTACATTCAATTAGAAAATAAAGCTTTAGATTAAGAGCTAAATTGCTTTAAAGAGTAGTTAACTGAGCGATTAAATATTTTATTGACCAATGCCAGGCCCATTCCCACAATTAATATTAAAGCAATTATTATTGCCAATAACCATAACCAGGGGTGAAAAGAATAGTTAAGATTAAAAATCTGCTGGTATAAAACAGCACTGACTACTTCGGCAATAACCAGACCCATTAAGGCACTTAATACAGCAATAATACTAAATTCAATGAATAGACTAAAACGGAGTGTTTTAGCACTGGCTCCCAGAGTGCGAATAATGGCATTTTCATACATACGGCTTTCTAATGTAGAGGATAACGAAGAAGCTAAAACCAACAAGGCTGCAATCAGAATAAACACAAAAATAAAATTAATCGCAATGGCTATTTTTTCAATAATATATTGCACTTCTTTTAGTATTTGATCGACTTCAATAATAGTAATTCCAGGAAACTGCTCGATTAGCTGGTTAAGAAATAATTTATCTTGTTGAGCTAAATGAAAGCTGGAAATATAGGTTAGTGGAAAGCTTTCTAAGCTATTAGTCGGAAAAATAACATAAAAATTGGGCTTAAATGAATCCCATTGTACCTTACGCAGGTTGCTAACTACTCCCTGAACCTGTTGTGAGCCAATTTGAAAACCCAGTTTATCTCCTATTTTAAGGCCTAGCTCTTTAGCCAGAGAGCTTTCCAGGGAAATTTGAGCTAATCCATTGATGTTTTGTTCAGAGCGGTTAGCATCCCACCACTTGCCTTTAACTAATTGATTATGGGCGGGCATTGTTGCAGCAAAGCTTAGGTTTAGTTCTCTATTTAAAGCATTATGAGCCTGCCTGGTTTTATCCAGAAGCTGCTTAATTGGCTGGCCATTTAACATGCTAAAACGCCCCCGTACCATGGGGAAAATATCATTTGCCTGAATATTATTATTGATTAGCAATTGTTTAAATGGCTCAGTTTCATAGGCCTGAATATTAATAACAAAGTGGTTAGGGGTATTTTCCGGGAGTTGTTGCTGCCATTGTTGCAATAGTTCGGTACGGCTTAAATAGATAATTAATACCAGAGCAAAAATCAGACTAAAGGTGCTTATCTGTAATAAGGCCATGGTTTTATGCTGGCGCAGATTAATTGCTGTGAGTTTAGGAATAAACTTAAAATCTTTATTTACGCTTAAAAGTATTTGAATTATAAATCGAGCAATAATAAACAGAATCAGCATAGTTACAAAAATCAAAGCATAAAATAATAGGCTTATTTTCATATCCTGAGTATAAAACCAGGACAATAATAGTAACGCCAGTAAACTCATGGAATACAATAGATAATGATTAAAACGGGTGGTTTTATCATCTTTTCGTAGAATGGCCATGGGGGACAATTGTTTAAGATGAAATAGATTGGCTATTGAAATGCTAACAATTAATAAAATACCACTGCCAAGGCCCATCCATATAGGAACAAAACTTAATGCCGGTATAGGTTGGGGAATGAGTTCAGCTAAAACTTCTAATAACAATAAGTGCACTAAATATCCACAGGCTACTCCTGACAGGCTGGCAATAAAGCCCAGTAAAATGAGTTTAAGCAGTTCAATTTGAATAATAGTAGCTTCTGATAACCCCAGGCATAATAGAATTGCATTATTTTTAAACTGTTTTTGTCCATAACGATAACTACTGATACTAATGGCAATAGCTGATAATAAAACCGTTAATAAGGCGGACAGAGATAAAAAATCACCCGCTTTTTTTATACTTGAGCTAACCGCTCGCACCCCTTCTACACCATAACGAAGACTTTGCCCTGCAGTTATTTTATTTTTTAACCAGTGTTGATAATATTTTAAGTTTTGCTCTGTGCCACTAAAAAAATAAATATACTCCACTCTGCTGCCAGCTTGAATAGTAGCTGTTTTATCTAGATCTGCCAGATTAATGATTGCTGTGGGGGCAATAGTAAACAAACTGCTGGACTGACCTGGCACACTTTCTAATATTCCATCACTGCTAAATAACGCCTCGCCCAGTTCTATATTATTGGTGGAGGAGGCGGTAGCTAATTTAAAATAATGAAATAAACGCCTATCCAACCAGATATTTCCAGCAGAAGGGGCTTTTTTATTTTGCGCTGCCTGCTCTATCGTTGCTTTTACCGTTAATTTTCCTAATAAAGGAAAATTATTTGAAACGGCTTTAACCTGTGCCAGCTTAAATGTTTCATTAACGACTAACATGCTGGGGAAGCTCACCATTAGAGCCTGTTTTAAGTTTTTATTCCGGGCCTGTTTTAACCAGTTATCTTTTATTGCTATGGGCGATTTAAGAATTAACTCTGCACCATTTAATTGTGCAGCATGGCCGAGCATGGAGCGATCTATGCGTTTTAATAAAAAACCGATGCTACTCAGGCTACTAATCGCGATAAAAATAGCAATAAATAACAGGCTCAACTCTCCCTGAGAGAGTTCTCTTTTCAGAAATTTCCAGGCCAGCTTAAAAACTAACATTAAGCTTGTCCTACAGGGCTAACAGGGCTATCTAATTCTTGTAGCTTACCAAAATCAAGATGTAAAAAACGCTGACAGGCTTTAGCCAGTTGCATATCGTGGGTTACCAGCATCAGGGTTGTGCCTTGCTCCCTATTTAAATCAAATAATAGCTGGATAATATTTTCACCACTATGTTGATCCAGGTTGCCTGTTGGCTCATCCGCAAATAATATATCGGGCTCTCCAGCAAAAGCGCGTGCAATTGCTACCCGTTGCTGCTCTCCCCCTGATAATTGTAATGGCAGGTGATCTGCGCGCTGGCTAAGGCCTACTCGTTCAAGTAATAACCCGGCTTTAGAGCGAGCCTGTTTATCTGCTTTTAATTCCATTGGTAACATAACATTATCTAAAGCCGTTAAGGAGCTGATTAAATGAAAGGATTGAAAAATAAAGCCAATTTTTTCCAGACGTAAAACGGCGCGCTGTTCTTCATTTAAATGGCTTAATTGCTGGTTATTTAAAAATACACTGCCTGTAGATGGAGTATCCAGACCCGCTAGTAGGGATAAAAGGGTTGATTTTCCCGAGCCTGATGCACCTATAATTGCCACCGCCTCGGCGGGCTTTATGCTAAAGTTAATATCGTTTAGAATATCCAGACGGCCATTGGTGGTCATAATGTGTTTTGATAAGGTTTTAACTTCCAGTATGTTTGGCACTTTTTTCTCTAATTTATATAAGAACAGGAATAGGAGTAGAATAAATGAGTATACGCTTAGTTGTATTGATTATGGGTTTGTTGTTGTTAAATACAATAAAAGCACAGGATAATATACTGATTTTGGGAGATAGTTTAAGTGCGGCATATAGATTAAAACAACAGCAAAGTTGGGTTTATCTATTGCAACAGCGATTAAATCAGAGCTATCCACAATATCAGCTTATAAATGAAAGTACCTCGGGCCATACCACGGCAAATGGATTAAACCAGTTAAAACCCGCTTTGCAACAGTATCGACCTAGAATTGTAATTGTTGAGCTGGGAGCAAATGATGGCTTAAGAGGCCTGCCTATAAGTTATGCTAAAAAAAATCTGCAAGCAATCATCGAGCTTAGTCAGCAGCAACAGGCTAAGATTCTAATACTGGGGATGCGGATTCCCCCTAATTATGGCAAAAAATATACCCAGGCTTTTGCTGCGATGTATCAGCAATTAGCTAAACAATATCAACAGTTACTGGTGCCATTTATGTTAGACGGTGTTTCAGGAAACCCAACACTCATTCAAGCCGATGGATTACACCCTAATGCGAAGGCACAGCCATTAATACTGGGTAATATCTGGTCTTCTTTAAATAGTATTCTTTTAGAATTAGAAAAGTAATGGTTATGCTTTTTATTATGCTGTTGCAAAATTAACAGTCTGAACAGCATTGAGATTAACCTTTAGCATCACGACTCCCTTTAAGAGGGTGAAGCTTAAAAGCAGGCAAATCTAGATCTTCAATTATCTGTGCTGTATTAATAGCTACAAGTTGCATCCGTAATTTTTTTTATGCTTTGCTTGAATACCTGAAGCCTCCCAGTTTTATAGTATTTATTTAAACCTTTGTATTTAAATGATTTAATTATGCGGTCAATATAGCTTGATGCGCATCACTATTCAATAGGATTTGTTAGGGAACAAATATTTATTCCCCACTCAAAGGTTTAAGTTTATGTATATTGTCTTCCCAATTCTTACCATCAAAGTGTTCTATTGTGATTGATTTAATGGTTGAATCATCAAGACAACGAACGTTTACACTTATGCCCTCGGGGTGAGATCTGGGAATATAAAATGATTTAATTCCACAAGTTTTACAAAACAAATGTTTTGCCTCACAAGTATCGAATGTATATTCTTCCAGATTATCCTCGTCAGACAATAATCTGAATTTTGATTTGGGGACAATTAAATGCAAATATCCTGACTTCGAGCATATTGAACAGTTACATTCAGACACATCCATATTTTCAGGTGCTTCAACTTCATACTTTACTGCGCCACAATGGCAACCACCTTTATGAAGAACAAGTTTTTCCATTTTCGTGTTCCCTAACAAGGCTGTAGAAAAACACATTCTCAGCCAATAATTTTTTAGTTAGAAATTACATTAACTCAATTGAATTTAAGATTCAACAAATAACCATGTAAAATTAAATGAATTGTATAAAGGCATGATAATTAACTGAGTTGATATGCTATTTGGCAGGATTGGGGTGGCTTCTAGCCATTTCCATCAGTAATGCAGGCTATGCCTGAGTTTTTCTATATTATGTACCAGGCAATACATTTGCCATTGAGCATTTACTTTTTCTTGTCCCCGTAAGGTAAAACGGTTCATGCCTTTATTGGTAGTAATGTTGGTTTTACAGGCTCTGCTAATTGCCGACTGCTGATTAAACCTCTGGAGTAGGCAAATAGTATGATTTTTAACATGACTGAGGGTGGATAGGCAGCCGCTCCGCCTTTATCATTTTTATACCAGTTATCAAATCCTGATAAATCCAGGTTTTTTTCATCACCTCATCAAGTACCTGTTTTACCTGCTGTGGCTGTTTGATAAGCTTGTCTCACCAGTGACACCAACTTGCCCCGATATTTTCGTTGTAATGCCTTAATGGGGTAAAGGTATTTACCATTAGCCTGATGAATATGCTGTTTATCCTATAAAAATCAGCTATATTAATCAATTACTACAAACTACCGCAAAGTCACTAAAGTGTGAGTTGACCAATACAGCAAATTTCTCAAAAAAAACTCTATTTTATCGATTTTGAAATGTCTGCTTTTTTAGCTAGATTCTAATTTTAAAAAAAGTTGAAATTAACGCTTGGGGACGAGAGCAAACAAATACTATTTTTCCTATAAATATTATTCAAGATTATTCTCAATTATCTTATCTGCTCCAATTATAGGGAGTAGTATCAGAATAACTTTCTCAAAAACATTTTTTTCAGCCTTTTTTATGAATTTTACCTTTCGCTCTTTCCAAGATAAAGTTTGAATCAAATTAGATGCAACTACTGATGGTTTTCCAAGGTTCTTTACTAGAACCTCAGTTTTTTGACCTCTGATACTGGTACTGATGGGACAGCAAATCAATAAACCACTGGATTTGTTATATGCTTTACTCGATAGCACCAATGCAGGGCGATACTTTCCAATTTCTTTACCTTTTATTGGATCAAAATCAAGCCAAACAATATCATTTTGTTCCGGAATATATACCATTTATTCGCCCATTTCTGTTGAATTAACAACTGCTAACTCATCTGCATGAGCGGTATAAGGAGTCATTCCTTCAAGTAGTTCTTTTTCGGTATAGGGTAAATTTAATTTTCTTTTTTGCCTGGTCGCCCGCTTTATAACCAAACTATCTTCATTTACTTCAATAACCACTTTAGTGCCATCACTAAAGTTAGGTACATCTGCCATAGCTCCAGTAATACGAAGAGCTAGACTGTTGCCCCATTTTTTTATTTCACTTTGAACTTTCATAGTTATAACCTTAAATATATGCAATGTATCTACTTTTGAGTGTACACTATGTATACACCAAGTCAAGAAAATAAACGAGTCACTGAGACTCATTCGGTTTGCCTTTTTAGAATTGAATTTATGATTATAAAATGGCTGCTTTTGCCTGAATTTAGGGCTGATTAGCTTTATTAAAATTGTGGCTAAAGGATACAATCTGTATTTTACCTGTAGCCTGCTTCCATTTTTGAGAACTAAATTATCAGATCTGGTAGAGCTTTAATTATGAGTAAAAATCTACGCTCTAAGCACGTTATACTGAGGAATATAAAATCAGCTTCTGATATATTTATGGTGATCAATGCCGTGATACTCTAATTTCTGATAAACTGCGCGGCTACTTAAACTAAGAAATTGTGCTACTTGTTCAATTTTACCCTCGAATTGTTCAATTGCCTGCTCTATTATTTGTCTTTCTACTTGATCGGATGCTCTTTTTTTAGCTTGTTTAATATTGGGGATTTTATCTAAACTTAAGGGGGAAATAGGGGATAGATCAAAAAATATTCTGTGTATTACTTTTCCTTCTGTAAATATAAACGATCGTTCTAAAACATTTTCGAGCTCTCTCACATTACCTTCCCATTTCTGCTCCATTAGGGCATTAATAGCAGCAGAGGTTAAGGTTTTTATTTCTGTTTGGTAACGATTAGAAAAGCGTTGCATTAAAAAATTAATTAATGGTCGCATATCCTCAGGCCTTTCTCTGAGTGGAGGAATTCTCAGGGGAACCACATTCAGTCGATAAAATAAGTCCTGGCGAAATTGCCCTGTTGTGACTAGCTCTGATAAATCATGATTGGTTGCTGCAATTACTCTTACATCGCAGGGAATTAATTTTCTACCACCAATACGTTCAAATTTGTTTTCTTGTAATACTCGCAGTAAGGAAACTTGCGCTTTTAGTGATAAACTATTTACCTCATCAAGAAAAAGAGTACCTTTATTGGCTCTTTCAAATCGACCTTCACAGGATTTTTTTGCATCGGTAAAAGCACCTGCTTCATGACCAAATAGTTCAGTTTCAACTAAATTTTGGGGAATACTGCCACAATTTACAGCGATAAAAGGCGCTTCATTACGGCTGCTCATGGCATGAATTGAGCGAGCAATAATTTCTTTACCAACGCCAGTTTCTCCACTGATAAGGACGGGTACACAAGTTGCTGCGACAATTTCAACTGCTTTTAAAACACTCAGCATGGCATCACTTTGGGCAATTAAGCCCGGCGGTTCAATTGCATCACAAACGGGCTGAGGATTATCTTTTAGCCATAAACTATGTAACCTTTCTTCAATTCGTTTTTGTAGTTCTGAAGGAGCCCGTACTTCTGCAATTACTTTAACGCCATCACTAAAAAATTCATCACCTATTACATCCGTACAATTATCGGGCTTGAGATGGATACAAATTTCGCAGTGATCACTTCCTAAAGCAATTCGTTTTTTTAATTCAACCTTGGCATAACCATAATTTCTAGCAGCAATACCACCAAAAATACTTGATGTCATATGGCATAAAGCTGGAGCGGATTCAACCATGCTACCAAAAGGACACTTTGTAGTCTTTAAATTAACACTGGTTTCTGTTAGCTCTCCAATCTCAAATTGGCCTCCAATAGAATTTTTTAGATTAACCAGTAATTCGCCATATTCTTTAACACTTAAAACACTATCAATTTCATGACTATCCCGATAAATATCCTCTAGGGTTTCACTGGAGTTAAGTACAATTTTTTTTATAAATGATTCCAGGCTTGAGCAATTTGCTTCGCCCGCCATATCACCTGTTTGTCCAATAAAAAGCTGGAGATAATGTTCGGGCGTGAGATGTTCAAATGGTCTTAACTTCTTCATGGTCTATTTCATTTATTTGTTATTTTGTCTTAGTCAATTGAAGATAGTTATCAATAATTGAAGTATAACTACAAATTTCAACTGGATTTAAACTAAAAACACGGCCACTGCGGGCTTTAAATAATGGTATAAAGATTGCTATCAGTATATGACTTCATGATGCATATAACAACAGTACAAACAACAGCATAAACAATGCCATGATTATTAAAACTAACCAAAGGAAAAAAAGATGAGTAATATATTAACAGAAGTAACCGCAGCTAATGATGCATATGCAGCAGATTTTGGAGACAAAGGAAGTCTGCCTATGCCTCCTGGAAGACAATTTGCCATACTAACATGTATGGATGCCAGATTAGACCCGGCTAAGTATGCGGGTCTTGCAGAAGGTGATGCACATGTTATTAGAAATGCAGGGGGAAGAGCCAGTGATGATGCTATTCGCTCATTAGTTATTTCATACAAATTATTAGGTACTAAAGAATGGTTTGTCATCCACCATACTGATTGTGGCATGGAAACATTTAACAATGAGATTATGGGGGATTTATTATCTGCTAGTCTTAAAACAGCAAGTGTTGATGCAGATGGCTGGCATGATTGCTGTGAAGGTGGCGGTACAACAGATGGAAAATATATTGAGTGGCTAACTATTAGTGATCAGTCCAAAAGCATTTTAGCTGACGTGCAGAGGATTAGAAATAACTCGATGGTGCCATCCGATATTCCAATTTATGGTTATATCTATGACTGTGGTACAGGTAAATTAATTGAAGTGCCTGAAGCTACAGCTGCCGGTGCAGTAAAATAGACGAACTATATAATTTCTAAATATAGAGCTAGCAAGCTGAGTATTTTTTGTTTAGTATAATAAAAAATACTCAGCTTGTTGTGCTTATATGTTATTTATGCAAAAGGGGAGATGATTATGTATCAGGGAAGCTGTTTATGTGGCAAAGTTCAATTTAATATTGACGGTCAGATAAATAATATAATTTACTGCCACTGCTCTTTATGTCGTAAGGCGCAGGGTAGCGCATTTGCAACTAATGGAATTGTTAAAACAGAGAATTTTAATTTTATTTCAGGTGAAGAAAATCTTAGTGCCTATGAGTCAACTGCTGGGCAAAACAAATATTTTTGTAAAACCTGTGGCTCCCCTATTATCAGCAGAACTAAAGCCAAACCGGAAGAAGTTCGAATTCGATTGGGAACACTTTCTTCTGATATTATAGAACGTCCGATGGCACATATTTTTGCCAGTTCAAAAGCAAATTGGGAAGATATTTGTGGGGATTTACCCCAATATAATGAATATGATCCTGGTAGAAATAAGTAGGGCTTTATTTAAACTTGGATTAGAGGAAAAATAAAATGTTCTTAACACTATATCAAGTAGATGCTTTTGCAAAAAAAGTATTTAAAGGCAATCCAGCTGCTATTATTCCTCTTGATTCATGGCTGAGTGATGAGCTAATGCAATCCATTGCAGCAGAAAATAACTTATCTGAGACGGCATTTTTTATAACTACAGAAAATGGTTTTTTTATTCGTTGGTTTGCTCCTTTGCGTGAGGTGGATTTATGCGGTCATGCAACTCTGGCAGCAGCCCATGTTATTTTTAATATATTGGATTACCCAGAAGATAAAATCACCTTTAACTCCAGAAGTGGTGAATTAATAGTAACTAAAAAAAATCCATATCTAGAGCTGAATTTTCCAGCACAGCGAGCAAAAAGTTGCGCTTGTCCCAGTATTATTATTCAGGCCTTTGATAAGCAACCGATAGAATGCTTGCAGGCAGAAGATTATATTGTTGTTTTTGAAGGTGAGCAAAGCATAATTGATGCTCAGCCAAATTTAGCACTGTTAGAACAGCTAGATCTTCGAGGGGTTGCTATTACGGCTAAAAGTTCTCACTACGATTTTGTGAGTCGATTTTTTGCTCCTAAATACGGTATAAATGAAGATTCAGTCACTGGTTCAGCTTATACACAACTGGTTCCTTATTGGTCAAAACAACTGGGGCGCAAAAAATTCAGCTCTAAGCAATTATCTTTTAGAGGTGGAGAGCTACTTTGTGAGATAGAGGG
>JASFYQ010000164.1:0-3624 GCA_045047105.1 Pseudomonadota bacterium | reverse complement strand
AAGCCAGTTTGCCAAGACATACTCATACAAAAGTATCTAATCAGCACGAACTAATGGGAATCAGGCACTTTTTGCAAAAGGCTGGTGTTCAAAAAGCATAAGCATATGTTTATGCACAAATAATTTAGAAATGCATATTTTAATTTTTTATTATGTTTAGTTCCGTTGTTTTGTAATTCAAAGTCCAGTTTTTTACGTACTCATGTCTCTCTTTTTTTACGTTCTCGATTACCATCAGAATAGCTATTAATTTATTCATTTTTAGTCCAGTCGTTCACTACAAAAAAGAGAGACATGAATACTTACTTCTGATGTGCTGCCAAGTATCATGATTTTTTTAGGCCTGAGTGTAATGATTCAGGTGTTACTATTTAGCACTTTTCCAGAGTGCTTCTACTTTAATCTATACCATAGCATCATAAAATATAACTTTGTATCCTTTAATATACAAATGTAGTTAGTGAATATTAAATTAGCATACTAATCTGGCTAAGTTAATTTAGCCAAAATAGTTGACTAAATTATTTTGGTCAGATATTATGGCTAAATTATTTTAGTCAGGAGATTGTAATGGATAAGGTTAAAGCTCTAAAAAGTTCAGTTGGACCTCCCGCAGAAGGAGAAAGCAAATTTTTTCCCAGAAACAAAATAGTTAATAAAATTATTAGAACAATAAATAATGGTGAAAATATCCTTATTTCAGCCCCTCGAAGAATAGGCAAAAGTTCCATTTTAAAATACATTAAAAATAATCAACAAAAAGATCAGATCATTAAATACATGATTGTCCAAAGTGTAGACAGTAGTGAAGAATTTTTTAAAAAACTTTTTAATGAGTTGCTTAATGATAAAGATATTTTTGATGGTATAGGTGGCTATTGGGCTAGAACTGGAAGTACAGTAAAAAAATATGCCAGCAGAATTACAGGATTTTCTATAGAGGGCAGTATTGAATTAGATCCAGATGAGCATATTGATTATTACCATGAATGTTTACAACTGATAAAAAATATCCAGGTAAATGATAAAAAAATTATTATCTTTGTAGATGAATATCCCGATGCTTTAAACAATATTCTTGAAAAAGATAAACAACTGGCTATTAAATTCCTTCAACAAAATAGAGAATTAATAGAATTATTCAGTGATTGCAACTTACAATTTGTATATACCGGTTCAACTGGATTAAAAAACATTGTAAAAAAATTGGATCGACTGGATCTGGTTAACCATTTAAAAACCATAAAGATTTCCCCTTTTACCAAAGATGAGGCAAAAGAGCTGATTCAACGATTAATTCTGGGGTTTAAAGAAGAAAATTGTAATTTTGATGTCAGTGATAAAGTGGTTGAATATATCTTACAAAAGATCTCCTGGCGCATCCCTTATTATATGCAAATTATAATAGATGAATTATTTGATTTTTATGAAGATACAGAAAAACCTATTGATGAAACCACTATTGAATTTGTATTAAGTGAAATAGTTAAATCAAAATCAAATCATTCCGATTACTTTGAAAATTGGAAAAGGAGATTAAAGACAGCTTTTCAAAATCAGGACTATGACTTTGCAATAGAAGTCTTAAATTATATTGCAAAAAATAACACCATAGAACATTCCGTATTTTATGATTTGGCCACTAAAAATAAAGTTGAAGACACCCGATATATTTTAGATGTTTTAGAATACGATGGTTATATCAGTGAAGATCAAAAGAAGTATGGTTTTAACTCAATTTTATTAAAAGAATGGTGGTATATCAATGTCGCAACATAGCCAGGTGGATAACCAAATAAAAACTCATAGATCGGGTAAAATGAGCTATATTTACAATCCAGCCAATCAAACTCCAGAAGAACTTATTGAAAATTTTGTTACTCGAAAAAAAGAGTTTCAGCGAATTTTTTCAGAACTTAAAAACGCAGATTTAAGCTGTTCTGCTCAACACTTTTTAATTGAAGGGCAAAGAGGAACGGGAAAAACCTCCTTGCTTTTGCGGTTAAAATATGAACTGGAAGCAGCCAACAAATACCCCAATTTTATTGCCGTTCAATTTGCGGAAGAGCAATACAATATATTTGATTTATGCCGATTATGGGAAAATGCAGCAGAGGCTTTAGAAGATATTGAAGGTTTTGAAAATATTAGTAATGAGCTGGATGAAAGGAATGAAGAAGATAATTACAGCCATGAATGTTTTGATATTATTGAAAAATATTTAATTACTAATAATAAACGACTAGTTTTGCTGCTGGATAATTTTGGCGATATTTTAGATAGATTATCTGATATTGAACAAAAAAGATTAAGAGATATCTTCCATACCTCAACCCATATTCAATTAATAGCCTCATCATCAAAAGCCTTAGAGCATACATACAAACACAATAAACCCTTTTTTGAGTTTTTTAAAATAATAAAACTTGAAGGTTTAAATAAAAAAGAAACCCATAGTTTATTAGAGCAACTCACTAAATCAAGTCCCGAACATATTAAGAATATAATACAAACCCAACCCAACCGTATTGAAACTATTAGAAGACTAACCGGGGGAATACCCAGAACAATTATTCTATTATTTGAAATTTTTCTGGATGAAAGTGCCAATGTATTTGAAGATTTAGAAATGATTTTGGATCGTGTAACGCCGTTGTATAAACACCGTATGGATGATCTTCCCACACAGCAACAGGCCATTATGGATACCATTGCATTAAACTGGGATGGTATCAGCTCTAAAGAGATAGTTAATGGCCTGAAAAAAAGAGGCTTTGATACAAAAAAAGTATCAACGCAATTAATTTTATTAGAGAAAAGTGGGCTAACGATATCAAAAAAAATTGATAAAAAAAATAAAATTTACTTTATTAAAGAACGCTTTTTTAATATCTGGTATTTAATGCGATACGGTCGTAAGAAAAATAAATCACAAGTACTCTGGCTGGTTAAATTTTTACAAGAATGGTGTGATGGTAGTGAGCTTATTAGCAGGGCAAAAAATCATATTCAGTTAGCAAAAGAAAATAGTTTACATGCCAAAGGTGGACTTTATATGGCAGAAGCTTTGGCATCCATAGTGTCTGGTGTAGAACTGCAACATGAGCTGATTAGCGAAACTAGAAAAGCATTAATAAAAACTAACCCTGATATTGATAAAAAATTATCTAAATCAGATATTGAATTATTTGATATGGCAACTATGGCCGTTACAGATAAAAAATATGATTTAGCTATTAATAAATACAAAATACTGGTCAATAAAGGCCATGTGGGTGCAATGTATAATCTGGGATATCTTTATCAAGTTGATTTAAAAAATTTTGAAAAATCCATAAATTATTACCAGATGGCAATAGAAAACGGTTATGAAAGTGCAATGACTAATCTTGGAAATATTTATCAAAATGAGTTAAAAGATTTTGATAAAGCCATAAACTATTACCAGATGGCAGTAGAAAAAGGCGAAGTCAATGCAATGTTTAATCTGGGAAAGCTATATAATAGTGAGTTAAAGGACTTTCAAAAAGCTATAAACTATTACCAGATGGCAATCAAAAAAGGTGAAGTCAATGCAATGTTTAATCTGGGATATCTATATAACAGAGAGTTAAAAGATTTTGA
>JASFYQ010000163.1:0-4676 GCA_045047105.1 Pseudomonadota bacterium | reverse complement strand
CCTGTCCAGCCTTTATCGGGTGTTTGTCCATTGGTTAAAAAGCTATAGGTATAACCAGTGACATCAGAAATATCTCGATCAGACATACGCATATCATTCCACATACCTCTGGCTGACCAGAAGCCTTGCCAGCCTACTTGACTAATCTCTTGCATGGCATCACTTACCGTGCGCTCTCTAAAATTATAATAATGGCTTAATTTTTTGAGTTTTTTATAGATATTAGAGGGATCTTCATCACTCCAGTCAGAAATCATCACTACATATTCTCTGTCATAGTGATAGGGGGGTGGTTTTATCGGATCAATAATAATCGCCCCATAGGCACCTGTTTGTTCCTGAAAGCCTGAATGGCTGTGATACCAGTAGGTTCCACTTTGTTTAATTGGAAATTGATAAGTAAATGTCTCACCTGGTTTAATCCCCTTAAATCCATCACTGATATTAGGAACGCCGTCTTGAGCACTGGGTAAAATAAGGCCATGCCAATGAATAGAGGTATCATGAGCCATATTATTGGTCACATTTAAAGTGACTGTTTCGCCCTCTTTAAAGCGTAAAACGGGAGCAGGTAATGAACCATTAATTGCCGTAGCAATTCTTTCTTGGCCCGTTAAATTGATGGGAGTAGATGAATAAGCCAGGTTAAAACTGTTACCTGTAAGCATTGGCATTTGTGCCTGGCTAGCCATTATATTATTTGTTTTAGCATTAACACCAAAACCCATTCCTAATAAAGCACCTCCTGCTGCTATTCCTGTGACAAAACGTCGGCGTGATAAGTCAACAGATTCCTGATTAGATAGATAGCTGGGTAGATATAATCCAGACATGTTATTACTCCTTAAATTCTCTTTTTAATTAATAGTTAGCAACGACTCTGGCTCGTCCCTTTTTATCAAACTCATAAACGTTATAGTTATCTTTTCTTGCACCTTCCATACCGGGTGAACCCATCGGCATACCGGGAACAGCAAGACCTGCAACAGCTCTTTTCTCTGCTAATAATTTTTTGATATCTGCAGCAGGTACATGGCCTTCAATAACATAACCTCCAACAGTTGCGGTATGACATGAACGTGCTCCCTTAGGTACGCCATTTTCATCTTTGATTTTAGTCATATTATTACTATTGACAGATTTTACTTTAAAACCATTTGCTTCAAGGTGTGACACCCATTTTTTACAACAGCCACAGGAGGCTGATTTGTAAACAGTAACTACATTATCAAGTACATTATCAAGTACATCATCCGATGCATAGGTTAGATGAAGTTGTGTGCTTATCATTAAAATAAAAAAGGCAGTAAAAAAACTGGTGGCTATAATAGACCCTAGTTTTTGCTTACTCATGTTTCTTAGTATTGCTCCGTTGCTAACTATCAGTGACATATTAAGCTCCCTATATTGATGATGGATAAGTAAATCCGGTAAAGTTGGGACTATTTTATGTGCTAAAGTTAAAAATAGAGTTTCATGAATATTACAAAAATGTAATGTTTAGAAAGGAGTTGATATTAATTTGGGTGATGAGTTTATATTGTTAAATAAAATATTAGCTTTCTTCAGTTTAATGTTAAAATTATCAACTTAATCCTTGTATATTAAAATACCAGAGTCAATATGATTTGCATTAGTTCAGCCTGGGATAGACACGAAATAGAACTGAGAAATTATCTTCATAGACAACTTGGTAATAACCAGATCGCTGAAGATATTTTACAAGATACTTTTGTCAAAGCGTTGAAAAATAGTCAACAGTTTTGTCAACTGGAAAACCCCAGAGCTTGGTTATATCATGTGGCCAAAAACTCATTGATTGATTTTCACCGAACACATAAAGAGTATGAAGAAGTCCAAGAAGAATATCCTCAGCCTATTGAGCCTAGTGTGCCAGTGGTTAACTTATCCGCTTGTTTACCGCAAGCAATAAAACAATTATCACTTGAGGATCAAGAAATTATTCAATACTGTGATTTAAATGGTCATAACCAAGCTGATTTTGCCAAACAAAAAAATATCAGCCTTGTCAGTGCAAAATCACGTATTCAACGGGCTAGAAAAAAGCTAAAAACGGCCCTAAATACAGCCTGTAAAATTGAATTGGATGAACAGGGCAAGGTTTGTTGTTTTGATCCTAAATGCCAATAATCTCTCCTTTAGTTCTTATCAAACAGAAACAGCCTTGAGCGAATAAAGCTCTCACAAAATTTGAATTTATAAAAATAATCTGCATCCTTTTTATATCTTAATCGTCTTCTTAGATAGACGTTTAGGATTAAATAAAATCAAAAGGGAAAACAGATGGCAATTCGTGTTGGTATTAATGGCTTTGGACGTATGGGAAGACTGGGCTTTCGTGTTGGCTGGGAGCATTCAAGTTATGAAATGGTTCAAGTTAATGAAGTTTCAACCGATGCCAGGGGGTCGGCACATTTACTCAAATATGACTCGGTGCACGGTATCTGGTCACATGAAACAGATGCCAGTGATAAAAATATACTGATTGGTAATCAATCTTTAACCTATTCAAGCAATATCGCCATTGATGAAACAGATTGGTCAGGTTGTGATATTGTTATAGAAGCCACGGGTAAACATCATAAAAAACCAGATTCACTAAACAATTATTACGCACAAGGTGTTAAAAAAATTATTGTGGCTGCACCGACTGAAGGGGCTTTAAATATTGTCTATGGGATAAATCATCATTTATATAATGCAGCACAACATCATCTACTGACAGCAGCCTCTTGTACCACCAATTGCTTAGCCCCTATTGTTAAAGTTATGCACGAAAAGGTAGGTATTAAACATGGCTGCATGACAACTATCCATGATATTACCAACACCCAAACCATAGTAGATAAGGGGCATAAAGATTTACGTCGTGCCCGTGCCTGTGGGCAGTCATTGATTCCAACCTCAACGGGTTCAGCTAAAGCCATCACCAAAATATTTCCTGAATTAGAAGGAAAATTAAATGGTCATGCCGTGCGCATCCCTTTGTTAAATGCATCTCTTACGGATTTTGTCTTTGAAGCTTCACGAGCGGTTACCCGTGATGAAATTAATCACTATTTTAAAGAAGCCGCTGAAAATGAACTACAGGGAATTTTAGGTTACGAAGAAAAACCACTGGTATCGGTTGATTATGTTAACGATCCCCGCTCATCCATTGTTGATGCCTTATCAACAATGGTCATCAATGATACACAGGTCAAAATATATGCCTGGTATGATAATGAATGGGCTTATGTTAATCGACTGATGTCCATTGTCGATATGGTTGCTAAAAGTTTATAAGTCGTTTCATATAAGGGCTAATAGTATGACCAATGGATTACGAAACTATTTTATTGTAACAGGGGGGTACTGGGCATTTACCATTACCGATGGTGCTATTCGTATGCTGGTGGTGCTTTACTTTCATACCCTGGGCTACTCACCTTTTGAAGTGGCTATGCTATTTTTACTCTATGAGTTTTTTGGTGTGGTAACCAATTTGGTCGGTGGCTGGTTAGGGGCTAGAATTGGTCTTAATCTGACCATGCATATTGGTATGGCAATGCAGGTATTAGCATTGGCTGCACTGACTGTACCCGATACTTGGTTGAGTGTGCCTTATGTTATGGTGGCTCAAGCATTATCAGGTATTGCTAAAGATTTAAATAAAATGTCAGCCAAGGCATCGGTTAAAATGATGGTTGGTGATAGTGATGGAAATAATGATGAATCAAAACTCTTCAAATGGGTGGCTATTTTAACGGGTTCTAAAAATACCCTAAAAGGGGCTGGATTTTTTGTTGGGGCTATTTTACTGGAAATGGCTGGTTTTCGCATAACACTGGGTATTCTTGCTGGATTATTATTAGTGGTATTAATAATCACCTTCTTATTATTGCCATCAGGTATTGGTAAGATGAAAAATAAGCCAAAGTTTACCCAAGTATTTTCCAATATTTCTGCTATTAACTGGTTATCTGCCAGTCGCTTTTTCCTGTTTGCCTCTCGTGATGTCTGGTTTGTGGTTGGATTGCCTGTCTTTCTTTATGAAGTATTGTTCTGGTCTTTAACTCAAGTGGGTAGTTTTATGGCTATATGGGTGATTGGTTATGGGGTTGTACAGGTATTAGCACCCAAATTGATACGTCCTACTACAAAGACAACTAGTGAAAAAAGTAAAAGTCCAGGTGGTAGCTCTGCTCGTTTGTGGGCTTTTGTACTGGCATTATTTCCAGCAGCAATGGTATTGGGATTAGACTATGGCTTAGATGCAGAACTTGTTGTTATTATGGGTTTGATTTTATTTGGGGTGATTTTTGCGGTTAACTCAACCATCCATTCCTATCTTATTTTAGCCTATTCTGATCACGATAAGGTTGCTATGAGTGTGGGTTTTTATTATATGGCAAATGCGGGTGGTCGCTTAACAGGCACGATTATCTCGGGGCTGTCTTATCAGATGTATGGTCTGCAGGGTTGTTTATTATGGTCAACCGCCTTTGTATTAATGGCTGCTTTATTATCCTTTGCCTTACCTGAAATTAAACATAAAAAGGAGCGATTGTAACCATGTTTGACGAACTGGCCAAATACTTGCCTAGCAATTATTGCAGTTAGAACAAGGGGCACATTTTTCTGATATTTTGAATTAATATAGGAGTGACCAAAAG
>JASFYQ010000162.1:0-16038 GCA_045047105.1 Pseudomonadota bacterium | reverse complement strand
AAATAGTTAAATAAATAATATTAACAAAACTGTTAGATAACTCAGTTATTTTTTTTACAATATCAGAATTTACTTTTTGATTTGATTTTAAAATCGCTAAAATTTGATTTTCCAGAGTGGATTCCTGTGTTTTAATTTTTTCAATACCTAATATATAAGAACCTACTTTTTTAACCACAGAAATATACTGCTCTAATCCTTCCACCTTAAACTCTGACTTGATTATATCTGCTTCATTTAGCCATTGATTTAAATAATGCTGATTTTTATATTGAAAAAGTGTTTCTTTAGAATAGTATTTTAAGTTCCCAAAACTTAATAACATATGCATGTCTTGTCTTTCTATTACTTTTTTTTCTAAACGATTACGAATATTTTTTTCAAGTGGGTAGTCTTTTTTAAATAAAGTGATTAATTCAAAACGTTGTTTTTGTAACTCTATTGCCTGTGAAAATGACGATTCTAATAATTTTTCATTTTCATAAAGCAAAGCTAAATTGTGTATAATAACTGGATTAAAATGGATATTTTCAATAATAAAATCCAAAACATCAAGCCGATGATTTAGGAGTTCATTTTTTAAGGTTTCAAACTGTTTTTCATAACGAATAAAGTCTTTAGTTATAGTATTTAACTCTTCCAAATTCTCTGTTCTAATAGATTCTTTAAGTAAAAAAGCCATGCCTGATTGAAAAGAAACCAGATCATGGATTTTATTATTGGATGCGTGATTATCAATAAGATGAATAACCACTAAGGAATTTATGGTTGCAAGAATGACAATCAAAGTAATAATTAACAGAAAACTAAATTTAATAATTTTTTTTATATTCATAATTGAATTTTAGTTATCGGATTCATTTATTTTTTAAGATAAGGTTCTATTTTTGACAATTGTAAATGAATTTTACAGATTAATTGCTTTTTTTCAAGGAGTATATTTTTTCAAAAATATTTATAGCACTTTTAAGGGTAATCTAATTTCAACTTTAAAACCGCCTAACTCAGCTGAAACACCAAATCCTAAAGTGCCATTATAAGCACTGATAATATCTGAGCTTATAGCCAAACCAAAACCATGACCATGGGTGCTTTCATCCAGTCTCACACCACGTTTACCTAATGTTTTAAGTAATTCTATCTCTGCACCTAAACCATTATCTTCGATAATAATATTTAAGGTTTGGGTTTCATTAATAGAGATTACTATTTTATCCTTAGTCCATTTATAAGCATTATCAATAAGGTTACCCAGCAATTCCAGCATATCTTCGCGGTCAATTTTTTTTGTTAAAGTATTGACAATATGCGTGGTAGTAGTGATATTTTTATGTGGATACATCTGCTCAATGGTTTTTAGTAATAACACAAAGTCAGTATTAAAATCAAATAATGCACTGCTATATGAATTTCCAGCCAACTTGGCCCGCTTTAAAATTCTATCCGTAAGCAATTGAATACTTTTAATTTGTTCATTGAGTAGCGTTATGGACTCTGGTTTTAAAATAGTATCCTGATGCTCTGTTAACTGTAGTAAGACAGTTAATGGTTTTTTTATTGCATGAGACAGATCACTCAATGCATCACGCGAAAGTTTTAGGCGTTGATGTAATATGGATAACAAGTGATTAACTTCATTAGTTAGCGGTTGTAACTCTTGAGGTACCTCATTATTAAGAGTTTGAATACGTCCTTGCTCTAATTTAGTTAATTCATTTTTTATATCCATTAAAGGTTTTAATCCTCTGCGCAAAATCAGAATTTGAATTATCAACAATAATAATAAAGCTATTATTGAAATAATGGTATAGTTATTTTTGTATTTCTGCATATCAGTGATAATGGGTTTTAGATCCTCAGCTACACTAATAGAAAAAAGCCTCCCCTGCTTTTTAAATTGGCTATTAATTACCAGGAGAGGCTGTCCTTCTGGTCCCATTATATTTGCTCGTGTATATTCCCCTAGTTCGGCAATTTTAGTGGACAATGTTTGATCCCATAAAGAACGTGAGCGTAAAACAGTTAGCTGGTAATTAATACTATAATAGTGCCCAGAAAATGGGTGTTTATAAATGGGGTTAATTTTCTCCTGATTTAAAATAAGATTATTATTTTGATCAAAGCTTATTGAGCTTAAAAGTGTTTCAATATCATGCTGCAATCTCGAAGCAATATAATTTTCAGCCAGTTGAACAATGCTTGAACTCACCAAAAACCACAAAATAATAAAAATACTTAGCAGGCTAAGAAAAAGCCCTGCGGCTAATCTGGATTGTATTGATTTCATCCCTTATTTTCCTTTAAAGATATACCCCTGATTACGCCGGGTTTCAATACGTTGTTTGCCTAGCAATTGTCGTAAACGGCGAATATACACCTCAATAACATTACTGTCTTTATCTGAGTCAAAATCATAAATATGCTCTGTTAATTGAGATTTAGATAAAATTCTATCTGGATTTAATAATAAGTAGCGCAGTAAACGGAATTCTGTTGCAGTTAACTTATGTTGTACTCCATCTTCAGTGGTAAAGTTTTGTAATTGTTCATCTAAAATTATGCCTGCTACTTCTATAGTTCCTCCAGGAAATAATTGTTTGGATCTATACAATAAAGCAGTTAATCGAGCCAGAAGTTCTTCGATATGAAAGGGTTTTCCAAGATAATCATCAGCCCCTGCTTTAAAACCATCCACTCGTTCATGCCAGGCATCACGAGCAGTTAGTACAATTACAGGGGCCGAGTTTTTAGCCTTACGCCAATTATTTAAAACTTCTAAACCGCTGCGTTGAGGCAAACCCAAGTCTAAAATAATAATATCATAAATAGCTTCATTGCCTAAATACTCTGCATCAATGCCATTATCCGCTGTATCCACCGCATAACCTGCAGACTCCAACGAAACTTTTAATGATTTAACCAGAATGGGATCATCTTCAATTAATAGTAGCCGCAAAGTAAATCCTTTTTAATTAACCCGTTAATCGTCTTTTTCAGTAGATAAGTGCTCACCCGTTTGGGCATCAAAAAGCAACTCAAGAACATAACCCTGAGTTGTTAATAGCTCAATTTCATAAACCAATTGCTTACCTTCTGATCCAAGCTCTACTTCCAGAATTCTACCAGGATAGAGTTTCTGGGCTTTTTCTAAAATGATTTGTAGAGATAAAATATCTCCTGCTTCTAACAATAAACGAGCATGCTCATGTTCAGAGTCAGCTTTAATTACCAGAGAAAAAAATAACAAAAAAGCCGCCAATAAACTTACTTTTAGGAATTTTTTTAAAACTAAAAATTTCATTATAAAGCACTCTTAATTTTTTATTTGTTACTTTGTTTAGTCTTCCCAGCGACCATAACCTGGAATATTTACTCCATGTTCATCAAACAATCCTTGTTCTGCTTTATTATGACAGGCATTACAATTACTAAAACTTTTTATTTGTTGATTTGCTCTTACTAGCTTATCAGGTATTTCATCATGTTTATGTATAAAATAAGGTGTTTTAGTAATTCTTATGGGGGCATTTTTTAAGTTAATATTACGCATAAATTTTTTAGATCTACGATAATTTGATGTTTCTGCACTATTTGCCATTAAATACTCACTAAGCATTTGTTGAGTGCTTGCATCAAGCTCCGCATTATCACCAAAATGATCTTCAAGTCCATTGATTATTTTTTCCCATGATGCCGATGTTAAAAGCCCTGGCTGATATCCCATGTGACAACTTCCACATTCCTCTTGGTAAATTGGATTATCAACTTTTGCAACACCAATAGAATCTCTTTTATAGCTATCCAGGTAATGATTTCTATCACTAAAAACTACTGGAATACTAACAGCTCCTGCAATTAATAATAGTGAACTATAGATTATTACTTTATTCATATTCAAACTCCTGTTTTTTTAATAATTAGTTCTAGTTCTATTTTTATTGTTTACTTATAAACAATAAAATATCCGCTTTTTCTTGTGCATTGCATTCTCTTCCCATAGTCCACTTGCAATTGCGTTTAAACCATTTTTTAATTTTTTTAGTTTTGCTCAAACTTGTTGGATTTACAGATGGTGCTAATGCTTTTATCTTTTTTCCTGTTCGCAGATGCTTGCCTATATTTTTTAGATCCGCACTATGGCAGCCAGCACAACTGCGTTTTCTATCCTGCCCTGCTCTTATAAATTCGCTAGTCCAGAGTTGTTCCCCACGACTGACATTAGCAGCTATAGCCCCCTGTTGTTGATAAGTTTTTAACAAATCATTCACAATTTGACTTGCAGCGATAGAAGTATTAGAAGAGAAAATTAAAAAACTAATTAAAAAGATGTTTTTCATAATTTCTTCTCCATATGTTTTTTTCCTGTTAGCATTGATTTAATCAAGTTTTCCTGATGAACAAAGCTTTCAAAAATAACGCCTAAAATATGAATCAGTATCAAAAAAACAATAAAGTTGGCACAAAATTCATGCAGCTCTTCAAAAATATTACCCCAAAAACCTGAGTTTTGCACAAACCATTCTGCCATTGGACCAGCTTGTTCCTCTGCACCATATACAGCAAGACCGGTAAGAATGCATAAAATCAGGCTAATGATTAAAATTAATATCATTGCTCCACCAGCAGGATTATGACCAATATAACGCTTTGCTTTAAACGCTAAAGTCTCTTTAATAAATTGTATTATATGTGCAGGGGAATAAATAAAATCTGCAAATCGCGCATGTTTTGTCCCAATGATTCCCCAGACTATTCGCATTAAAAGCAGTAATATAATGCTATAACCTGCATAGCTATGAAGCTTAAGAAAGTTATCTTCGGTAAAATAGGCGACTAAAAAAGCCAATACCAGTGACCAATGAAATAAGCGTACCCAAGGATCCCAAATTTTAATATCGTAGGAATGAGCTAATGAATTCGAATACTCTGACATAAAGACTTCTCCATAAGGTTTTAACTGTGGAAAAGTTTAACAAGTGAAAATGAAATGAAACTGAATATCCTGCATTTAAATAGTTTTCCACCACCATAACTTGAAGTGACAACTACGCTAACACAGGAGAGAAGAAGGAAATGATATTGCTGGAAATAGCAATAAGATATGAAGTTCTGGCAAAGGATTTATCCTTTGGCCAGATAAAGGGCTTACAACTTCCATTTTCTCTGGCTTGAATTGAAGTTGTAAGCTTTAAGTTAATTTAAAAATAACCTATTATCTGCAGAAGTTGTTTTATTATTGTTTATTCAAACTAAATGTGCCGCCACAACTTATATTGTAATTAGCCCATGTACCCGTCCAAGTTCCACTACAAGAAGTCCGTTCACTATTTAAATTACATTCCAAAGTAATGTCCCCTCCATCATCACCATTAGCTTTTAAGGACATACCAGTGCTGTGTAGCGCTCCTGAAACAGAATAATTTTCACCTTCTGTATCTTGAGCAGTTCCTGTTAGACCACCATTGTCACTGCTTTTTAACTGAAAATTATTTGTTGCTCCACCGCATGAAGTATCCACAGCTGAACCAACCCAGTCACCAATTGGATGAGTTGGGCTTGCAGGTACTACTTCAGAAAAATTAAGAGAATAGACACCACTACCTGCAAAACCTTGCTGGTAAAAAGTTAAGCTCCAACATGTGCTCTGGGTTGCTGCATCACATATTAATGGAATAGTAAGGTTACCAGTAAAAGCATTCCAAGTAGCAGCTTGAGCATCTCCCTGGGATTCTGAGGCATGATCAGAATATCCCTGGAGATACCAAAAAAAAGTTTCTTGATTATATTTTAACTTAGCTCCATATACTGTAACCTCATCACTTAAGCCAAAGGTTTCTACTTTTGCAATAGTAGCATCCAATGTATCTAGATCATATGTGGATACGGGTGAAGCATAACTAATTTGCAATAAAAAACTTGCACAAAAGAGTAAAACTATAATTTTTTTTATCATTTTATTTCCTAGCTAATTTCAATTTCAATTTCAAGATGCATTTATTATTTTAAATACATCTAATACAACGGTATAAAAGGGGTTAGCCTAGCATAAAGACATAGGCTGTTGCAAAAAGAATATCCCTCCTTTTTAAAAAGGAAATTCTCAGATTAGTTTATAGTAGGACGTACAGCAACACATTATTCAACAACTCATCATAAATAATGACTTCCAACTATAGTTTTTCAAAATATGTTTACTGAATGATAGGTTTTATGGGAGATGAATAAAGTGCTGAAGATTTAGTACTTCCCTTCAGAGGGGCTTCTTTTGGTATGCATTAGAGGTCGTTTTAATTGTGTTTTTTTTATTAATATCACCTAAACAACTTGCCGTACCTTTTTGGGTTATGGATTCCACAATACCTAAAACACTAAATACAAAAAAAACAATAGCAAAAGAATATTCAACAAAATTATCCGTAAAGGGTTCTATTTGATCCAGATTTTGTATAAGTAAAGCAATTATTGCAGCAAAAAATGCCGGTAAAATAGCATAAGTAATATTACGCCCTAGCCGGTAAAGCCTCATTCCCAATGCATAATTTTTAGGTAGAAATAAAATAATACCCAAATAATAAAAGCTGATATGAATTAAACCCATAACAATAAAACAACCTAAAACAAAGTCCAGCTGATACAGCTCATAAAAGGCATCCCCCATAAAATACTCTAAAGACACTCCTATTATTAAAAACAAACTTGCACGCATTGCTGTTTCTGCAACCAGAATAAAAGCTAAAGGAGAAAGCGAAAGTTCACTATAATTTTTAGCAGATTGGTTTTTTATTTCTATGCTTCTGGGTGGCCCAAGAAGACTGATATATCCCAGCGCATAAAAGGTGGTTTTTATATAATCAGGAATTAATGGAATACAGCTTTTGTGAAAATATTTTATTAACTTATGCATTATTATCCTTATATCTGGTACTTTTTAACAGTAGATAATTATAGCTATAGCATAATTTATTCCAAATTATAATTAACTGTTTATACCCAAATACTTAAGGTGCTTGTTTTTATTTATATTGGTATTTATATTTGGTTATTTGCAATATGCAAATTATTATAAAAAATATCGGCGAAATTTATTGCAAAATGATTAAAACTAAATTTTTTATTGAAAATATTCATTTATAACAATTGGTTGAAACTATTGGCAAGGAATTTGCTCAAAGTTATATAGCGATCTAACAAACTAAATATCCACTATTTTTTTTTATTGTAAATTTATGGGAATAATAATATGGCAACTTATCTGATAACGGGAGGATGTGGTTTTATTGGGTCACATTTAAGCCATAAACTTTTAAACAAGGGTGAAAATGTCAGGATTATTGATAATCTTTCAACGGGAAAAATTAACAATGTGTCCTCTTCATGTGAGGTTATTGTTGGGGATATTAATAATAGAAAAATACTAAAAGAAATTATGTATGATATTGATGGTTGTTTTCATTTGGCTGCAATTCCTCCACAGGATGAGGATATTCTTGTGGAAAATGATACCTCAGCCTGTGGCCTAAAAAATATTTTATATCTGGCAAAAAAAAATAATTTTCGAGAGGTTATTCCCGTAGTTTATGCATCATCAGCTATTGTTTATGGGGATAATGCCAATGTGCAATTAGATGAAAAAGATGAAGTTCGTCCTACCAGTAGCTATAGCGTGGATAAAATATGTAGTGAGCTACATGCACGGGTGGCAAACATTCAATACCATATTCCTGTTACTGGCCTGAGGCTTTTTAATGTTTATGGGCCAGGGCAAAATAAGCATTCAACTTATTCAAAAATTATTAGCTCTATGATTGAGCATTTAATTAATGATACCCCGGTACAAATACAGGGCGATGGCCAGCAACCCAGAGATTTTATCTATATTGATGATGTTGTAGATATTCTAATTAAAGCCATGAAAAAAACAGAAAAGGGAAATGCCATCTATAATGTTTGCTCTGGAGTGGCTACTTCAGAAAATCAGATTTTTAAAATTTTATCTTCTATTTCAGGTAAATCACTACCAATTATTAATAATTTAAAACAGACGGGCAATATTGTTATTTCAACGGGTAATAATAATCACTTTAAGAAGAATATACACTCTAAACCACTAATAGATATCACCGAGGGAATTAAACTCACTTATCAGTCCTATATTCAAAGTCAACAGCATTGTTTTCCTTTATAGGATATAAGCCTCTAATCTTATTGGTTTTCTTCCCAGCTTTGTTTTTTTCTATAGATGGTGGAGGGGCTTACTTCTAATCTAGCTGCAGCCTGAGGTATATTGCCATCACAAATAGCTATAGCTTCATTTATCACTTTTTGTTCTACTCGCCAGAGAGGGATAATCGTTGGAGGTTGTAAAGAATTTGTTATTAATGGCGTTCTTTTAGTAACTGCCTGCTCTGTTTCCTGCTCTGTTTCCTGTTCTGTATGAGTTAGAGTAATGCATGCCTCTGGTGGTGGTGTTTGAATAGTATTTAATGGTGGAGGTAACATTTCAGGAGTGACTATATTGCCCTGATTTAATACCACTATATTTCTAATTACGTTTTGTAATTGGCGGATATTGCCTGGCCAGTCATATTCAAGTAATACCTGTTCTGTAGCAAAAGCAAAGGAAGTAAAGGATTTTCCTTCCTCTTTATTATAACTTGATAAAAATTTTCTGGCTATTTTTATTACATCATCATCTCGTTCCCTAAGGGGAGGCAATTCTATAGGAATAACGTGTAAGCGATAATAAAGATCTTCTCTAAAGCGTCCTGCTTTTACTTCTTCTAGAGGATCGCGATTAGTAGCAGAAACAAAGCGAATGTCACCTTCTTCCAGTTTGCTGCTTCCTACTTTTTGAAAAGATCCTGTTTGGATAAAGCGTAATAGTTTGCCTTGTAGCTCCAGATCCATTTCACAAATTTCATCTAAAAACAAAGTGCCATTTTGTGCCTGAGTTGCTGCTCCATCGCGGTCTTTAGCTGCTCCTGTAAAAGCTCCTTTAGTGTGTCCAAAAATTTCACTTTCCATCAGATCTTTAGGAATTGCAGCGCAGTTAAGGGGAATAAATGCATTTTTTTTGCGGTTACTTTCTTTATGTAAGGCCTCGGCGCATAGCTCTTTTCCGGTTCCGCTTTCACCTATAATAAACACACTGGCTTTACTGGGAGCGGCACTTTCTATGATACGGTAAACTGATTGCATATTTAAAGAGGAGCCAATAAAACTATGAAAATGATCTCGGGCAAAATATTCTTGATACGTTTCAACAATGCGATGGAGTTTTTGCTGTTCTAAAACATTTTTAATAGTAATAGTTAAGCGGTTGGCATCAAAGGGTTTGGTTAAAAAATCAGCTGCTCCTAAGCGCATGGTTTCCACTGCAATATCTACTGAGCCATGAGCTGTAATCACAATAATAGCGGTCTGGAGTTGTTGTTCTGCAATTTCTTTTAAAATATCTGTGCCATGCATATCAGGCAATTGTAAATCCAGTAAAACTATATCGGGAACCTTTATAGCCAGTTCTGCCATGGCTTGCTGGCCTGTACTAGCTATGTTAACCGTATAACCCTGCTTAGCAAGATAGCCCTTATAGACAACAGCTAGAGATTCAGTATCTTCAACAATTAATATATTTATTTTAGACTTATTTTTCATTGTTATGTGTACCATAAATCGTTATTTATTTACTAGTTATCTTAGCCTAATTTCCTTTAAAGTGCTGTTTATAATAATGGATAGCTTGTTCAAGAATAGGAATTAATTGCTGAGACAGGTGCATTATCTTTGCTGATTGTTTATGCTCTTTGCATGCGCTATCAATATTTTTTGTATGGAATTGTAGCTTTAATGCTCCATAAGTTCCAGCACTGCTTTTTAAAGCATGTACTTCAGCAGCAATACTTTCTATATTGCTTTGTTCAATAGCAAATTGCATACTTTTTAAACGCTTTTGTAACTCTTTAATAAATATATCGAGCATTTCGGGAACCAGTTCTTCTGAGGTATCCTCTCCTAGTTGCTTTAATATTTGCTCTGATAAAATGGGAAAAAGTTCTTCCTGAGCGGGTTGTTGAGTAATATCTGATGCTATATTTATATTGTTAGAGTTATTTTTGTTTTTTTTTCCACAGTTTGCAGCAATTTTATGCAAAAGCTCGGTTGCAGAATAGGGTTTAGAAATATAATCGTCCATTCCTGAATCCAGACAATCTTTTTTATCATCGGTCATTGCATTTGCAGTCATGGCAATAATAGGGGTTTTGGCAAAGCCATGATCAATTGCTCTGATTTGTTTTGTTGCTTCCAGGCCTCCCATTTTAGGCATCATTAAATCCATTAAAATTACATCATAGGCTTTATTGTTCTGGATTGATTTTTGTACGGCCATAACAGCCTCCAGGCCATTTTTAGCAATGTCCAGATGATGCCCGGATTTTTCAAGTATTGCGCTCGCCACAACAATATTTGCACTACTGTCCTCTGCTAATAAAATATTAAAGGATTGGCTGCTGATAACTGGCTCAATGGGATGATGCTGTTGCCATTTATTTTGATCAGCGCAGCCTATTGTAAAATTCATCGTAAACCAGAAATTACTTCCTTTTCCAAGTTCACTTTCTACTCCAATTTTACCATCTAATAAATGTACTAATTTTTTACAGATAGCTAAACCCAGGCCTGTTCCTTCATAATCTCTATTGGAGCTTTGTTGTACTTGAGCAAATGAATCAAATAAAGCCAGTTGATCTTTTTTATCAATTCCAATTCCATTGTCTATTACTTCAAATTTAAGAGTAATTTTTTGCTCTTGCTCTTGCTGGATTTTAATTAAAAATTTTACATTTCCATTTTGAGTAAATTTGAGTGCATTATTTAATAGGTTAATTATAATTTGCTTCAACCGTTCAGGGTCAGTTATTAAGTATTCAGGAATATTATCTTGTAGTTGGTATTGTAGATTATTATTTTGAGATTCAGCTTTATCGTGAAGCATTTCAATACATGTTTTTATAACCGCATGTAAAGAAAAAGTAGTTTTTTCAATTTGCAGTTTATTGGCTTCTATTTTAGAAAAATCTAAAATATCGTTAATAATATGCAATAAGGATGTTGCAGATTGTTCCGCTGTCTGGGTAAATTTTTTCTGTTCCGGGTTTAATTGGGTATCGGTTAATAATCCCAAAGTACCCAGAATAGCATTCATCGGTGTTCTTATTTCATGGCTCATGGTGGCCAAAAAATTTGATTTGGTCTGGTTTGCCTGTGCGGCAGAAACAACTGCATCTAAAAGCTCTTTTTCCCTTTCTTGAATTTCCTTATGGGCTTTTTCTAGTTCTAGTTTATTTTGATGTTTTATTTTTAATACCGCAGAAAGATCATTAACCGACTGGATAATATTTGAAAATTCGGATGATACATTAAAGGATAACTGGCTATTTAAATCACCACTGGCAATGCGGATCAGTTGTTTGTTTATTTTATTAAATGGTGATATAACCAGAAAACGAATAACAAGCATAATCATAATGGTTAAAACAATCAGAATAAAAGCACTAAATGACTGGGTTACCAGAATACTTCTATCAATTTTTTTATATAAGCGTTTTTGATCCCATTCTAAATGCAATCTGCCAAAAATTTCACCCTCTAATTCATAGTTTTTATTTAATTCATAGAGATAGGATTTATCAAATTTTTCACCTGATTCACGTTTCCAATGAAATAATTTATTATTAGCATCATTGGATATATCTATTAACTGAATATCTGGATCAGTTTGGATTATACTGCTTAATACCGTTTCCAGAAGCGGGGTATCCTCAGATATAACCGCTTCTATTGTAGCAGCATGGAGTAGTACTAACTTATTCTCATATTGGTGTTTTAACTCCGTTTTGAGTTGTTTTTCTTCAAAATGATATTCTAATTGACCTCCCACCATTATCATCAAGAACATAATACTTAACATGGTAATAAGTAATTGCCATTGTAAGGTTTTATACCAACGGTTTGCTGAAATGGTACGTACAGTCTGTATCATAAATTACGATTCAAAAAACTTAAAATTATCTGCCATTGATTCTCTAATAATTTGGTAGTCTTTATCATTGCCAATTAAAAAGCCGTCTTTACTTAAAGATTTTAATACTTTTTTATCGGTTGTTTCCAGTAGAATAGTTCTTAATTTCTGTAATAGTGTTTTGTCTAGTTGGCTACTGGCAATCCAGGGTTTAGTCACATTTGGAAATTTTGCCAGAACCTTAAGTTGAACCCCTTTTTTTACTAATTTAGTATAGGTTCCCTCTTTTAACGCTCCTGCATCGTATTGGCCATTGGCAACAGCCATTGCAACTTTATCGTGGCGTCCAAGATATTTGTATTGCTTTAAGTTATTAGCTTTTATTCCCTCATTTAATAGATAGGTTTGTGCCAGGTAACGACCAATAGTGGAACGTTTATTACCAAAAGCAAAACGTTTATTATTAAGATCTTTAATGCTATTAATTGGACTATTGCTTGCAGCGCAGATTAGGCCAAAAAATTGTTTTTTACCTTTTTTACTTTCTATTGCAATGATTGAAATATTATTATCCTGTTCTTTTGCAAGAATATAAGAAGCAGGGCCAAAGCGTGAAAAATCCACCTTTCCTGACACCAGATCGTATAAACCTTGTTGATAACTTTTAGCCACCTGTATTTTAATCGTTACTTTTTCCCCTGTTGCCAGAGTCATTTTTTGTTGTAAATAATTCATTGCAGGTCGGAATTTTTTGATCATTTCTGTGGGTTTATCTGATGTATATACACCAAAATTTAATACAATATCTGCTTTTAATAGTGGAGAAAAAATACAGGAAAAAATTAATATGAATAGATAAATTTTAATTCTGCCTAGCGTTTTTGTAGATGAGTTTTTCATAATAACCTCTATTCTCAATAAGCTGTTTTAAGGACAAATATACTTTAAAAGTAGCAATAAATCCATAGGGTTTTATTGCTTTAGTATGCTCTTTAATACGAGTAATTTTTGTGCAGCAAACTTTGTGCCTATCTCCTTATACCCCCCTACAATTAATTAAGCAATCTATTCATTGCTTACTTCATCGGTAATTTGCATATTGCAAAAATAAATTTTTATTTTGCAAGGGAGCCTATAAATATTACAAACAGATATTGTAAAATAAAATTAATAGCTAAAATATCAATTACTTATTGTTGTGGCATAGCCTTTGCTATAACAATATTACGATAAAGAATAATAACGGGAGAATACAAGTATGTCCTTTTCAAAATCTTCAATTTTAATTATTGACGATGATGCGTCTATTGGTTTTTTAACAAAGGCACGCTTAAGTAAACATGATAATTATGATGTTGTGGTTGCTCATAATGGTTTAGAAGGCATTAAATTAGTTAATAATAAAAAACCTGACTTAATCCTTTTAGATTGGGAAATGCCGGGGATTAACGGTATTGAAGTTTTAAAACAAATTAAAAAACAATCTGAAACATCGAATATTCCAGTGGTGATGTTAACTGGAAAAAATTTAGTAGGTGAAATTGAAGATGCTTTTAAAGCTGGAGCAGATGCTTATATTACCAAACCTATTGATCTGAAAAAATTAAGTGAAAAAGTAAAAAGCTTTTTAAATTAATTTTTATAGGCACTCCTTACACAGCTACTCCTTAAATGAAGGTTCTATACCATGAATGCAGAAGTTAAATTTTATATATCTGGAAGTCTCCATATTGTTTTATCTAAAAATAATCAAACCATAATTATGATGCCCGATCGCTTTGGTGCTTTAGAAGCTGATTACTTTGCTCTTCAATATACTTTGCTTTTTCCTCATTTGACCCATAATCGAATCGTTTTATTAGATTTTTCCAAAACAACTTTTATTGATAGCTGTGGTATTGGAGCTTTAATAAAAGTGCTAAAACATTCTAAAGAAAAAGCCATAGAGCTGGCAGTTATTCATCCTGGTGAACAGGTTTGTGCAGTATTAAAAATGACTGGTTTAGAACATTTGTTTATTCATGATAATAAATCACAATTGGAAACAGTATCTGAGCCTGAGTTTAATAAATCAGCTCTTCCTGAAACACATCCATCGGTTACTTCAATCAAAAAAAGGGTGATTGATATTCTGGGTTCAAGCATTGGGTTGTTAATTTTATCGGTTTTATTTGTACCTATAGCTCTTGCTATAAAACTGGAAAGCAGAGGTCCCTTGTTCTTTCAGCAAACAAGAATGGGCTGGTTGGGTAGTCAATTTAAAATATTTAAATTCAGAACCATGATTGACAATGCTGAAGCTTATAAACATACGATTAAAAATGAAGCAAAGGGAGCTATTTTTAAAAATGCGAATGACCCCCGGATTACCAGAGTGGGTAATTTTTTACGCCAAACGAGTCTTGATGAATTACCTCAATTCTGGAATGTATTAGAAGGCTCTATGAGTTTGGTTGGAACTCGCCCTCCAACTCTTGATGAAACCACAAAATACAGCGTCTTGCAATGGCAACGCCTGGATGTGAGACCCGGGATTACAGGTGAGTGGCAAGTAAGTGGCCGATCAATGATTAAAAGCTTTGATGAAATTATTCAAATGGATATGGATTATCAAAATAAGTGGAGTCCCTGGTATGACCTTAAATTGTTAATAAAAACTATTCAGGTGGTTTTTTCAAAAGCAAATGGAGCATTATAATGATAAATCCAACCAGTAAAATTCTCTTTTTAACTGCTGAACTTCCTTATCCTCCTATAAGTGGTGGCAAGTTAAAAAGCTGGAAACTGCTAGAATTTCTTAGTCAAAATTATTCTGTTGCTGTGGCTGCTATTTTAAAAGAAGAGGATGAAAGTTATGTGAATGAATTTTTATCTAAACTAGAAATGAGTGATTTTTTTTCTGCGGTAGTTAAACGTCCACGTAATTTGCTTAATCTATTTAAGAGTTACCTTCAAGGAATTCCTCTAAACCTTTATCGTACTTATACCAAAAACTTTGCAAAAATAATTAAGCAGCGTATTGAAGAATATGATCTGGTTATTTGTGACCATTATGAAGTTTTTCAGTATATTTCTCACAACTATAAGGGCAAAGTTATTTTACATGAGCATAATGCCTATTACCTGATGTGGCAACGGTATGCTGAAGATTCAAACCATACTATAGGCAAACGATTAGTGAGTTATTGTGAGGCACAACGGGTTATCTATTTTGAAAAAAAAGCCTGTACACGAGCCGATCTTATTTTTGCATCACCTAATGATATAGATACACTGGAGAACATTGGAGTAGATAGAAAAAAATGTAAATATACTTATCATCTGGGAGATGATAGCCAATTATTGTTAGCGCCACTAGAGTATAAAAAAACCAATAAATCCTTACTTTATATTGGTTCTTTAACCTGGGAAGCAAATGTAGATGGTTTACTCTGGTTTATTGAATATGTTTGGTCGACACTCATTTTTTTGCATCCTGATTTAACTTTTAACATTGTGGGTAAAAATCCTGACCCACGTTTGCTCCAGATCGCTGCAACATGTAAGGGAATTAGTTTTACAGGATTTGTACAGGATTTAGAGCCTTATTTCCAACAGCATAGAATATTTATTGCTCCTATTCGTTTTGGTGCAGGCATGAAAGTTAAAGTACTAAATGCTATGTGCCGAGGTATACCTACCGTTACTACCTCAGTGGGTTGTGAAGGTATGGATGTTAAGCATCTGCAACACCTTATTATTGCTGATGATGCAGAAGATATGGCGCAATTGATTGATGGCCTATTATGTGACCAGCAAAGTTGGGAAATACTCGAACAACAATCAAGACAACTGATTAAAAGTAAATACACCTGGAAAGCTTTATTTACCAATATGAAATTTGAAATTGATAACGTTATGAAGCAGCCAGAATTAATTACCTAGGAGCTTGTCCGAGAATATAAGTCGTAGCGAAAAAAAGCTGTTTTGAGTCATTTTTTTTCATAATTTGAGGCGAATATAGGTATATTTAACGATAA
>JASFYQ010000161.1:0-36636 GCA_045047105.1 Pseudomonadota bacterium | reverse complement strand
CGCCGATGATAGTGTGGGAGTTCCCATGTGAAAGTAGGTCACTGCCAGGGTTATACACTAAGAAAGCCTCAATCTTGCGATTGGGGCTTTTTTTTGCCTAAATATAAGTGAATTTTCTAATTGTTTTTTGCATAAAGAACATTCATAATACGCGCAAGTCAGTCAGGCAATCGCTCTAGATTACTTTTTAAGTAATTTTGAGAGGAAAGTCCGGGCTCCATAGGATAAGGTGCCAGGTAACTCCTGGGAAGCGTGAGCTTACGGCCAGTGCAGCAGAAAATAAACCGCCTTTTATTTAGCTTTAGTCTATATTTAAAGGGTAAGGGTGAAATGGTGTGGTAAGAGCACACCGCGTTAATGGTAACATTAATGGCATGGTAAACCCCACCTGGAGCAAGACCAAATAGAGGAACTATAGATGTGATCCGCATTGTTCCTGGGTAGGTTGCTTGAGGTATATGGTGACATATATCCTAGATGAATGATTGTCCACGACAGAACCCGGCTTATCGACTGACTTCTTCCCTCTTCTATTCCTTAATGTTTGTTTTATTAGAATATTCTAATTTATCTAATTAGGGAAAACCTTAATATAAATTCAACTTTTTTGACTCTATAATAACTTTAAAAAGAAACACAATAATAAATTCCTTTTTAAGGAGGATAGAATATGAATTTTGCACGTATAATTCCAACTATTGAAATACCTAGAGTTAAAACTAATAAATTAATTATTGCAACAGGTTTTATAGCTGCAATTACTATTTCCGGTTCTGCTATTTCTGCATCACTGGGCCATGAAGCAACTTCAGTTGAGCGCGGTCAAGAAATTGCGTTTACCCGTAAACTTGGAAATTGCCTGGCCTGTCATGAGATTCCAGGTGGTGTTAGTGGTGGAAACATTGCTCCACCATTAATTGCTATGAAATCACGATTTCCTGATAAAACAAAACTTCGTTCTCAGATATGGGATCCTAGAGTGAATAATCCCGATACTTCTATGTTGCCCTTTGGTGCTCATAAAATCTTAAATGAACGGCAAATTGATGATTTGGTTGAATACTTGTACACACTATAAATATTTTGTGTAAAGTTAAATAACAAATATTCACATACTAATTTTGAATTCTGGGGATAATAATGAATCAAATATTTAAAAAATTAATTATGGTTGGATTTGCAACCAGCATGTCAATTGCCGCTAATGCATCACCTCAAACCGATGTTGAAGCATTTAAAAACTATTTTACTAAAAAATTTCCAAAGGTCGAAATAGCAGAATATGCCAATGGAGTTTATGCTATTGATCCAGTTGGCAGAGAAAGTTGGGAGGCTATTGAAGATTTTCCTCCATATGAACCATTTATAGATGATGGACAAGCTATGTGGGATAAAACCTTTGAAAATGGTAAATCTTATAAAAGCTGTTTTCCTGAGGGACCTGCAATAGCTCAAAACTACCCTAGATGGGATAAAAACATAAAAATGGTTGTTACTTTACCTTTGGCTTTAAATCAATGTTTAAAAGCTAATGGTGAAAAGCCTATGAAGTATAAAAAAGGTTCAATAAATAAGATACTATCTTATATTGCTTTTGAGTCACGTGGTCATAAAGTAAATATTGTTGTTCCTACAGATGATGCTGGTGCTGTAGCTGCTTATGAAGAAGGCAAAAAATTCTATTTTACCCGTAGAGGACAACTAAATTTTTCTTGTGCAACTTGCCATTTACAAAATGCTGGTAAAAAATTACGATCCGATACTTTAAGCCCAGCTTATGGTCATCCTACGGGATTCCCAGTTTATCGATCAAAATGGGGAACAGTTGGTACGCTGCATAGACGTTTTACTGGTTGTAATAAACAAGTAAGAGCAAAACCATTTAAAGCTCAAGGCCGCGAATACCGCAACCTTGAATACTTTTTAACCACTATGAGTAATGGTCTTGAATTAAATGGTCCTAGTTCCAGGAAGTAATAAAAATTTTAAAAAGGAATAATCTTATGTTAAAAAAACAATCCATCATACTATTTATCTTAATGCTGCTTGTAACTATTGGTTGCACATCCAATACTACAAAAACTGAAACAGCACCGACAACTTTTTCTGATGTAAAATTACATGAAAATATTTTAAAAGTTAAAAAGGAAGTAACAGCTTTAATTGCACATGCTGAAATTTTAAAGAAAAAAGCTGCTTCAGTGGGTGGCGAATGGCGTGATACAGGTAAATTTATAAAACAGGCTAAAAAGTATCAAAAAGAAGGCCAGTGCGAAAAAGCTATTAAATCAGCGAAAAAAGCTATTAGTGAAGCTGAAATGGGATACCAGCAAGCGGTGTCACAAAAAGAATTAAAAATGCCGGGTTATTTTAAATTCTAGTTTTCATGCTATTATAGTCTAGTAAGTTGTACTTATATATCTACCAATGCTGAAACTCTTTTCAGTATAAATCAATAATTAAAGAGGATTGGAGTCTATGTTAAATAGAAGAACTTTTTTACAAAACACCATGGGCACAGGGGCCATTGCAGTAGCTGCAAGTTGTGGTTTATTAGTACCTGGCAGTATATTAGCTGCTTGGAATAAAGCTGCTTTTGATGCAAAAGGTTTAGCTTCAGCAATGAAAGCAACTGGGGAAGATTCCGCTGTTGCATCAGATAAAATTAAAATTAAAGCACCGGATATTGCTGAAAATGGTGCAGTTGTTCCTGTAACTATTACTACAACAATTGCTGGAGTTGAAAGTATTACAATTTATGCAGAAAATAATGGAACGCCTTTATCCGCTAAGTTTAATTTAGCCAAAAATGCTGAGCCTTATATTTCTACTCGCATAAAAATGGGTAAAACTTCAAATGTGATTGCAGTTGTTACTGCTGGTGGCAAGCAGTATAAAGCGCATAAAGAAGTAAAAGTTACTATTGGTGGTTGTGGGGGTTAATACGTTTTTAACGTAATAAAATTTATTAACAGATAATCAATGCTATAAACTACCCAAATTTTAGAGGAAATAATAATGGCTAAAAGTAAAATAAAAATTCGTGCAAAATTAAAAGGTGATGTGATTACAGTAAAAGCTCTTATGCGCCACCCAATGGAAACTGGCTTGAGAAAAAATAAAAAAACAGGAGAGTTAATCCCCGCTCATTTTATTCAAACAGTTAAATGTGAAGTTGGTGGAAGTGCAGTTTTAGATGCTGAATGGAGTGGAACCATTTCAAAAAACCCTTATTTATCATTTAAATTTAAAGGGGCTGCAAAAGGTGACCTGTTAAAAATCTCTTGGACAGATAATAAAGGCGAATCTGATACCAACGATACTAAAATTAAGTAATATATGTTTTCAATTTAATATTTGAAAATAAAATTTTTGTAAAAGCATTACTTCTATTTGGTATCTAAACTTTAATATTTGATAAATTAAAGCTTACCATTTAGACGCTAGTTTATAATTGAGACAACTTAAAAATAATGAGTCATCCTCCCCCCTTGGTATACTCTTATAATATTTGTTTTGATATAAATCTGTTGTAGATGCTTTTACATTTTTTTTTTGATTTTTTTAACTTTCATTTTTTTTAATTACCTATCTTTTTTTGTTCTCCCATAACAGGATTTATATATGCCTCAAGTTGATCGCAGAGATTTTATTAAGTTAATTGGCTTTACTGCCATTGCAACTACCATTCCAGGATTATACCCCTTAGACGTTGAAGCAAAGGGAAAAATGCCTAAAGATTTTTATCACAGCCCTATGAACGGTAATGTACGTATCTTACATATTACTGATGTACATGGACAACTTAATCCCGTATATTTTCGTGAACCTAATGTAAATTTAGGCGTTGGTGATGCTTTTGGCCGTCCTCCTCATATGGTGGGAAAAAGTTTATTAAAAGAAATGAAGCTAAAACAAGATACTGTTGAAGCCTATGCTTATACCTATCTCAACTTTGATCAATCAGCTAGAAAATATGGTAAAACGGGTGGTTTTTCGCAGGTAACAACTTTATTAAAACAACTTCGTGAGTCAGCTGGTGGAAGACAGAATACACTTACTTTAGATGGGGGCGACTTGTGGCAGGGTTCAGGAACAGCATTATGGACTCGTGGTGTTGATATGGTAGAAGCATCCAATATACTTGGTGTTGATATAATGGTTGGTCACTGGGAATTTACTTATAAGGAAAATGAAGTACTAAGTAATGTAGCCTTATTTAAGGGTGATTTTATAGGGCAAAATGTTCGTGTAAAGGAAGATGCATTATTTGGTGATGAATATCCCAAAATGGTAGAAAAATACGATGGTAGTGGTTTATATGATGAAGATTCAGGCCATGCCTTTCGTCCCTATGTGATAAAAGAAATTAATGGTGCAAGAATTTGTGTAATTGGACAAGCTTTTCCCCGCACAGGTAATGCAAACCCCCAGGAATTTTTTCCAGATTGGTCATTTGGTTTGAGAGAAGATGACATGATTGAACTGGTTAAGAAAATTAAAGAAGAAGAAAAACCACATGCTATTGTGCTTTTATCACACAATGGAATGGATGTGGATATTAAAATGGCTGAACGCGTGCCAGGATTAAATGCTGTTTTTGGTGGACATACTCATGATGGTATCCCACAGCCAGTAAAAGTTAAAAATGTAGATGGGCATACGTGTTTAGTTACTAATGCAGGTTCTAATAGTAAATATATAGGGGTAATGGATTTTGATATCCAAAATGGAGAATTAAAAGGCATTGAGTATAAAATGCTACCTATTATTTCAAACTGGCTGGAAGAAGATAAAGAAATGGCCGCATATATTAAACAAATGCGCCAAACCAAATACGATAAAAATATAATTGAAAGTAGAAATAAAACTTTTTATTATAATAACAAACGTGTTGGAAAGACTTATGAGGAAATTCTTTCTGAAAAACTAGCTATAGCAGATAGAACTCTATATCGACGTGGTAATTTTATGGGGACCTGGGATCAAATTTTGTGTAATGCCTTACGTCAAGAGTATAATGCTGACATAGCAATGTCTGCTGGTGTTCGTTGGGGCACATCAACACTTAAAGGTGATTGGATTACCATGGAAGATGTAATGACTCAATGTGCATTAACCTATGGTGAAACTTATGTAACCGAAATGAAGGGCAAAGATTTTTTAGCTACTATTGAAGCAGTTGCTGATAACTTGTTCGATCCAGATCCATATTTACAATCTGGTGGTGATATGGTGCGCTTAGGTGGCTTGGATTATACCATTAACCCTGCAAATAAATTAGGTGAACGAATTACAGATGCAAGATTAGATAATGGGCATTTTATTGAAGCAGATAAAACATATAAAGTTACTGGCTGGGCAACAGTAAATAGAGCACCAGAAGGTCGTTTGATGTGGGATATTGTAAGAGATTATATCATTAAAAACAGAGGCAAAGACAATGTTCTTAATTTGCCTAAAATAAACCATCCTAAATTAGTTGGTGTTAATAAAAATCCTGGCATTGCAGACTACCCTGGGGATGCTTCTTAAAAATCTACCCTTTGAATTCTCTCCACTCCCTTAGCCTTCGACTTATTTTTTTATATGTTGTAACATCCAAGCTATGATTTCAACAAATATAAAAATAATTCTCATCGAGCCGCAGACCCCTGGAAACATAGGTGCTGTTGCTAGAGCCATGAAAACCATGGGGCTAAATCATTTAGTGCTTATCAATCCACTGATTTTTCCTCATAAAGACGCTACTATCCGTGCAACTAATGCTATAGATGTTTTAGAAAATTGTATTATTGCCGATACTCTATCTGATGTTATTAAAGAATGTGAACTAGTTATTGGTACTTCAATACGTGATAGAGGTGGTTTTGTACCACCTTTAACTGCCAGAGAAAGTGCTGCTAAACTGGTTAAAGAATCACTGATTTCACCTGTTGCATTGGTTTTTGGTACTGAAAGTAGTGGTATGACTGGCAATGATATTCGCCAGTGTAATTATTATGGTTATATACCAAGCAATCCTGAATTTTCCTCACTTAACCTTGCAGCAGCAGTGCAAACATTTTGTTATGAAATTTTTCAAGCAAGTGATCTAATTAAAACATCGCCTGAAAAAGAAATAAGAGAAGAGAGTTATCCCACTAATATACAATTAGATTATTTTTACCAGCAATTTGAAGATACTTTAAATAAAAGTGGTTTTATTAATCCTAGGCATCCCGGCTTAATAATGCAACGCTTACGTGGCTTGTTTAATAGGGCAAGATTGGATAATAAAGAAGTAAATATATTGCAGGGGATTCTCAAATCATTTCAAGCAAAAATGAAATAAGGAACGCTATGTATAAATTTATTATTGACGTTAATATTTTCCCTATCTATTTTAATTGTTATATTAAATTGAGATTGTAAAGATGGAAATATGGTACTTAGTAATTGGCATTGGTTCGTTATTATTTGTGACCAGCTTTATTAATAATATTGCTGAAGCAATTGAACGTAAAAAACGTAAAAATAAAATGGAAATATTACGTTTAAAACGCTGTATTGATTCTTTATCAGAGTATATGGATGAACTTAAAGATTATAATTTACCAAAAGAAGTTATTGAACTGTTCCAAAATGAAATATTTTTCCGTCTACAACGAATCCAATCAATTGATGAAACCTTTCATGGTATAGAAGATTTAATTAGCGCATCAAAACAGCAACAAGAAGAAAATTCTGAACAACCTGAAGAGCAAAGCAATGATGATGATTTTAATGAAGCATATTTTCAAAATAAAATATCAATTCTGCGGAATTTAACAAAATATTTACAAGAGATCCCTCTACGTTCAAAACAATCAATAGAAGGAAAATTAGATTATCATGACATATTAATGGTGTTTCGCTTTGAAAAATTAAATCGGTTTTATACTAAAAAAGCCCAACAGGCATTAACAGAAGAAAAATTCAGCCTTGCCAAGGACCACATCAATCAAATTATAGGCACTATTGCTTTATCTGGACATATAAGTCCAAAGTTAAGTGAGATAAATGAACAGGCAACAATGATGCTAGAAGAAATCGAGATACAAAAGAAGCAATATTATAAGGCCTTGCAAGAAAAAGAAACAGATAAAAAAAATGAAGAATCAGAGCAAGATCAGCAAAAAGATGCAGGATAAACTTTTCTATATCTATCTAACAAGCTTTATTTTATGAAATTAAATGTAATTTTATAAAACAGCTAACCATTATGGCTCTTTATATATTATCCAATATTATCCAATATTTTCAAAGTTGTTTCAGACTGATTCAGAGTATAAAAATGTAGCCCAGGTGCACCAGATTTAATCAGTTTTTCACATAACTGAGAAATTACATCTAAACCAAAGCTCTTGATAGAATCTGTATCATCTCCCATTTGTTCTAGTCGTTTGCGTATCCATGCAGGTATTTCAGCCCCACACATTGAAGAAAAGCTGCTTAAGCGTGTGAAATTAACTATTGGCATAATCCCTGGAACTATTGCTTGATCAATTCCAGCTTTAATACAGTCATCTATAAAAAATAAATAAGCATCTAAATTAAAGAAATACTGCGTTATTGCACTATCAGCACCCGCTTTCATTTTTCGTTCAAAGTGTTGAAAGTCTGTTTTTGAATTTATGGCCTGTGGATGAAATTCAGGATATGCCGCTACTTCAATATGAAAATAGTCCCCTGTTTCTTTACGGATAAACTCAACCAATTCGTTAGCATAGTGTAGTTCACCAAGATCATGGCTACCTGAAGGCAAGTCACCACGCAAGGCAACAATACGGTTAATTTTGTGTGATTGATAAGTTTTTAAAATTTCACGTAAATGTTCACGGCTAGAACCAATACATGACAGATGTGGGGCGACTTCAAAACCGGCCTGTTTTATTGATAAAACCGTATCTAAAGTACCCTGTTGAGTGGTACCACCTGCACCATAGGTAACAGAAAAATAATTAGGCTTGCTTATCCCGAGTCTATCTCTTACTAAAGCAAGTTTTCTACTACCCTCAGTCGTTTTAGTAGGAAAAAATTCAAAACTTATATTTTTCATGTGTATATTATTTTTATGAACTATTAAATTTGCTGATAAACATAATTATTATTTTCTCCCGATCTAATCTATTACAATCAGGAGAAATAAAACCATTAGTATTAATAACGATAATGCTTAGCCTTGTATGGGCCCTCAACAGGTACATTGATATAATCAGCCTGTTGTTGTGAAAGTGTTGTTAAGTTTGCACCAATTTTTGTTAGGTGTAAACGAGCAACTTTTTCATCGAGTTGTTTGGGTAAAATATATACTTTATTCTCATATGCTTCCGCATTAGTATAAAATTCAATTTGCGCCATAACCTGGTTGGTAAATGAAGCGGACATAACAAAACTGGGGTGGCCTGTTGCACAGCCTAAGTTTACCAGACGTCCTTTAGCTAGAATAATAATCTTTTTTCCATCAGGGAAAATAACATGATCAACCTGTGGCTTAATCTCATCCCATTCATATTTTTCTAGTGATGCAATATCAATTTCAGAATCAAAATGACCAATATTACATACAATAGATTCATTTTTCATTGATTGCATATGATCGTGGTTAATAACATTTATATTACCGGTAGTCGTAACAAAGATATCACCCATAGAGGCAACATCATTCATTTTAACAACACGATAACCTTCCATTGAAGCCTGTAATGCACAGATAGGATCAATTTCTGTTACCCAAACAGTAGCTCCCATGCCTCTAAACGCTTGAGCACAACCCTTGCCTACATCACCATAACCTAATACAACACATATTTTACCTGCAATCATAACATCAGTCGCACGTTTAATACTGTCTATAAGTGATTCACGACAGCCATAGAGGTTATCAAATTTTGATTTAGTCGCAGAATCATTAACATTCATTGCTGGAAATAAAAGCTCGCCTTTTTCCTGCATCTCGTATAGGCGATGTACGCCGGTAGTTGTTTCTTCTGTAACACCTTTAATACTTGCAGCAATATCCTGCCAGGTATTTGAATCAGGATTTATGGTACGACGAAGAACTTCAAGAATTGCCATGTATTCTTCATTATCATCGTCTTTAGTTGCAGGAATAGCACCTGCTTTTTCAAATTCAACACCTTTATGAACTAATAAAGTGGCATCACCACCATCATCTAAAATCATATTGGGTAATTTACCATCAGGCCACAAAAGTGCTTGCTCAGTACACCACCAATACTCCTCAATAGTTTCACCTTTCCAGGCAAAAACAGGAATATTTTGAGCCGCTATTGCAGCAGCAGCATGATCCTGTGTTGAGAATATGTTACATGAAACCCAGCGAACCTCTGCTCCCAGATCAATCAATGTTTCAATTAGCACTGCTGTTTGAATGGTCATATGAATACTGCCCATAATACGACAACCGGCGAGTGGGTTTTGACCCTTATACTCTGCTCTTAATGCCATTAGTCCAGGCATTTCAATTTCGGCTATAGATATTTCTTTGCGACCCCATTCAGCCAAGCTAATATCTGCTACTTTATAATCTGTAAAATCGCTCATTATTTTTCCTTAATAATCTGTGCTTTAAGTCTTACCTTTTTGCACAATTAATTTTATAAAAGTTTATCTCTTTATTCTATATTTTGGCTGCGGCTCTTAGCGCCTCAGCCTTATCTGTTTTTTCCCAGCTAAAATTGTCTTCTTCGCGACCAAAGTGGCCATAGGCAGCTGTTGCTGCATAGATAGGACGTAATAAATCCAACATTGCAATTAATCCTTTAGGACGTAGATCAAAATGTTCTCTAACTAAGTTGACTAATAAGTCATCCGCAATTTTTCCAGTGCCAAATGTTTCAATAGAAATGGATGTGGGTTCTGCTACACCAATAGCATAGGAAACCTGAATTTCACAACGGTCGGCCAACCCAGCTGCAACAATATTTTTAGCAACATATCGACCTGCATATGCAGCAGAGCGATCTACTTTTGAAGGATCTTTTCCTGAAAAGGCTCCTCCACCGTGGCGGGCCATTCCACCATAGGTATCTACAATTATTTTTCTGCCTGTTAGGCCACAATCACCAACTGGTCCTCCAATTACAAAACGACCGGTTGGATTAACATGGAATTGGGTATTTTTAGTAATTAAATCTTCGGGCAGAATTGGCTTGATTATTTCTTCCATTACAGCTTCACGAAGATCAGCCAGGTTGATATCCGGTGCGTGTTGGGTAGATAAAACCACAGCATCTATAGTAGTTGGCTGGTTGTTTTCATATCGAAAGGTAACCTGACTTTTTGCATCAGGGCGTAACCAGCCAAGAGTTCCTTCTTTTCTTACTTTTGCTTGCTGTTTTACTAATTGATGCGCATAAGTAATTGGGGCAGGCATTAAAATATTTGTTTCATTACTGGCATAACCAAACATTAACCCCTGATCTCCTGCACCTTGCTCATGATCTGAGCTTTCATCCACTCCCATGGCAATGTCACTGGATTGTTTATCTATGCAAATAAGAACTGCACACGAGTTTGCATCAAAACCAATATCAGAATGGTTATAACCTATTTCATTGACTTTATCTCTTACTACTTGTTGTATATCAACATATGCGGAGGTGGATATTTCACCAGAAACTACAACCATGCCCGTATTTACCATTGTTTCACAGGCAACCCGTGAATATTTATCTTGTTCTAAAAGTGCATCTAAAATAGCATCAGAAATTTGATCTGCTACCTTGTCAGGATGTCCCTCAGATACAGATTCTGAGGTAAATAGGTGATTAGCTGGCATAAGATTGTCCAATAAAATAAATTGAAAGAGTAAAATTGTTGTTATTCTATCTTAAAAAATAGCTAAAAGAAAATTACATCGTAATTTAAGTAATTTACATAATTACTAATTATCAAGCTTAACTCTTAAGTTGAATTGAATTATTACAAATTAATGACTATTTAGCTAACTAAACAGAACTAATCAAGTAACTAATTTGTACTAACAACAAAAATAAAGTGGTGGATAATATGGTCAGTTTAGAAACTCCAGTTTGTGATTTTAATAAACCTGCAATAGATTTTTGTTTGCCTGATGTAACTGGCAAATTATGGACACTCGAAGAATGTTGTGGCGATAAAGGTTTATTGGTGATGTTTATCTGTAATCACTGCCCCTATGTAAAAGCTATTTTGCCTCGAATTATAAGAGATACCAATGAACTTAAGACTCTGGGTATTAATAGTGTGGCGATAATGTCTAATGATATGTCATTATACGAAGAAGACTCAGTTGAAAATATGGCTAAGATTGCAAAGGATAGCAATTTTTCATTTCCTTATTTAATTGATAGTGCTCAAGTGGTTGCCAAATCATACGGAGCAGTTTGTACGCCAGATTTTTTTGGTTATAACAATAAACTACAGCTTCAGTACCGTGGTCGACTGGATGCCTCCAGAAAGGAGGCAGCTGCTGAAAATGTTCCCCGTGATTTATATCAGGCAATGAAGCAAGTGGCTTTAAATGGACTGGGTCCAGACGAACAAATCCCCAGTATGGGCTGCTCAATAAAGTGGTTAGAATAGTTATAAGCTAAAAACCAAATAGTTTAAATAACATGATTCTGATACCTGGAAGTAATTATTATTTGCTAATTTAATGATATTTTTAATTATTAAAAATACATATAGTAATTATTTAAAAAACACCGCTTATAGTAAAATAATTGATAAATTTAGGGGGATTTTGTTGCTGTTGATTCAGTTTTAGGTGAGAATAGGCGGTTCAAATAAATTTACTATTATATTAAGCACGATTATTTGTGTGCAATAATATTGGTAAGCTATAAATTTTTAATTAAGACAAGTATGAGCAGCCCAACTTACAACCACGTTAGCTTTGGCTGCTCATACCATCTTTGGAAGTTAACATCATCTAGGCTAATTAAGTTTAGACGATATGTTTAGGAGATTCGAATGCCAGAACGTAAAGACCTAGCTAATGCTATACGTGCATTAAGTATGGATGCAGTACAACAAGCCAACTCAGGACACCCGGGTGCACCAATGGGAATGGCCGATATTGCAGAAGTGTTATGGAATGATTTTATGAAGCACAACCCAACTAATCCGGGCTGGGCAGATCGCGACCGTTTTATTTTATCCAATGGTCATGGATCAATGTTAATTTACTCCCTACTTCATTTAACAGGTTACGATCTTTCTATTGATGATCTAAAAAGCTTTCGTCAATTACACTCTAAAACACCAGGACACCCAGAATATGGATATGCCCCAGGAGTTGAAACAACAACAGGCCCATTAGGGCAAGGCATAACCAATGGTGTTGGTATGGCTCTAGCTGAGAAAACATTAGCGGCCCAATTTAATACCGATAGCCATAGCATTGTAGACCACTATACCTATGTATTTTTAGGTGATGGTTGTATGATGGAAGGTATTTCACATGAAGCCTGTTCTTTAGCTGGAACTCTTGGCCTTGGAAAACTGATTGCATTTTATGATGACAATGGAATTTCTATTGATGGTGAAGTTGAAGGTTGGTTTACTGATGATACCCCTAAGCGTTTTGAGGCGTATGGCTGGCATGTTATTAGTGATGTAGACGGGCATGATGCAGAAGCAATTAGAAAAGCAACGGTAGAAGCTCAATCTGTTACTGACAAACCTACTATGATTTGTTGTAAAACAGTTATTGGTCAGGGTTCACCAAACTTATCTGGTTCACATGATTGTCATGGAGCTCCATTAGGTCATGATGAGATTGCAGCAACAAGAAAAAATATTGGCTGGGATCACGAACCATTTGTTATTCCAGATGACGTTTATAGTGGTTGGGACGCAAAATCTAAAGGTGCAGCGGCTGAAAGCGACTGGAATGAAACTTTTGCAGCGTATAAAGCAGCTAATCCTGAACAAGCAGCAGAATTTGAACGCCGTATGGCTGGTGACTTACCACCTAACTGGAGCGATACAGCAGATAAATTTATTGCAGAAGTAGTTGAAAAAGCAGCTAGCATCCCATCCAGAAAAGCATCACAGCAATCTATTGAAGGATATGCAGGTGCTTTACCAGAGTTTTTTGGTGGTTCAGCCGATTTATCTCCTTCCAATTTAACAACCTGGTCAAACTCTAAGTCAATTGTTGATGATGCTTCTGGTAACTACCTAAGTTATGGTGTACGCGAATTTGCTATGTCTGCTATGATGAATGGCATGACCTTACACGGTGGATTTATTCCTTTTGGAGCAACATTTTTAATGTTCTCTGAATATGCAAGAAATGCATTACGTATGGCAGCTCTAATGAAGCAACGTGTATTATTTGTATATACTCACGATTCTATTGGCCTGGGTGAAGATGGTCCAACACACCAACCTGTTGAGCAAATTGCTACCCTGAGAATGATTCCTAATATGTCAGTATGGCGTCCAGCTGATGCAGTTGAATCAGCTGTTGCATGGCGTTGTGCGATAGAAAAAAATGATGGCCCAAGCTGTTTAATTTTCTCGCGTCAAAACCTGGATCACCAGGAACGTTCAAGTGATGTTATAGTAAATATTGCCAAAGGTGGATATGTACTATCTGACTGTGACGGTACTGCTGATGTAATTTTAATCTCAACGGGTTCTGAAGTAGGAATTACCATGGAAGCAGCTAAAACATTAACTGCTAGCGGTAAAAAAGTCCGTGTAGTCTCTATTCCTTGTACTGCTTCCTATGAAGCACAAGATGCGGATTATCAAGAGTCTGTATTACCATCAAGCATTCGTGCCAGAGTAGTAATTGAAGCAGGTGTTACCAGTGGCTGGGGTAAATATGCAGGATTTGATGGTGCTATCATTGGTATAGACCATTTTGGTGAATCAGCTCCAGCAAACTTATTGTTTAAAGAGTTTGGTTTTACAGCAGAAAATATCGTATCAACCGCTGAATCCGTAATGTAATTACAAGGTTATTTTTGTTAGTTCAGGGAAAAAAGCCCTGAACTACCCACAAAAAATTAAACAATTAATTTTAAATTAAGTAGGAGAAGTAACAATGGCAATAAAAATCGGTATTAACGGTTTTGGTCGTATTGGTCGCATGGTATTTCGTGCAATCGCAAAAGATTTCCCAGGTATGGAAGTAGTTGGTATTAATGACTTACTTGAAGCAGATTATTTAGCTTACATGCTTAAATATGATTCTGTTCATGGTCGCTTTGATGGTGAAGTTGGTGTTGAAGGTGACAATCTAGTAGTTAAAGGTAATAATATTCGCCTAACAGCTGAGCGCGATCCTGCTGAGCTGAAATGGGATGAAGTTGGAGCGGATTTAGTTATTGATTGTACAGGTTTCTTCTTAACGGAAGAAAGTTGTCAAAAGCATATTGATGCAGGTGCTAAGAAAGTGGTTCAAAGTGCTCCATCTAAAGATGGTACTCCTATGTTTGTTTATGGTGTTAACCATGAAGAATATGCAGGACAAGCAATTGTATCTGCAGCTTCATGTACAACTAACTGTTTAGCCCCTGTAGCTAAAGTAATAAATGACAAATGGGGAATCAAACGTGGTTTGATGACTACTGTTCACGCAGCTACAGCAACTCAAAAAACGGTTGATGGTCCTTCAATGAAAGACTGGCGTGGTGGTCGTGGTATTCTAGAGAATATCATTCCATCATCTACTGGTGCAGCAAAAGCAGTAGGCGTAGTACTTCCAGAACTAAATGGCAAACTAACTGGTATGGCTTTTCGTGTACCTACTTCCGACGTTTCTGTAGTTGACTTAACTGTTGAGCTTGAAAAAGAAGCTTCATATGATGATATTTGTGCAGCTATGAAAGAAGCTTCTGAAGGTTCTATGAAAGGCACGCTAGGTTATACTGAAGAAAAAGTAGTTTCTACTGACTTCCGTGGTATTGGCCAATCATCAATTTTTGATGCAGGTGCGGGTATTGCACTAGATGGAACTTTTGTTAAATTGGTTTCATGGTATGACAATGAGTATGGTTATACATGCAATATGTTACGCCTAGTAGAACACGTAAGTAAGTAATTATATAACCCAGTTTGGTTCCAGCTCTTTGTTACAAAATAGGCGCGTATTCGTATACGCTTACATTTTGTGCCTTGCTCTGAAATCAAACTGGGTCATCTAATTATCACTTATGCATTTGTTAAAAATACACAAAGCTTAAATATGACTTTAAATATGTGCTCTTGGCTTATTTAACTAAAGGCTTCTAAAAGAACTTATATTTAAACTTATAAAAAATAAATTAAAGGTGTAATATGTCAGTAATCAAAATGGCCGATTTAGATCTAGCTGGAAAAAGAGTATTAATTCGTCAGGACTTAAACGTTCCTATTAAAGACGGTAAAGTTTCTTCAGACAAACGTATTCGTGCATCCTTGCCAACTATTGAGCTTGCATTAAAAGCGGGAGCTAAAGTGTTAGTCATGTCTCACCTTGGTCGCCCTACAGAGGGTGAATATAATGAAGAATTCTCTATGGCTCCAGTGGCAGAGCATATGTCAGGCCTGCTAAACACCAATGTGAGACTAGAAAAAGATTACCTCAATGGCTGTGATGTTGCCGAAGGTGAAGTGGTTTTATTAGAAAATGTTCGCTTTAATGTGGGCGAAAAGAAAAATGACGATGATTTATCCAAACAATACGCAGCACTATGTGATATTTATGTAATGGATGCTTTTGGAACTGCGCATAGAGCACAGGCTTCAACACATGGAACAGCTAAATTTGCAGCAGTAGCATCAGCAGGGCCGTTATTAGCCAGTGAATTAGAAGCACTCGGTAAGGCATTAGATAATCCTAAACGCCCAATGGTTGCAATTGTTGGAGGCTCAAAAGTTTCTACCAAATTAACCGTACTTGAATCACTATCTAAAATTGTGGATCAATTAATTGTTGGTGGTGGTATAGCAAATACTTTTATTGCAGCCGAAGGTTATAATGTAGGTAAATCTTTATATGAAGAAGATCTGGTTGAAACGGCTAAAAAACTTACTGCCGATGCAAAAGCGCGTGGCGGAAGCATTCCAGTGCCAACTGATGTAGTATGTGCTAAAGAATTTTCAGAGTCTGCCAGTGCAGAATTAAAAGCAGCTGATACCGTATTAGATGATGATATGATTTTTGATATTGGCCCAGATAGTTCCGCTGCCTTGGCCGAAATTATTAAAAATGCAGGAACTATTGTTTGGAATGGCCCAGTGGGTGTATTTGAATTTGATCAATTTGGAGCAGGGACTAAAGCAATTTCCCTAGCTATTGCTGAATCAGATGCTTTCTCTATTGCTGGCGGTGGTGATACTCTTGCAGCAGTAGAGAAATACGGTATTGCCGATAAAGTTTCTTATATTTCTACAGGTGGTGGAGCATTTTTAGAATTCTTAGAAGGTAAAAAATTACCAGCAGTAGAAATTCTTGAAACCAGAGCTAAAGGTTAAATTAAACAAATTATGTTTAGACGAACTAAAATTGTTGCAACCCTGGGTCCTGCTACGGACGATCCAAAGGTTATAGATAAAATTATTGAAGCAGGTGTAGATGTTGTTCGAATTAACTTCTCACACGGTTCAGCGCAAGAGCATATTGCCCGAGCTGAAAAAATTCGCTTAAGAGCCAGGGCTCATGGTCGCCAAATTGGCGTCCTTGCAGACTTGCAAGGCCCTAAAATTCGTATTGACTGCTTCCAGAAAGGTATGGTTACCCTAAAAGAGGGCGAAGAATTTATTTTTGATTCTCAACTAGCACAGGGTGCAGGTACTCGTGAACGCGTAGGCATTTCGTATAAAGAATTAGTTAATGATGTTAAACGTGGTGATACTTTACTTGTTGATGATGGCAGATTAGTTTTTTGGGTTGATAGCATCAAAACTAACGAGATTATTACCCGTGTAGTGGTTGGAGGGGTACTCTCTGATAGAAAAGGAATTAACTTGCAGGGTGGGGGGCTTTCTGCCGAAGCATTAAGTGATAAAGATAAACAAGATATTATTACTGCGGCAAAATTATCTGCTGACTATTTAGCGGTATCCTTTCCAGTTTGTGCTGATGATATTCACCAGGCGCGAAAACTATTAAGAGAAGCTGGTGGTAATGGCTCTATTATTGCCAAAATTGAAAGAGCTGAAGCTTTAGGTTGTATTGATGAAATCATAGAAGCATCTGATGCTATTATGGTAGCTCGTGGTGATTTGGGTGTTGAAATAGGAGATGCGGCTTTACCTCCGATACAAAAACAACTTATTCATAAAGCACGTTGTATGAATCGAGTGGTTATTACTGCAACGCAGATGATGGAATCTATGATTGAAAATCAGATCCCTACTCGAGCAGAAGTTTTTGATGTTGCAAATGCTGTTTTAGATGGCACTGATGCAGTGATGCTATCAGGTGAAACTGCAATGGGAAAATATCCAGATAAAGCAATCGCTGCAATGGATAGAATTTGCAGAAGTGCAGAAAAACAAAAAGAAGTAGTAGAATCCAAACATCGTATTCATACTGAATTTAAATTTGTTGATGAAGCTATTGCAATGGCTGCCATGTACACAGCAAACCACCTTAAGGTGAAAGCGATTGTATCATTAACTGAATCAGGATCTACACCATTGTGGATGTCCAGAATTGGCTCTGCAATTCCCATATATGCATTTACCAGACATGTAGGAACACGTCGTAAAGTGACTCTTTACCGAGGTGTAATGCCCGTCAGCTTTGAAAGCCAGGCTGAAAATCCACATAGTTTAAATCAAGAAATAGTGGACGAATTAAAACGTCGTGGTGAAGCTAAAGATGGCGATCTGGTTATTATCAGTAAAGGTGAACTGGAAGGTGAACTGGGTGGAACCAACACCTTAAAAATAGTACGTATTGGTGATAAACATCATATGGCCTAATTAATTACAAAAAATTAAACAATATTTATAAAGATAAATAACAATCAGGAGAAAAAAATGGCATTAATTTCAATGCGTGAACTACTAGATTATGCAGCAGAACACAATTTTGGTCTGCCTGCATTTAATGTAAATAACATGGAGCAGGTGCATGCAATTATGCAAGCTGCTGATGAAACAAATTCCCCTGTAATTATGCAGGGATCAGCAGGTGCTCGCTCCTATGCCGGCGAACCATTTTTACGCCACCTAATTTCTGCAGCTGTAGAAATGTACCCACATATTCCAGTGGTAATGCATCAGGATCATGGTTCTGAGCCTTCTGTATGTCTACGTTCTATTCAATCAGGTTTTACTTCAGTAATGATGGATGGTTCTTTAATGGCGGACATGAAGACACCTTCCAGTTTTGAATATAATGTGAATACTACAGCTGAAGTTGTTAAAATGGCTCACGCTGGTGGTGTTTCAGTGGAAGGAGAATTAGGTTGTTTAGGTTCTCTTGAAACGGGCATGATGGGTGAAGAAGACGGACATGGTGCAGAAGGCAAGTTAGATATGGAGCAATTATTAACTGATCCAGAAGAAGCCGCTGACTTTGTAAAACAAACAGGTGTTGATGCACTTGCTATTGCAATTGGTACTTCTCATGGAGCTTATAAATTCACTAAAGAGCCAGAAGGTGATGTTTTACGTATTGACCGCATTGTAGAAATACATAATCGTATTCCAGATACACACCTGGTTATGCATGGTTCTTCATCAGTACCACAGGATTGGTTAGAAATTATTAATAACTACGGTGGTGAAATGGGACAAACCTATGGTGTTCCAGTTAAAGAAATTGAAGAAGGCATTAAAAATGGCGTTCGTAAAGTAAATATTGATACGGATTTACGTATGGCTTCAACAGGTGCTATTCGTAGACACTTACAAGAAAATACAGCAAACTTTGATCCACGTAAATTTTATAAAGAAGCAACCAATGCAATGAAAGAAATTTGTAAAGCACGTTATTTAGCTTTTGGTTGTGAAGGACATGCTTCAAAAATCAAGGTAAGTAGTTTAGAAGTAATGATTGGTCGTTACGCTTCAGGCTCATTAGCTCCTAAAATTTCGTAGGCTGATCAGTTTACAATAGTAAAAACAATTGATGTTTTTGAAGGACGGATTTAATCCGTCCTTTTTCGTTTTAATTCCATAGGATAATGTTGCATTAATAGCTAATATATTATCTAATAAGGAAATTTCCAGTATTACTGGATTGGATAAAAACATGTTAGAAAATAAAAATAAGGCTCTGGTTGGAGTGGTAATGGGCAGCAATAGTGATTGGGATGTGATGAAAAATGCATGCCAACAACTGGAAGCCATGAATGTGAGTTACGAAAAGAAAGTGGTTTCAGCACATAGAACTCCCGATCTATTATTTGAATATGCAGAGCAAGCACAGGCCCGTGGTTTAAAATGTATTATTGCAGGAGCAGGAGGAGCCGCACATCTTCCCGGTATGCTTGCTGCAAAAACTACAATTCCTATCTTAGGAGTGCCGGTAAATTCACGTTATCTTAAAGGTATGGATTCATTGTTATCCATTGTACAAATGCCTAAAGGAATCCCTGTGGCTACCTTTGCAATTGGTGAAGCAGGGGCTGCAAATGCTGGTTTATATGCTGCATCAATAATAGCCTTATCTGATCCACAAGTTGCAGAGAACTTGGTACAATTTAGAGAAAAGCAGGAACAAATGGTTTATCAAATGGAGCTACCGGAGAATTAAATATGATATTACCAGGTGCAACAATTGGAATGTTAGGTGGTGGACAGTTAGGAAGAATGTTTGTTATGGCTGCAAATAGTTTAGGATATAGAGTAATAGTATTAGACCCCGATGCAGATAGTCCTGCTGGTAGAATGGCTGACGAACATATTCAAACCTCCTTTTCAGATAGCTGGGCTATTGAACAATTAGCAAAAAACTGTCAAGCGGTGACTACCGAGTTTGAAAATATCCCAACAGAAACATTAGAAATACTTGAAAAGACTATTATAGTCAGGCCTTCATCACAATCAGTAACTATTGCCCAAAATCGTATTATTGAAAAAACTTTTCTGGCCGATAACCAGTTTCCAACGGCCCGGTTTTACCCAGTATATAATAAAGAGGATCTTAATTTTGCCATGTCGCAAATGGCAACAACTTGCATTCTTAAAGTTGCTACTCTGGGTTATGATGGTAAAGGCCAGTCAATTGTAAATAACATATCTGAAGCAGAGCAAGCTTTTGATGCAATGGGACAGGTTGCCTGTGTATTAGAAGAAAAAGTTGATTTAAAAACAGAAATATCATTGGTTTTAGCCCGGAGTTTCGACGGGCAGGTGAGCTGTTATCCCATCGGTGAAAATTATCACGTCAATGGTATTTTAGAACATACAGTTGTTCCCTGTAATTTAGATGAAAAGCTAAAAAATAAAGTTATTGATGAAGCAATACGCCTGGCTAACGGATTAGAATATTGTGGTGTTTTAGCAGTAGAATTTTTTTACACCACAGCAGGTAAATTATTAATTAATGAAATTGCTCCCAGACCTCATAATAGTGGGCATTATACAATGGATGCCTGTGTTACCTCACAGTTTGAACAACAAGTCAGAATGTTATGTGGGCTGCCAGCAGGAAGTACAAAATTACTTACTCCTGTAGTTATGTTTAATATTTTAGGTGATGTATGGGAAAATGGCGAACCAGATTGGTTATCTCTATTATCTAAGCCTGAAGTTAAATTACATTTATATGGAAAGTCACAGGCTAGAGAAGGTAGAAAGATGGGGCATTTTAACTATATTGGAAGTTCAACAGAGGAGTTATTAAAACAAACCCGTTTAATTGCAAACAGTTTACCAAAACCATAACCAAGTATTAGCAGCGCCACAATTGTGAATTTTAACTTTGAACAAATAGCAATAATTCATTCTTGTTATAAAGAAAAATTTGGAATTCCCAGACAAGCGGGTTTAGTAGCAGAGGCTACTGCAACAATAGAACTACTCAAACCCTATAACCACCCAGATATGGTGAAGGGCCTAAATGGCTTTTCTCATATTTGGCTTATGTTTGTATTTGATCAGCATATTGGTAAAGGTTTTAATCACCTAGTCAGTCCTCCCCGGCTTAATGGCAAAGAACAATATGGTGTTTATGCTACTCGCTCACCTTTTCGCCCTAACCCCATAGGTTTATCAGTAGTAAATTTAGATAAAATTGAATATCAGCAAGATAAGATTTTCTTACATGTGAAGGGTGCTGATTTATTAGATAAAACACCTATTATTGATATTAAGCCCTATATTGAATATGCAGATAGTATAAATAATACGCAAAAGGGATTTATTTCTGCGATTAAAGATAATAATTTTAAGATAGGGTTTTCTGAGCTAGCAAATAGCCAAATAATAGCGGCAGAAAAAAATATTCCGCAACTGCGTTTATTTATACAAGAACTTTTGGCTCTGGATCCCAGGCCACATTATAATAAATCAATAAAAAAACACTATACAGCACACATCTACCAATACGATTTACATTGGCAAATTAATGATCTAGATATACAAGTATTATCACTTGAATTGAAAAATCTGGCTGAATAACTTTATAAGTTAAGCAGCAATTTTTAAATTTTTACGAATATAATGGCTATTTAGCCAACAGTCAGGCAAATTTTCACCAGATTGAAACATTAATTCACTTTTTATAAATAATTGAATATCTTGCATTTCTTCACCAGCATGATAACGACCTTCAATACTAGCTTGTGATGCATCAAATAAAGCTTCAAAATCTGTGATATCAACAATATCATGGGTTTTGCAATCAACTAAAAACATAATATACTCCTTTATACTTTCATACTAAAATCGCTGGGTGTCCAACTAATGCCTTCTTCTGATGCAGCAGGACTATTATGTTGAACTAGATGTTCAATATCAGCCACCTGATTTTTAGGTACATCCACCATTAATAATATTTCTCCATGTGCAAATGCTGCATGAAAGCCATCTAAATGAATGGTTGGCTTAGTTAAATAGTAATATCCCATCGAATAACAAAGTACCATTACTATAAAAGAAACAACCATCAGATAATAGTTAGCAGAAAAATAAGCATTAATAGATATAAATAGAGCAATAAAAAACAAACCCAGATTACTATACCAGAGTGTGTCTTCAATTTTAGTATGCATATCTCTGCGTTGATTAGGTGAAGGTAGTGGAAGACCCTGTAAATCTACCCCCGGTTTTGATAAAACGTGCATTTGTTTGGTATGAATATTGTGCATAATGAGGTTATCAACCGCTTTTTGAGTTTGCAGCTTATCAGGGAAAAGAAAAAATAGTCTGCGATACATAAAACACCTCCAGAATAAAAAAATTTAGTCTTTGTATCTTAGTATATAGAATAACTAAGCAAATAAGTCAAGATTAATTTTAGACTTTTTATATAGCGATGATATTAGGTAGTTTTATAAATAAGTCGCTATAAAATAAATAATAACTATTAAATTAATTTATAGTAAAAGGACTGATATCAAACAAACTTTTACTTTTATGCTATTAATTTTTTGAATTATATAGTACATTTACCTTAATAAAAAAAAGCTCTTATTTTACCAAAAAGGATGATTATTACTATGGCAGAAAATACCTATCCAGCTTCACCCGAATTTGCAGCTCAGGCAAACCTAAACTTAGAAAAATATCAACAAATGTATCAACAATCAGTTGATAATCCGGAAGAATTTTGGGCAGAACAAGCAAACAAATTTGTCAGCTGGTCTAAACCGTGGGATAAGGTATTAGACTGGAGTTTTGATAAAGATGATTTACATATTAAATGGTTTGAAAATGCAAAGTTAAATGTTTCTACTAACTGTTTAGATCGCCATCTGGAAACTCAGGGCGATAAAGTAGCTATTATCTGGGAAGCAGATGATCCAAATGATGGCAGAAGTATAACCTATAAAGAATTACATGAAGAAGTCTGCCGTTTTGCAAATGTATTAAAAGCTCGCGGAGTAGTAAAAGGCGACCGTGTATCCTTATATATGCCGATGATTCCAGAAGCTGCGGTAGCCATGCTGGCATGCACCCGAATTGGAGCAATACATTCAATTGTATTTGGTGGTTTCTCACCTGATGCTTTGCAAAGCAGAATTTTAGATTCAGATTGTAAAGTAGTCATTACTGCTGATCAATCCATGCGTGGTGGAAGAAAAATCCCCCTAAAAACAAATGCAGATAAAGCTTTAGAAGGTTGTCCAAATGTACATACTTGTATTGTTGTTAAACGTGGTGGCGATCCAATAGAGTGGAATGATGAGCGAGATGTTTGGTATGGCGAAGCAGTAGCAGCAGCAGATACAGATTGCCTGGCAGAAGAAATGGATTCTGAAGATCCACTGTTTATTTTATATACTTCTGGTTCTACAGGTACTCCAAAGGGTGTATTACATACTACGGGTGGTTATTTAGTACAGGCAGCAATGACGCATAAATATGCCTTTGATTATAAAGACGATGATGTATATTGGTGTACAGCGGATGTGGGTTGGGTAACAGGACATACCTATATTGTTTATGGGCCTTTGGCAAATGGTGCTACTTCAGTAATGTTTGAAGGTATCCCAACTTATCCTGATATTTCACGTTTTTGGCAAGTAGTAGATAAACATAAGGTTACTATTTTCTATACTGCTCCAACTGCTATTCGTTCCTTAATGGGGGCGGGTAATGAGCCAGTAGAAAAAACTTCAAGAGCTTCATTACGTGTATTAGGTACGGTAGGTGAGCCAATTAATCCAGAAGCATGGCGGTGGTATTATAATGTAGTTGGAAATGCTAAATGTCCCATTGTTGACACCTGGTGGCAAACAGAAACAGGGGCGCATATGATGACTCCTCTTCCTGGAGTACATGATTTAAAACCAGGTTCCGCCATGGCTCCATTTTTTGGTGCACAGCCGGTTTTATTAGATGATGAAGGGCAAGAAATTGAAGGCAATCCAGCATCTGGAAATCTTGCAATGAAAGCTCCCTGGCCTTCTATGTTAAGAACGGTTTATGGCGATCACCAGCGTTTTTATGAAACCTATTTTGCAATGTATAAGGGTTATTATTTTACTGGAGACGGTGCGCGCAGAGATGAAGATGGTCATTACTGGATCACTGGTCGTGTGGATGATGTATTAAATATTTCAGGCCATCGTTTAGGTACGGCTGAAATTGAAGCAGCTCTGGGTTTACATGAAAAAGTAGCAGAGGCTGCGGTAGTTGGTTATCCTCATGATCTTACCGGGCAAGGTATATATGCATATATTACCTTAAAAGCAGGTGAAGCAGGAACCGATGAGCTAAAACTAGAATTAGTTAAACAGGTTCGTTCAGCTATTGGCCCAATTGCGAAAGTGAATATTATCCAATGGGCGCCAGGTCTACCTAAAACACGTTCAGGAAAAATTATGCGACGTATTTTAAGAAAAATTTCGATAAATGAGCTAGATACTTTAGGTGATACCTCAACTCTTGCCGATCCTTCTGTAGTTGATGATTTAATTGAGCACCGTGAAAACAAATAATTAAAACTTTCTTGTTTTAATAAAAAAAGCCACTTTTAAGTGGCTTTTTTTTGGTTTTAATTCCTTATCTTGTAAAAGTATCTTAAATATTGGATTTTAAATTTATTGATTGTTTGTACCTTCGGGATAGTGTTGTCACACCAATATTCTCATTACATTTTTTGCATACTGGAATATGGAATAAATAATGCTGCAAAAAAATAAAAACATAAGCAAGCTGGTAAATTAAGTGTCCAGACTATTATAACCTTAGTAAATAAGATGGGACAATTCAAGATTGGTTTCAGCTAGATTAAAGTTCTAATGCGCCCCAAACATCCACTTTAATATGCATAGCTGATCGTGGCTAATAGAGTTTTTATATGGTTTTTGCATTAAGTTTATATAACCTTGCTCATCTTTTTAAGATGAGATGCGACATCATGCCACATTTACTTGTTTTTATAGTCTCCTATAATAGGTCACGTTAAAAAGCATTGTAAAACGCTTAGTACATAATTCTTTTGATTTAGGGGTAATTAATGAGGCTATTTAAAAAAACAATGTATTTGTGGTCAATTTTATTAATGATTGCGATGCAAAATACCTATGCAGCAAATAGTTTTGACCAAACCTATTTACATCCTGCCATTCCTTTATTGGATGAAGCTGGAAATCATGTATTAAATAGTGGCAATGCATACAGCTCAAAAACTTCGTGTGGAAGTTCCAGTTGTCATGATTATGAATCAATAACCAAAGCTTATCATTTCCAAATGGGACGTGATGAAGCCAGTGATGATTACGGTGCAAAACATGGAGTGCCACAACTAGTTTCTCCAGGTTATTTTGGTGGTTATGCCTGTATGGGGGGAAGTCGTCCTGAAATTTTAGCTAAAAAAAATAATAGCAGTGAACATGATTTTATGGATAAAGGTTCCGCTGGGCTGGTACAACGCTGTGCTACTTGTCACACTGGAGGCGGCTGGATGGAACAAGACCGTGAGGGCATACGTTATGACCAAAAAAATGTTGCTGCAATAACTCCTCTGGATGGTGATTATTATACCCGAGTAAGCAGTAGTAGTGGTCATGGAGCTTCTACGGTAGAACGCTGGGACTGGAAAAAAAGTGGTGTGGTTGAAGCCGATTGTATGATGTGTCATGCAGATTTTACTGCATTTAAAAAATTCCCTGCCAGTGGAGTAGGTGCTGATACTGATGACGGTGCAGACAGCAGTTTTGATTTCTGGAAAACGCTGCGCGTAGATAAACTTATAAAAGAAGATTTTTTCCGCGAAGCAAATACCGCTTTCTGGGAGTTTTATAATATTGCCCCAGACACTGCAGCGGGTAAACAATTAGTGAGCTTTTCTCGTACTATTAAAGCAGGTAAAGAAGGTCAGGAAGATGGTTATGATTTAAACCTGAGTGCTACTGGAAAACCCCGCATGAATTGGAATACAGCTGCCTTTGATGGCAATAAAAAAGTAGTTATTCCTATGTTACGTTTCCCTGGCAATGACAATTGTATGGCTTGTCATCGCACCAGTAATTCCCGAAGAGGTTTTTATGGCTTTGGGGATAGTGCCACTATGACATTGGATGAAGATGGGGTAGTTGAAGAAGATTATCAGGATGATGTGCATAAGGGTAAAACCTGGACTGCCGATAATGGTGAGGTACGCCAGATTGAAAACTGTAATACCTGTCACTCAACAAATTACCTCAATCCATCCTATGCCAATATGGATCTGTCAGTCAGTCATAATTTTCTAAAAGGAAATTCGGACATGGATGTACGTAATGATCTGGATTATGACAACAATGCTAAAAGTTGTGAATATTGTCATGAGCAATCCCAGAATCCGGTGATTCCTTCCGGTCATGGTTCGATGCAAACTGCACATAAAGAATTGTGGAAAGCCAATGGTGATATGCTCGGATACAGCTCTTCTTCTTTGGACCGAATCACCCAAACACATCTGGATGTTATTTCTTGTCAGGCGTGTCATATTACGAATAAAAAGAGCAGAGGAAAAGCCATACAAATAATGTATCGCTATCGTCAGGCTGAAGATGGCAGATCCAAAATTATTCCATATAACCCTCGGATTCGTCATTATTGGAAAGATAAAAACAGTAATAGAGTATTGAGTAGAGAAGAGTACCTGTCTGTTTATAGCTCTAAAACCGATGCCAGTGGAGAATTATACGGTGTTATTATAGACCCCGTCAGTGGTGAAGAATTAGCCATAGTAACGGCATCCAGTGGCCGCCATGGTGTCTCTTATGGTGCTCCAAAAAACTATGCAGATTTTGTGCAACTGAAAACAGCCTATGACAAATTAATGCAGTCAAAGGGCCATAAAAATACCAATATGCAGCAGATTTGGATTGAATCCAATGAATATATTATGACCCATAATGTGCGCTCTTCTGCCGATTCGCTGCAATGTGAAACATGCCATGCTAAAAAACAAAGTGGCTCTTTTAGCTCGTTGATTTCACCCGATAGTATTTTTGGAGCCAGCAGTGTAAAAACGGTAACCGAATTGCCTGATAAACGCCTGGTGGATGATGGTTATATTGTTTTAGGTCTGGATTATTTTAAGGTAGATGGACAAGGGGTTGTCACAGAAAATGTGGATGATATTTTGTATAGCACCAAAGTGAATCCTTTTATGAGTATTTTAAAAGCCAGTAATGCAATAGTAAATAATGGGCAGTTTAAAACTACCAGCCTTGCCTCCGCTATGACGGAACTTAATATTAATAGTACTCTGGTTAAAGCTACTATTGATAATGGTTCTGGTTCAGATAAGGTCTATTTATACAATACTCATCAGGGAGACAAGGCCTTAAAAAACAGTGGTATGGTTGTTTTTGCTTACGGCTCTGTAGATGCTATTTTCCCCACTTACCGAGCTCAGGCTGAAGTTTATAATAGTATCAGTGCGGATGTGCTTAAACGTTTAAATGATGTACTTCCAGGAGCATCGGTAGCTTCTTCTATCTATCGTTTTCAGGTAATAGATAAAAATAATCAGCTAGTGACTTCTTTTTCAGAGAAAATATACATTAAAATTGCTTATTCAGGAACAGCTTCCAGCGTGGATAATATTGCAATTTTGTCTCTCGCGGATGGTTCAGCTACTATAAAACCACTGGACAAAGCAAATATCTTGAGTATTCAGCCACAATCTGAACTCAGTGATGGTTATATTATGTTTAGTGTTGACACTCTGGGTTACTTTGTTGCTATGGAGCAATAAGCATTAGCCTTAAGCTAAGCATTTAGATAAATCCTTTTTGGTGTTATGCCTGTTACCTTTTTAACAGGCATTTTTTTTAAATACAATTGGAATATACAATGAAACAAAGGTTAAAAGGTTATATTTCTCAGGAAAAAACTCACTGGCTTAATCAATCAGTTCCCTGGTTAGCCGGTGCGAGTTTGGCACTGGGTCATATTGTGACCACTTCAAATTGTACGCTTCCTCAGCAGGGGCGCTGTAGTACCTGCGGGAGTTGTATTATTGCTCTGGGGGCTTTGGTTAGCTGGGCGGCAATAAAAAATAATAAGGAAAAAAACTTATATCAGAAAAAATAACGCTCTCTTTGATTATGTTGAAATGGTTTTTATTTAGAGTATTGCTATTACTCTTTTTTATTATTAGCTGCGAGGCTGTTTATGCGGACAATTGGTATGCATCCATGAGTAGCAGCATACAAATGGATAACCGCTACAGTCCATCTAATCAGCTATCTGCTGATATTTTAGCAACCTATGCTTATGATGATGCAAACAATGATTTGCATAGTCGCTTAAATTTTTTAATGCAAGCAAGTGAATATTCTTTTCAACAAGGCAATGCATTATATGAAATGTCTATTGAAAAGGGCTGGTCAGAATATCACTCTCAGGTTAAAGCAGGGCGTTTTGAGCGTGCTGATAATCTGGGGTTTTATTTTTTAGACGGCCTTAATTTAACTTATCGAAATAAACCTCAGGATTTAGGTTTTGAGGTCTATATGGGAAAACCCGGGAGAATCGATGATATCCGTTCTATTGAAGGAGATTATTTATTCGGTTTTGAGCTTTTTAATCAGTTTAAAACCAATGTAAATAATAAACTATTGCCGCAACTAATTGACTCCTGGGATTTTCGTTTTGGTTTGCAAAAAATAAAAAATAAGGTGGTTGCTCATCGTTTTAATTTGGCCTTAAATACGCAAGGGATAAATCAGCAACAAGAAAAACAAAGCGCTTGTCAATTGAATTGCCAGTTTTTTAAAAGCCAAATGTTGCTTACCTATCATATAGAAGAGCAAAAAATTGAAGATCTCTATGTCGATCTTCGTCTGGCTATTCAACAGGATTTAAGGTTACGTCTGGCGTATGAGTATTATCAGCCAGAAATTGATCTAAACCCTGGGTTTAGAGAGCAGTTTTATAGTTATTATGCTTTTGGTGATCAAAAACTTACAAAAATAAATGTGGATTATTTTTTTAATAATCAAATGAGAGGATTTATTGAAGGGATTTACAGCAATAGAGAAATTGGAGATGAGGGTTTGGGGTATGCAGCAGGTGTTACGATTAAAAACCCCTTAGCTAATCGTGCAGATCTGGATGTTACTTTGTCTTTAGACCGTGTGAAATTAGGAGAAAATAAATTACATAGTTTTTATATAAGTCTGGAGCAGCACATAAATTCACGTTTAAATATTCAATTAGATGGCATTTATCGTAAAGAAAATAAATTTCATCAGGGTGAAAATAGTGTGTTTGGCTTGAATGGAAAAATGAATTATATGGCTAAAAATAATCTAATTCTTTCTTTTGAAGCTCGAGAAATAAAGAATAGCAAATTAAGAAATGAACATATGTTGCGCTTTAGCATGACCTATTATTTTGATAATTATAAAACCAAAACGTATGCTTCAAAATTTAGCCAAAATGGTTTTAGCGGGATCTAAAATAATTATGAAATTAAATCTAGAAAAATTACCTAAGTTTATGTTAATAAGTTATTTGTTTGCTATTTTTTTAATCTGTAATAGTGTTGCAATAAGTATTTCCATAGCGGATGAAAATCAAGTGATTGAAATAAAAAAAGAAAAAAAATGGTGGCATAACAGGCAGGAGAACAAGGATATTTATTATCCGCATAATATCCATAAACAAGCAATGGAAGAGGAGGGCGACAGTTGTATGTTATGTCATAGCTTTGCTAAAAACACGCTTAAAAATGAGCAATATCTAAAACATTTAACCACCATTGCCAATGAACCTCTGGAGGCTATTTGTCACGATTGTCATCTTAGTGAGATACGTGCACCCTGGCGGTGTAATATTTGCCATACAGACAAAACCACTATTTGGCCTGAGAACCATAATTACGATTATATCCATCAGCACAATGAGGATGCACGTGATAATGAAAATCAATGTCGCAGTTGTCATATTGATATTGCTTTTTGCAGTAATTGTCATTTTCGTCGGGGAGCCGGGCAACAGGATTATCACCCTCTGGGGTATCAGTCACGACATGGAATTGATGCGCGGATGATGGCTTCACAATGTGGACGCTGCCATAACAGTTTTTATTGTAAGGATTGTCATCGTTATAAAAAGTAAATAAGTTTCTATTTAAAAAATAGAGCCATAAATATTCAATGAACATTTTGAGGAATAATTAGAGAAATAAAATAGTTATGAATACCAATAGATGGATAAATTAATGATGAAAACAACAGGACAAAAAATTAAAGTCCTTGTTTTTGCTATGGTTTTTTGCTTTTGTTTATGGGGAGCATTTGCATGCTCAGCTAATTTAATCCTCCAGCCCTCTCATGGTGGAGACGGATCGGCATGGGCAAAAAAGCAATGTGATTCCTGCCATTTAGTGAATTTAATTCATTCTAATACGGCAGAAAATTTGCGTAATCTGGTGCGTGAAAAATCTTATGCCAGTTGTGCAGGCTGTCATGGAAATAATGGCACCAATACTTCACGCCAGTGTACTCTTTGTCACAATGATACCGACCTGGCTTATGCTTCTGGACAACAGGGAGAGAAAAGCCATAATTTTATCCCGGCAAATCAGCAGCAAAATAGTGCTTTAAAGGATCAAGATTGTTTGAGCTGTCATATTAGCTCTGATATGAATGGTCAGTTTGATCTTAATATTGATTTAAGCGTTTTTAGCAATCAGCAAAATGTGAATTCAAAATACCAGAAAAGCAGTGATTTTTGTCTTGCCTGTCATAATCGGGATTTTCAACAGGCTGGTTTTGAAATTACGGGTAAAAACTACCGGGATCCATTAATCGCAATGCAGGATAACTATTCCTTTATTGATAAACACGGGGTGCCTAAAGGCTCAGGTTTGCGTACTTTTTCTGGTTTGAGAGCAGCTTATAGTTATCCTGCTGAAGTAACTTGTACAGACTGTCATGCAATGCATGCTACGCATAATGGTAGTTTGATTATAGCCAATGCAAGCCATGGTGCCTCACGTTTGTCTACAAGTATTAAACAGCAGAATATTGATATAAATACTAATAATGGTCAACTGGCGCAATTATGTGTGATTTGCCATGCCATGGAAAATCAACAGGATGAGGCACAAATTGATACGGGAAATGGTTTGAGTGGTGTGCATCAGGCCCGGGGAGACTGTTTAGATTGCCATCGCCATGGTATGGCGGTGCAAACGGGTTTATGAAGTTATTTTATTGGTTTTTTTTGCTTTTTCTGATTGCTTGTGCAGATGTTTTTGCAGTACAGAAACTGCCCGTTTTTCATCATCGCTCTGGTGTATTGGTGCCGGATACCTTATTAACTCCTGCAGCCCTTTTTTTTGAAACAACCTTATCTGGGCAAAAAAAAATAGTATGCAAAAGCTGCCATGGTATAGAGAAAATTGAGCAGCAAGACTTTAAAACTATTGATAAAACAGCCGCTGATTTTTTTAGCGGAGGCCCCTATAAAAAATTAACCGATTTTTGTTATTTATGCCATAAAAAAAAAGAAAATACACGTGATAATATTCATGTTTTATTAGATCAGCAACACAAAAAAATTGAGAGTAAGTGCTTGTATTGCCACTCAGAAGTACTTAAAACAGATAAATTAAACAAAAAAAACAATGTATCTCAAAACCAAAAACATTCAAAGCAGCATCTTAAACTCCGATTGCCGATAGCAAAAATGTGTTATGGCTGCCATTTGCAAACACCGCATTTAAATATTTTAGAACATCAAGTTATAGTAGCAGAAAAAATGCTTTTATATATGCAAAAACAGAATTTGCGTTATGGTATAAAAATGCCTTTAGGAAAAAATAACCGTGTAATTTGTGTTAGCTGCCATGAGCCTCACCAGCAGGGTGTTTTACATACAGGGCTTACACAAGAAATTCAACAGCAGGAATTAGATTCCTCTTTTCTAGTTTCAGCTGATTTACAGCAAGGAGTGGAATACGAAAAACACCCCTGGGGAAAAACCTATGTTATGGATAAAAAACTCCGATTAGAAAAATTAAAACAAGGGCTTGAGAAAAAATTATTGGAAAAATCAGATTTATTTTATCAACGTATTAAAAATGAAGTGTTGTTAAGGTTGCCAGCAAAAAATGGTCTGTTATGTCTTAATTGTCATGATTTTTCACAAGAGAGACGTTGGTAATAAATATTGCTAACAACAGCTTTCAGGTTTAAAAGAAAAAGTTATGGAAGAGTATGAATGTTTATAAATAAAATTAAAGCCATTCCCCGTAAGCAAAAAATTCGCTATTTTACTATTTTTTTAGGTTTGCTGGCATTTATAGGCCCAATAGCTTTTGTACCACAGCTGGCAGGCGCTGATGATATGTGCGGGGTATGGTGTATGCGTCGTTTTTATCTGTATTATCCAGGAATGACTTTTGATGATTTTTGGCTTCATCTGTCGGTTGCATTGGTTGGAGTGCTGTTATTTATCTTGATTATGACAATTACTTTTTTTAATGGTCGCTTGTGGTGTTCTTATGTTTGTCCCATTGGTGGTATGACCGAACTGGGTAGTCGTTTATTAAATGATCGCTGGAAAATTGAATTTCGCTCCTTACCCCAGGTTCCTATACGTTATGGGTATTTTGCAGTATTTATTTTAGTTATGCCTATGCTGGGGATCAGTGCCTGTAACTTTTGTAATTTTATTACCGTGCCACGTTTGGTTGAAGCCTTAAGTGGAGAATACCGTGGGCTGGCATTTATATTATCTTCTGTGGGACTGGTAAATCTGGGCCTGGTTTTATTATTAGGTTTTTTTGCCAATAAAGGGCGAGCCTATTGCCAGTTTTTATGTCCTATTGGAGCAGTAGATGGCATTGTTAATCGGGTGGGGGCACATTTTCGTTATACCCACCATATTCGGGTAGAACATGCGCGTTGCTCAGGCTGTAAGATCTGTGCAGAGAAATGTATGTGTGGGGCTATAAAAATGATTGATCAGATTGCGGTAGTGGATCAATATTCGTGTATGTCCTGTCATGAATGTGTTGATGTGTGTGACTGGAATGCCATTGAATTAACCACAGGTCCACGTAATAAAAGCCCCAGGCGGATTAAAAAAAATATTTCTATTCACCCCGAACCCGATTGGCAATCTATTTCCAAACCTGCTTTACGTGCTAAAAATAGTACCAAAAAATTAAATGCTAAAAAGAAATTCCATGAAAAAAAAACTGCTCCGCTTGCTCAATAAAAACACCATGCTTGTAATGCCCTTTTTTTCTGCTTTTTTATTGTTATTAACCATGAGCAGTTTATTTGCTAATCAACGCTATAATGATCCCGACGGTTGTTTCTCTTGTCATGGCCTGAGTGGATTGCAATATATTGATAAAAATGGTGTATTACGAGATGCCAGTATTGATCAGTCCCATTATTATAGTTCCTTGCATGGCAGTGTGCCCTGTAAGGACTGCCATCGAAACATCCGTTACTATCCACATATAGAAGAAAATGCTGAGGTCGATTGTGCGGACTCCTGTCATGTTAATGAGCCTTCCAGTGGTGAAGCGTTTAGCCATAAAGAAGTGGTTAAAGAATTTTTAGACTCCGCACATGGCAGTGGCGACTCTAAAGGTTTTACCGGGGCCAATCGTTTCACCGAAGATGATCGCAGCCAGTCTCCTTCCTGTCGTCGCTGCCATAGTAATAGTGCTTATATTGAAGCTTTTCAAATAGAAAAATTTAAAGAGGCTTTTCAGCACACGGATACAGAATGTGGCAATTGCCATCAGGGAGAAGCCTGGCGTAATCAGCTGGGGGGGCATATTCTCAGGCGCTTTATAGGGGCTCGGTGGAAAAAACAGGACAGTAATAAAGTCTGTAATGATTGCCATGCAGATTTGCAGGAGATGCAAAAAGTTAGTTTAAAAGATCCCATTAATGGTGAAAAAATTGCTTCTGATTACCGTTGGCAACATGCCAGTGCCAGTTATACTAAAAGTCTGCATAGCCGTATTTTGGTTAATGGGGATGAATCGGGTGCATCCTGTCTGGACTGCCATGCGCCAAATGGTAAAGGTTATCGTCATGGAATAGAAAATGCACAAAAAAGTCATTCTCCCACCCATATGGATAATTTAAGCCAAACCTGTGGACAGAGTAAATGCCATAAGTTTTCTAAAGATGCCAAGAATTTTCGATTTGTTAGTAGCGATCAACACAATCTGGAACGTTTGCCTTTTAGTGATTTGAGTCTGGCGGCTTTAATTGAACCAGAGCGATTGCAGTCTAACTGGTATAAAGCTTTTTTAGTCTTGGGTTTTATCGCTTTAATTTTTATTTTAGGCCAGTTTATACAATTTGTTATACGCCGGAAAACTTCTGTGGTTGAGCCAATAATAGGTACTCATCGATTTAAAAATCACATGTTGGGACGTCGCAAAAGAGTAAAGCCTAAAGACAAAAAAATGGCTAATAAAAACTCTAAATAAGTGGGTGCAAAATATGAAATTATTAATGGCTGTTTTTCTCTCAAATTTATTGCCTCTGCTGGTTTTATTTTCAGGCAGCTTGGCTGCGCAAAATAACACTCGGATTGAAACTAATCCTGTAGAACAGCAAACCGCTGCACTTGCTAATCAAGGAGTTCATATTCCCCTGTATCTTTCTCTCATTGAGTTTAGCCCCTTAGATGCAGAGCAAGTAGCAAAAGTACAACTGCAATTAGAGAAAAAAAAGAGCGTGAAACTTCAGCAAAATTTACACTTGAAAGCTTTTCATCAACGCAATAACAATAAGCTTAACACGAACAATCACAATAGTTTAAAACCACAACTGGCCACAACCAACTTGTCTTTTTGTAGCACCTGTCACCGGCTATTACCGCATCAGAACAATGTTCGCAGTCGCAGCTTTAATAATATGCACAGTCGCTATATTGCTTGTGAAACATGCCATTTAGATAAAGCTAAATTAAACCAGCAGTTGCTTGAAACTGTGAACAATCTGGAATACCGCTGGTTTGATTTTTTTAATCGCAGAGAACTTAAAAGCCCTGAAGGTTTATTTAGCGATCCAAAGCTGCAAAACAACCCCTTTAATCAGTTAAAAATTACTCCTTTTTTTAAACAAAAAGTGGTGGTTATTAGCCGTTTGCATCTTTATGCCAAAATGTTAGAAGAAAACTGGAAAGCAGCGGATCAACATCTACAAGCAGAAATTAAAGTGCGTACGCATTTGTATATAAAAGCACAGGGTGAGACTTGTGAGCAATGTCATAAACAACCAGGCAGCCTTTTAGATCTTCTTGCTCTTGGAGCTTCAAAAAAGCAGTTGCAGATGTATACGCAAAATAACATTGCAAATTTCTTTTCACGTTATAAAGATACGTTTGATAAAAACAATATACTGGCTGAAAAAAACTCTGCTGAAAAGGCTCTATCTCCAGATGAAAAGCAGAAAAAAATTCAGCGTATCCGTATTACTGAGTTATTGAATTGAATTATGTTAAAAAAAGCCCTCTTTTTTGTTCTTTTTTATCTTTTGCTTAATAGTTTTGCTGCAGCGGAACCATTGCCCTATGTGATACAACAACAGCAATTTTTAGCTGATATGAAACAACCCAGTGCAGTGCAGGTAGATAATCTGGCTAATGTCTGGGTGCTGGATGGTTTACAGCAACAAATTGTGGTATTTGATTCTAAAACAAAAATAATAAATAACATTATTTTAAAACTAGCCAAAAATGAAACTCTTGCTGCTCCAATGGCAATGCTCTTACTTGATAAAACTATTTTAGTGGCTGACACGGGCAATTTTCGTTTAATAGAGTTTAATTTACAGGGGCAACAACTGCGAATTATTGCATTAAAAGAGTTTCTGGATGCAGAAAAAAAGCCTCCAGAACCTGTTGCACTCTGGTTGGAGGAGGATTTTTTGTATTGGTCAGACAGAGCGAATCATCAGCTCTGTCAGATGTTATGGAAGACTAAAAAATTAATCCGTTGTTTTGGTGAATACGGTGAAAGTAGTAAGCAGTTTCGTTTCCCCTTTCAACTGGCTACGGATCGAGACGGTTATTTATATAGTGTGGATGTTCTCAACGGACGTATCCAGATTTTTAACTCACGAGGCAAGTTTTTTTCTCAGCTGGGACGTTTTGGTTTAAGAGCTGGAGAGCTATTTCGACCTAATGGTATAGCCGTCAGTAAAGCAGATATGGTCTTTGTCAGTGACAGTTATTTAGGATTTATATCGGTATATCAATCGGGACGATTTTTAGGCTATCTTAAGGATGCCAATAATGTGCCGCTGCGATTTGAAAGTCCGGTTTCTTTAAGCCTGAAAAACAATAAATTATGGGTAGTGGATAGTCTTAAAAATTCAGTAATACAACTGGATTTATCCTATAAAACTGAGCAAAAAAACTCCCCGGTGAGGCTAAAAAACGCTACTAAAATATCAGCACAGCAAGCTATTAGTTCCAGAAAAAACTGTATTAGCTGTCATGTTTCCTGGGAAGAGGATTCGACTTTAGCTTTTTTACAACTTGAGCAACTTGAACAAC
>JASFYQ010000160.1:0-23137 GCA_045047105.1 Pseudomonadota bacterium | reverse complement strand
AACTTCTAACTTCTAATTTCTAATTTCTAATTTCTAATTTTTTAGTAGTCAAATTTCCAGTTAACACCAAATCCCGTATTGGACTCCTGATCAACTCTGGATTCAATAGAAATATGATCGCTCATTTCCATTTCTACTCTGACTTGTGAATCACCCGAGGTCATGCCACTTTCCACCTCTACATAAACATCTTCACTGATATGTTTACCTACTTTAACCGAACCACCCGTTCCTTCATCTCCATTAAAATCCAGAGTGTCCACACCTATTGCACCTCTGGCTTTATCCATTGCGCCACTACCTCCTGTGGCAAGTGTTCGCACGGCACTGGCTAATTGCAAAGCCTCAAAGCCACTTATTTCACTAATATCTTTATTAAATAATAACCGTGCTAAAATTTCGTCATCAGGCATCATGGGTTCACTTTCTAGCTTTATATCAGGATTTTCTGCTTCTCCAGTAATTTTTAAAATAGCGGTTATATCCTTACCCTTGGCTGCCATTTCAAAATCTAAATGGGGTTGAGGAGGAATGCTACCCACAAAATTAATAGCTCCTTTACGAAAGTTAAAACGATGGCGGATAAAATTAAAATAGCCCCGTTTTATTTCCAAGTGAGCTTCTAGCAGAGGATCCGATAATTGCTGCTTGATTAATACTTTACCCTCCCACTCGGATTCTATCCCCCTACCACGTACATACATTTTTGAGGGAATTATAATCGCTATATCCAATTCTAGTGGATAGGCTGATGTTTTAGCAGTTTGCTGCTGTGGCTCGTCTATAACATCTGGATGGTTAATTTCAACTACCTCTAATTGAGGAATATCTGCTCCAGTAGATTCAGGTAAGAAAAATTCTCCATAGTCAACATTGATTTTACTGCTAAGTTTGCCTTTATATTTATCACCAGCTAATTTAAGAAAACCACTGAGTTGTAAATTCATGTCATCATGGCGTAATAGCTTAACCTTGTCCAAATCCAGATTAAACTGGTAATCCTGCTTTGAAGAAGGAGCAAGAAAGACCTTGCCATTACCCTTAATGGTTCCTGTTTGAGAGTCATTGGCAGTGAATTTTACTATATCTACAGTCTGATTATCTGCGTTAAGCAGCATATTGATATCATGTATTAATGTACCTGTTTGTGCATTTTCATACTTTGCCTTTAAAAGTTTTATATCACCTAATAATTTTGGCGTTTCGATACTACCCGATAATTTAATATCTGCAATTAACTGACCTTCTAAAAGCTGTTGATCCAGTTCAACCCAGGATGATAGTTTTTCTAAATCCAAATCAGCATTAAGCTGACCTTTTAATGGCTGCTTTTTAGTTTTTTCTAAATCCAACTTATATGGATACAAAGAAAGTGCCACAGGAAGCTCAAAAAATGATTGAATCGGTTGCTGAGTTAAACCTGAAATTTGCAAATTAGTTTTACTTAAATGATTAGCTAAGTTTGCATTTAACTGGATATCAATTAATGGCAAATTCTTTTTTACAGTTTTAGCAGAGGAGCTTTTTTGTTTATGCAGGGCTAATTTATTAATCCGGGATTCAAAACGAATATCAGGCTTGCTGAGCTTACCCTTGATGCTTAAATTTATATTCGCATCACCCTGAATTTCTTCCAGTTCTGCCTGTTGCAAACCCAGTTGTGATAATAGCTCTAAAGGAAAATCAGCTAATTGCATATGGGCATTAACCTTATCCTTTGCTTGATTTAACTTCGCTTCCAGTTTCAATTGTGCTTTAGCAATATTTAATTGCAATGGAGCTATTTCTATCTGTTGATCCTGTAATTTTATCTGGGCAGGCTTAAGTAATTTAATCGGTTGCTTAAAAATAGCCGCATCCAATTTTTGTAATAACACGATAAGAGTATTTTTTTGTTGTTTAATTGTAGAGCTTAAATTAAAGAAATGGTCTTTATTTTCAGTTGCACTTTTAAGCTCTAGTTGAATATTTTCAGGATTCCCTTTTGCTATTATATTAAGCCTGCCAATTTGCTCTTGCTCTGAGCCTTGCTCATAAGTTATTTTTTTTATATCTAATTCACTGTTTATAGCCAAGGCCTGATATAAACCACTGAGTTTTCCAGTTAGTTTTAGAGTCTCCAACTGAACATTATCATAGCGTAATTGTTTTGAACTCAGTTGGTAGTTCAGCAATTGATCGGCTGTTGATTTATTATTTTTTTGTATACCCATCTGAACATTAAATGCCACATCACCCGATAAGTTTTTTTGTTGGTGTAAAAAAGCCAGTTTTGATAATTGTTTTATTTTTCCATCTAATTTTCCCTTAGCTAGCTTATTTTGCAAATTAATTTGCATCTGTCCATTAATTAAACTTTTAGGTGCTTGAAAATTAAATTTAGAAAGATAAAAAATACCCTCCTTGAGCTGAAAATCACTGCTTAATTTAAGAGACTGATGTTTATGTTTTAGCTGTAGATCAAAATCACCCTCTGGATTCACTAAGGCATTAATAACATTAAGCCGGGCATTTAACTGACCAAGAGCAGAATTATTATAAAAAAGTTTATCCCCCTTAAGCGTTATTAATAATTGAGGCCTTTCTAAACTGCCCGTTATAATTGAAGACTGTTCTATAGAACCGGATACTGGTTTTTCAAGAGCAGTTGATAACGGGCTTAAGTCCTTTATCTTACTATTAATTTGAGCCTCTAGCTCACCACTGGATAAAGCCATTTTAGCAATCGCTATAAGATTAATTTGTTTACTATCAAGTGTAAATTGTTTCACTTGCAGCTGTTCTTGATCAAGCAAACTTAGCTGAGCCTGTAAATTTATATTATCTCCAACTAAGGCCATTAACTCGGCTGGCAATCCCTTTAATTCTTGTAATTTATTATTAATTTTTAGCTCAATATTTTTTGCATTATGGCTGATATCAACTTCTACATGCAGGGTATTTTTCCCTTCTAGTTTTAAATCAGGATTGATATTTATTAATGATAAATCCTTTAACTGACTGTTAAAATCAATTTTTCCTAATACCTTCCGGGTATTTAAGTAGCCTCTTAAATCAGCACTTATTAATTCACTTTCTAGATTAAATTGTTGTATATTTAAGTTATATTTTTGTGTTAAATCCGTACTATATTTAAGCTGAGATACCCAGTTAATAGTTTGCCTGGGTAATTGTTTAAGTTGAACATATTCTATTTGCTGAAACTGCCCCTGAGTATCTATAATAATATCCATCGCTGTATCAGAAGGTTTGCTAGCAGCTTTTTTTATTAGTTTAATTACACCCGTTGAACTGGCGGCGGCTAGTTGCAGTTCTTTTGCCATTATATCCGTAAGCTCTAAAGTGTAGCTAATTTCTGGCACGTCCCATTTTCCATTGATTTTACTACTGAACCGGGCATTACCTCGAAGATCTAATATTTTCTCATGTACTGTTAAAAAATCATTAAATAAAGATAAATCCTGAATATTAATCTGGTTAGTCAATTGCAGAGATTGCTGTTTTAGGTTTATATTTCCACTGCTTATAATCTGGGCATAATAACTGGACAGGCTAAAACTATTAATAACTAAAAGTTGTTTATCTATTGGCTTATTTTGATTGGGTAAAAAATAACTAAAAGAGCTATTTAAACTAATATCAGCTAAATTAGCAGGCAATTTATAGAACTTTAATAATTTTTCTGCAAGCAGTAGTTTATTGCTTAAAACTACTTTAAAAGGTTCATTATTTACTGGGTATTTAAGCTCTAAATCTGAATCTAAACTTGCCAGATTATTAATACTTAATTTAAGTTTAGCTAACCAATTGTCCCAGGGTGCAGCACCTGTTAAGTCAAGCTTTATATCTCCCATGGATGGTTGCTCAGGAAATTCAATTAGATCATGATTAATCTGGTTTAAAAATGCTTGTTTTATATCTACAGCCATTTGCACATCCAGCTGTTTATTCTTGGGATTAAAACTAAGCGACATTTTTATATCACCATTATCGTCCATTATAGTAGAGGTATTTTGGCTGGACTGACTGGGACTGTAGTCCAGTTGTTTAATATTTAGTTGTATTTTAGATAAAACTTGTAGATCCAATATTGCTTGTCCAGCAAATGAAAAATTTAGAAATTTTTGTTTTGCGGGATCAACTGGATGGGATAGACCCTGTAATAATTGTTTGGCTAAAATAACTTTTTTAAAGTTTAGATTTTCTACGCTTAAAGAAAAAGCCATATCAAAATCACTGGAACTATTTTTTGGTTCTTTAGCAGTTGTTTGTGATACCGCTAATTGTGGCAGACGATAGGCTGTTATAGAGTCTATAACAAGAGTCTTTATATCCAAATGGCTACTTAATAAGCTACTAGCAGAGCAATCAAATTGTAAATTATCCAGCACTAACCAGTCTCCTTTTTTATCTGCAATGTGTAAGCTTTTTAACTGCCAGTTAAAAGGGAAAAAACCCGTTATTTTGCCAAATTTTAAATTAAGTTCGGTAGAAGCTAAAGACGTATTAAGAAAGTTAAGATATATATTTCTGCTAATCTCTAATTGTAAAGACAATAATAAAAGAGCCACTAATACTATAATTAAAACAAGCAGGTTTCTGGAGTATTTTACTATTTTAACTCGCATTTTAACTCTATTAATTCATCCAATTCAGGGTTTATAATTTTGTAATAGCTTTTATGATACCCCAATAAAAACCAAAGGCAACCAGCAATAATATTAGCGAGCCTTCTAAAGGAGATAAAATATAATATCTCCCTCCATTAAAGGCATTATTCCAGGAACCCAAAAGTTTAGGGGAGCGTTCAAAAAATAAACTCAGGTGTTGGTTAAATATTCCAATGCCTCCTTCTTTTATTAGCTCGTTAGTGGTCAACTGCATATAATCAAAATAGAAAAAACTGATAAAAATACTAACTAAAATTATGCTAAATCGCACTTCCCAAAAGCTCCAAATTATTGGGCTAAAATAGCCAGAATATTTTTTATCAGGAGAAAATACCGGGCTTTCAGCATAAGATATTAGCTTAAAACTATAATAGCTTAATAAACCTGCAATAGTGCCCATTAGATTTAATAAAAAGTCATTAAAATCCAGGTGTTTACTATAGGATGCGGTAATCCAGAGATATTGCATAAACTCATCGACAATTCCTGCCAGAGTTACCCAGAACAGTGTTTTGGCTATAATGGCTAATTCACTATTAAAATCATTATTATAGGCTGGCCTGATAGCCCATATAAAGAGGATGGCAATAATTGCATATTGCACAAAGTGAATATTTTCAAGTGGTGTTGCTAATAGATATAAATTAATCAGGCTAATAATGGCTAATAAAAAAATCCATAAATAAATAATAATCCGCTGGAAAGCGGGTTTTGTTGAAGCTTTAAAAAACAGCCAGAGTAAAAAGATTAGCAATAAAAATATCAGTAAATAAGCAAAATATGGAGCATAATTTTTTAGCTTTATAGTTCCCCAGAAAGTAGCCAGAGGTTGGACTAAAAAAAGGGAGAATTTAAGGTGTAATAAACTGCTTAATAACCAAAAGGAGAACGCGGCTAATAATCTTAGGGATGTTATCATTTTAAAAAACAGGACTGAGGTTTATTGAAAAAAATTTGATCCTTTCCAGAAGTATCTTTAAAGGTGCTGATAGAATGCATAGTTGCTGCAAAACTAAAATCTACACTGCTATAGCAATCATCTCCTTGGGCATCAAAAAAATAACTAATACTTTGATCCCAGCCACTGCCACAAAATGCCGGGCCTGTGGTTTTATAATTGTCATTGCCAGCCATATCAACAAATCCTGCAATAGCCTGGTGTGCAGCAGTACCCATAGTATAACGTGTGCCCTGATAATGATCATCTTCAGAGCCTAAATTAAATAACAGACCCATACCAAAATAATAACCATTTCCCTGAGCAAACTCCCCCGCCTTAAAAACATCCTGGCCTTGTTTGTCTACTAATAGTCCAATTCCACCCGGCAAAATATATCTAAAACCTTTGCCACATCCCTGAGCCCAACTTTCCCAACTGCTGGGAGTATTAGCATATGTTGAAGGCAGCCCGTTTAAACTTTGATAGCTATCATTTCCAGAGTTATCAAATAATACAGCATGACCATAAGCCAGACCTAAGCCTTGTCCATGGTGTTTTATTTGATAGAAATCATTACCCTTATTATCCAATAAAATAGCATAGCCAAAAAGTGCTGTAGACTGTGAAAAAGCCTCCGCCTGATAACTATCATCTCCCGCTAAATCATATAAGGCTGAAGCTCCTGCAAATGCACTGGCCTGAGACCATAAACCGCCCTGATAACTGTCATTTCCTTGTTTATCAAACAATAAAGAAATACCTAATATCGCCGAGGCAAAACCTTTACCTGCTGAAGATTGATAAAGATCATCTCCCGCTAAATCTATTATCGCTGTATTAAGAATGTGTGTCTTTTCCAGGCTGCTATTAGTGGATTTATTAATATATTGATCATTTCCTCCTGGATCAATAATAATAGCAATAGGCTGACTAAAATCATAAATATCATCTGCATAACTGCCAATAATAATATGGCCATAGGGGCTGGCAACTATTTGTGGTTGTTTAGGGAAATTCAAAGTTGACCAATCTTGCTGAGTTAATTGATACCAGTTTTGAGCAGCATCATTAAGCTTTTCAAAATCAAGCCTGGCTGCTATTTTAAATAAGGCCACAATAATCTCTAAATTTTGTCGATTAGTCTCATTTATTAATTGTTGTGATTGCAATATAGAAGTACTTAATTGCAAATAATTTTTTATAAAAAATTGCTGCTCTGTTTTTGTTATGCTTTTAAAAGCCTCACTGCTGAGTTTATAGCTAGTTTTTAAAAATTGTTTTAATGATTTTATTAAGTCTTTATTATCTATAGAAAGAGCTAGAATTTGAGCTACATGAGGGGGATTTTTATAACTAAAAGAAAATAAAAACTGGCTTAAACTAGCTAAAGACTGCGGTAATTGTTGTATTTGTTGTTGCATATTTTCCAATCTGGAAGCAAATAATAAAGGCTTTGCCTGTAGCTGTTTAATATTGGGTAAAACTGGGCTGACAGAAAGGGAACTCAGACAATTTACTGATTCACTATGGTTAGTAACTATGGCCCTGTTTAATTTAAATTTCTGGGCGAGATTTATATTCATATTCTGTTGTGAAAAATCATTCTTAATTTTTAGTGCAACAACATCAGATAAAGATTTTTTGAGTGTTTTTTTCAATAAATCACAGGGATATTTTTGCTGTTTAAGACGGACTTTATTAATTTCTACAATCCAGTCTCCCGCTCTCAGCTTAGAGTACCAGGCAGGACTAAGAGGGATAACAGTTTTAATCTGGCAACCCAAAATGCTAGCTAAATCTGTATTTTTGGCAGTAGAATCTAAAATAACACCTAATATAGGCTGCTGCGCAGTACAATTAAAATTATGAGTGGCAGCACTTTTAGCTTGGATATCAGTGGTAATTAGCAGTATAAATATTATCGCTATAATAGAATAATTCATCTTAGCAAGATTATATTATCTTAACTCGCCAAATAGGAGAAAATCTTTTTTTCTTGATCTAAATCAGAATTTGTATATATACCTGCAATATAAGTCATGCGCTCAGGTTGGGACTGGTAATCAAAACGTTTGATATTAATAGAGCATTTAAAACTAATATTGTCATTTATTCTGGGCTGAAATATATCTATAGTGCAATTATCTAAATTATCCCCAATTTCTAATTGCTCAGGATAATAGCCATTAATAGCCAGCGCAATGCCATTAACCGATAAATCCACCACTCTGCCAGAAAAACTGCTGCCGTTTAAACGAATGATTGAATGATTAGTCACTTCAATTCGAGGAATAACGCGACGACGGCTTTTTTTAAGCACTCTGGGAACACTCATATAATAGGTTAATTTAACACCTTTAACCTTAATTTTTACTACCTTGGAAGTAAAACTAAAATACTCATGACTTTCATTTAAATTGGTAAAAAATTCAACCTTTTCACCTTTCTCTAAATACAATAAACCCTGTTCAGCCTGGTCAGAGACAATTAAATGACTATTAATGCGATCATAAGCCTGAGCATAGACTGTCAAAAAATCACCACTGGGTAAACGCACTCTTAACTGGTTCTGATGGATTAAATTTTTAACAAAAACATTTCTAAAAACTTGTTCTTTTAAAACAATAGGTACTTTTACAGGCTTTATAAGCCGTTGTTTTTTCTTATTTAAAAACCCGGGTAATTTGGGCATTTTAAGTAACCAGCGGGATAAATCAAAATAGGGCATTGTGAGCATAATACTCCAAATATTAAAAACTAATAATAATTCTTAATATGCTTTTTTTATGCCAATAGTTGAGTTTAAGCTAATTATTTTTAATAATACTCTCATCCTGGATCAGGATAATGGTACTAATTTTATTAATTAAAGCTAAAAATATTACAAACTAATATTCAGATTTCTTGATATACTTTAAATTTAGCCGTACCTAATTATTCTACTTCTGGTGGTACTTATGTGATTCGAGCTAAATGCATATTTAATGGGACGGCAATAGTAACAATTTCATCCACTTTAAATATAGCAGCAGTAAACAAAAATTCCTCTGCTACCTCTAAATTATAAAATTGTCTAAGCTGAAACTAGCGTCTATTACGCTTATTTTCCGCTGGAATTAAACATTTATCCGCATCGCCAATCAAATCTGCCCGTCCCATTTGTTTTAATGCATCACGTAGCATAGGCCAGTTTTTCTGATCATGATAACGTAAAAAAGCTTTATGTAAACGGCGATGTTTTTCCCCTTTTATGCTTTCTACTTTTTCACTTTTATAGCTAACCTTTTTAAGCGGGTTTTTCTCGCTATAATACATAGTGGTAGCACTAGCCATGGGAGAGGGATAAAAATTTTGCACCTGATCCAATCGGAGTTTATTGTCTTTAAGCCAGATTGCTAGATTGAGCATATCCTCATCATCAGTTCCGGGGTGAGAAGAAATAAAATAAGGAATAAGATATTGTTCTTTGCCTGCATCCTTGGAATATTTTTCAAACAAGGTTTTAAACTCATAAAAACTGTCTATTCCTGGTTTCATCATTTTAGACAGAGTATGCTCTTCCGTATGTTCTGGAGCAATTTTTAAGTAGCCTCCCACATGGTGAGTAACTAATTCACGAATGTACTCAGGAGATTCAATAGCCAGGTCATAACGTAAACCTGAGGCAATAAATACTTTTTTAATGCCTGGCAGTTTTCTGGCTTTTTGATATAACTGAATCAAAGGATCGTGATTGGTATCCATATGTTTGCAGATTTCAGGAAAAACACAGGATAAACGTCGGCAGGAGGCTTCAATTTCCTGAGACTTACAGGCCAGGCGATACATATTCGCCGTTGGGCCTCCCAGATCAGAGATGTAACCCTTAAATTCAGGTGTTTTATCTCGAATATTTTCAATTTCTCTGAGAATAGAAGCCTCAGAGCGGTTCTGAATAATTCGCCCTTCATGCTCGGTTATAGAGCAAAAAGTACAGCCACCAAAACATCCGCGCATAATATTAATTGAAAAACGAATCATCTCATAAGCAGGAATTCTATGATTTTTATAACTGGGATGAGGCTGTCTAACATAGTCCAGATCAAATACGGCATCCAACTCATCGGTGCTAAGAGGAAAGGGAGGAGGATTTAACCAGATTTCTCTATCACCATGGCGCTGTACCAAAGAACGGGCATTATAGGGATTAGTCTCTAAGTGTAAAACACGTGAAGCATGCGCGTATAAGGCCTTATCATTTTTAACTTTTTCATAACTGGGTAGTCGAATAACGGTTTTATCCCGTTGTAGATCTTTTCTGCTAAACAACTGAACCTGGACTTCAAATTTATTTTCAGGATTAGGACTGGGTTCTTTTACTCCACAGGATGAACTTTGCTGGTTCTGACTATCGGGCATAAGATAGGGAGAAATCAGTACATCGATCTTTCCAGGGCGATCAATACGGGTGGAATCCATTTCCATCCATTTTTTAGGAGCCGTTTTTAGGATTAAGGCGGTACCACGAATATTAGTGAGTTTATTAATATTTTCACCACGAGAAAGGCGAAAAGCAATTTCACAAATTTGTCGTTCACCATTACCATAAACCAATAAATCGGCTTTTGAATCTAATAAAACCGAATGTTTTACGGTATCCGACCAATAATCATAATGTGCTATACGACGTAAACTGGCTTCTATTCCACCCACAATAATTGGAGTATCACTAAATGCTTCTCTACAACGCTGGGCATAAACTGTTAGTGCTCTATCAGGGCGTTTGCCACCCTCATCATCTGGTGTATAGGCATCATCGTGGCGAATTTTTCTATCGGCGGTATATCGATTAATCATCGAGTCCATATTGCCAGCTGTTACACCAAAAAATAAATTAGGCTTGCCTAAACCTTGAAATGCTTTGGCACTTCTCCAGTCCGGTTGATCAATAATCCCTACCCGAAATCCCTGGGCTTCTAATAGTCTTCCAATGAGGGCCATACCAAAACTGGGATGATCAATATATGCATCGCCTGTGACTAAAATAACATCACAGCTATCCCAGCCCAGTTGATCCATTTCTTGTCGACTTCTGGGCAAAAAGGGAGAGCTACCATAACACTCAGCCCAGTATTTATCGTAACTGAAAAGATGTTTGGGTTTAAATTGTTGCTTGTTCATATCTTAATACTAGTAATAAAATTTGCTTTTTACAAATAAAAAAGGGAACCTAAGGTTCCCTTTAAAAACTTAAGTAGAAAAAGGATTTATTCTTCTTCTGCCTCAGTTTTGTCTTCCGTTTCAGGTCCTTCTTCGGCTGCAGCTGCAGCTGCATCAGCTGCATCAGCTGCATCAGCTTCTACCGCTTTCATGCTCAGACGAATACGCCCCTGTTTATCAATCTCAAGGACTTTAACCTGTACTGTCTCACCTTCTGATAATTTGTCACTGACGTTGTTAACACGTTCGTCACAAATTTGTGAGATATGAACCAAACCATCTTTACCTGGAATAACAGATACAAAGGCACCAAAGTCCATAATACGCATCACTTTACCTGTGTAGATTTTACCTACTTCTACATCAGCTGTGATTTCTTCAATACGACGACAACATTCGACACCAGCGGCTTTATCTACAGACGAAACCTTAATTTCTCCGCTATCACTGATATCAATAGAAGCTCCAGTCTCTTCTTGTAGTGCCTTAATAGTGGCTCCACCTTTACCGATAATATCACGGATTTTATCTGGATTGATCTGTATAGTTAAGATTCGAGGAGCATACTCTGACATCTCTTCACTTGGAGCAGAAATAACTTTACCCATTTCAGATAAAATATGGAAACGTGCATCTTTAGCTTGTGCTAAAGCAATTTCCATAATTTCTTTCGTAATGCCTTCAATTTTGATATCCATTTGCAGTGCATTGATACCATTTTCAGTACCCGCTACTTTAAAGTCCATATCACCCAGATGATCTTCATCACCTAAAATATCGGTTAATATTGCAAAGTCGTCCCCTTCTTTAATCAAACCCATTGCAATACCTGCAACTGGAGATGAAATAGGTACACCCGCATCCATTAACGATAAACTGGTTCCACAAACAGAAGCCATAGAACTTGAACCATTAGATTCAGTAATTTCTGATACTACACGAATAGTATATGGAAATTCTTCTACTGATGGCATAACAGCTGCAACACCACGTTTTGCTAAACGACCATGGCCAATTTCACGACGCTTGGGAGTTCCAACACGACCTGTCTCACCTACACTGGATGGAGGGAAGTTATAATGCAACATAAAGGAGTCTTTATAACTGCCTTCTAATGCATCAATAATTTGTGCATCTTTAGCTGTACCTAATGTAGTTACCACTAAGGCTTGAGTTTCGCCACGAGTAAATAAAGCAGAACCATGGGTAGTTGGTAAAACACTTGTACGCATAAAAAGAGGTCGAACCGTTTTAGTATCACGTCCATCAATACGTGCATTACCAGCCAGGATACTTCCCCTAACTACTTTTTTCTCTAATTTACCCAAAGCACCTGATAATTCACTATCAGACCAGCGAGGCTCATCATCTGCAGTAAGTTTTTCAATTAATGCACTGCGAATATCGGCTAATTTATTTTGACGCTCTAATTTATCACTTATAGCGTATGCTTCAGTAACTGCTGCTTCACTTTCGCCATTAACAGCATCAAGTAAATCACTATCAACTTCTGCTGCAACCCAATCAGATGCAGGGCTAGAAACTTCTGCGGCAAATTCATTAATGGCTTTAATTGCAACCTGGAAACCATCAAAACCAAACATAACCGCACCCAGCATAACATCTTCTGGTAACTCGTCTGCTTCAGATTCAACCATTAATACCGCAGTATCTGTTCCAGCAACAACTAAATCTAATTCAGATTCATCAAGCTGTACACGTCCTGGGTTTAAAACGTACTCTCCATCAATATAACCCACTCTACATGCTCCAGCAGGTCCATTAAAAGGAACGCCACTGATTGACATAGCCGCAGATGCACCAATTAATGCTGGAATATCTGGATCAATATCTGGATTTAAAGATACTACTGTTGCGATTACCTGGATTTCATTATAGTAACCTTTAGGAAACAATGGTCTTAACGGTCTATCAATTAAGCGACAAATTAATGTTTCTTGTTCACTAGGGCGGCCTTCTCTTTTAAAGAAACCACCAGGAATTTTTCCTGCAGCATATGCTTTTTCTTGATAATCAATAGTTAAAGGAAAAAAATCAGCTCCAGCTCGTGCTTCTTTTTTAGCAACTACAGTAACCATAACTACTGTACCGCCCATATTAACCATAACAGCACCAGAAGCCTGACGTGCAATTTCGCCCGTCTCTAAGGTTACTGAGTGTTCTCCGAATTGAAATTCTTTTTTGATTGGTGTCACACTAATCTCCATTTGAACAGTCTACTGTTCGATTTTAGTATTTTTTAAGTTGCCTAATTCTCAGGAGTTTTACTGAGATAAGGCGAAAGTGATTATTTTCTTAAACCAAGCTTTCCAATCAATGATTTATAACTGTCTGCATTTCTCTTTTTAAGGTAGTCTAATAATTTACGGCGTTGACTTACCATGCGTAATAAACCTTGACGAGAATGGTGATCATGGATGTGGGATTTAAAATGACCCGATAAATCTAAAATTCTTGCTGTTAATAATGCAACCTGAACTTCGGTTGAACCGCTATCGTTTGCGTCTTTACCATAGGTGGAAATAATTTCTTTCTTTTGTTCTACTGTAAGCATTTTAAGCTCCTCAATCATTAAAAGACCAGAAAGGGAACAGCCCCAAACCGATACATTTAAATATAAACCCGCGTATTCTACACTATTGTGGGTAGCAAAGTACATATATAGTACATGCTAAATTTTCAGGTTGCGTATAGTACCCTGTATACTTGTTAGATACAAGCATTTTTCTATTTAATCAACAACTTAATTTATATGAAGCAGTTTAAAGGTTAACCAGCTAAGCTGTTAAAAGATTTAACAAAACAGACGTTTTGGCTGAAGATAATAAGCCTGTTGCTGATCCAGTTTTTTTATTTCGAGTTGGGCAAGCCCAAGAAAGGTATTATTCTCATAGAGGCGAATTTGTTGCTCGGAATTTTCGAGTTGTTTGGATAAGTATTTGTAATTAATAATTACTTTACGCCCTAAACGTATATCTTCTGACTGCTGCTCGGTTAAAGTGATTTCAGGTAAATGTTGTAATACACTATCTGCATCACAAAGAACAGAATTAAGTTCGTTTTGTTGTTTTAATTGAGCCAATTGTTCCAGGCTATAGCTATCGCTTAATAAAAAATCACCCGCTTGAACTCGGCGTAAAGAAAATAGATGGGCGCCACAGCCCAGGGCATTACCAATATCTTCTGCAAGACTGCGAATATAAGTTCCTTTAGAGCAACTTACATCTATAACTAACTCTGGAAATTGATATTCTAAAAGTTGAATCGAATGGATAGTGATATCTCTGCTATCACGCTTAACATCTATTCCTTGTCTGGCAAGCTTATATAAAGGTTGTCCATTTATTTTAAGAGCAGAATACATGGGGGGAAGTTGTTGTTGCCCGCCAGTAAAGTCTTTTAGTACGTGTATAATTTTTTGTTGCTCAATCAATGTTTTACTTACTGGGCCAATATGCTCACCTTCTTTATCTCCTGTAGTGGTTCTACTGCCCAGGTAGATGCCCGCATGATAGCGTTTATCAGAGTTTAATAATAGAGAGGAAACTTTGGTTGCATGGCCAAAACACAGTGGTAAAACACCGCTTGCAAGCGGATCTAAACTACCTGTATGGCCTGCTTTTTGTGCATTAAAGAGATATTTTACTTTTTGAAGTGCTTGATTAGAGGAGAGTCCTAGAGGTTTATCCAGATTGATAATCCCATTAATAATCAAGCCTTTTTTTCTTCGAGCCATTACTTAAACATTAATCAATGTGATTTTTTTCATCTTTGGCAATAACTTCATCAATTAAACGCGACATATTAGCCCCATGAATAATGGATTCATCGTAACAAAAATTCAGTTTGGGAACTACCCGAAGCTGAATTTTTTGCCCTAACATGTGGCGAATAAAACCTGAAGCTTTGTCCAGACCTTGTTGCGAATCTTTTAATAAAGTTGCATGGTTTACATCTTTACCATTGCTTGCATCCAGGTCAAGAAAGGAGTAATAAACTTTTGCAACACTGAGATCTCGATTCACTTTCACAGCAGTGATGCTAAGATTCTTAACTCGAGGATCTTTGATTTCACGTTGTAATAACATTGCTATTTCACGTTGAATCAATTCTCCTATACGACGGGTACGGTTATAATCTGCCATTTTTATTTACTACTTATAATATTAAATAGTTCTTTGAACATGTATAGTTTCAAATACTTCAATTTGGTCGCCCACTTTAACATCGTTATAGTTTTTAACACCAATACCACATTCCATACCTGCTTTAACATCTGCTACATCATCTTTAAAGCGGCGTAGGGATTCAAGTTCACCTTCATAAATAACTATATTATCACGTAATACACGGATAGGATTATTACGTTTAACCGAACCCTCAATAACCATACAACCCGCAATAGAGCCGATTTTTGGCGCTCTAAATACATCTCTTACTTCAGCAAGACCAACAAATTCTTCCTTAACTTCAGGAGATAACATGCCAGACATAGCCGCTTTTACTTCATCGATAATTTCATAAATAATACTATAATAATGCAGGTCAACAGAATCGCGTTCTATTATCACCTTAGCAGATGCATCTGCACGAACATTAAAGCCCATTAATACTGCATTAGAAGCAACCGCTAATTGACTATCTGATTCATTGATTGCGCCAATACCGCTGGCAATAATCTTAACTTTAACTTCATCTGTTGAAAGTTTAATCAAAGAGTCACTAATGGCTTCAACCGAACCTTGTACATCAGCTTTCAAAATAATATTTAAGGTTTGCTGGCCTGCATTTTCCATATGTGAAAACATATTTTCCAACTTGGCAGCTTGTTGTTTTTGTAATTTTACATTACGGTATTTACCCTGTCTGAATAAAGCAACCTCTCTGGCTTTACGCTCATTTTTAACAACTAAAATCTCAGTTCCTGCGGCAGGGGCACCTGAAAGACCTAATATTTCTACAGGCATAGAGGGCCCTGCAGATTTAATCTGTTTACCATTTTCATCTAATAAGGCTCTTACTCGACCAAAATCTGCTCCAGCAATTAACATATCTCCCTTGGCTAATAATCCTGATTTAACCAAAATAGTTGCTACTACACCACGACCTTTATCTAATCGTGATTCAACTACAACGCCTTTAGCGGGTCCAGTTGATACAGCAGTTAATTCCATCATTTCAGACTGTAATGATATTGCATCTAATAAATCACTGATGCCAGCTCCAGTTTTTGCTGAAACAGGTATAAACATTGTATCACCACCCCAGTCTTCTGGAATAACATCCATTGCTGCTAACTCATTTTTAACCCGATCAGGATCTGCTGCTTCCTTATCTATTTTATTAATGGCGATAATAATTGGAACATCACCTGCTTTAGCATGTTGTATTGCTTCTTTAGTCTGAGGCATTACTCCATCATCTGCTGCAACAACAATAATAACAATATCGGTAATATTCGCTCCACGAGCACGCATAGCAGTAAATGCAGCATGTCCTGGAGTATCTAAAAAGGAAATCATGCCCTTATCTGTATCAACATGATAAGCACCTATATGCTGTGTAATTCCACCCGCCTCGCCTAATGCAACTCGGCTTTCACGTATATAATCTAATAGTGAAGTTTTACCATGATCAACATGTCCCATAATAGTTACCACTGGAGGACGGATAACTTGTTCGCCTTCAGCATCACCGGTATGTTCATCCAATAGTGAATCTTCTAATTCATTTTCACCTAATAAAGCAGGACTATGTCCCATTTCTTCCACTAAAATAGAAGCGGTTTCCTGATCAAGCATTTGATTAATCGTTACCATACTACCCATGGTCATCATAATCTTGATTAATTCTGCCGCTTTTACTGACATTTTTTGAGCCAGGTCAGCAACTTTAATGGTTTCAGGGATTTCAACTGACAATACTTTTTTCTCAGTTGGTGCAGTAAATGCATTTTTATCTTTTAATTCATTACTAATTACTACATTTTTATGTCTTGATTTACGCTTATTTTTAGAATGTCCACCTGGCAAATGTATTGAGCTGTCTTTATTACCAAAGCTTTTATCTTGTTTACCGTGGCGTTTAGTATGTTTATTGCCTTTTTTAGTATCTCCAGATTTTTCATCTGCCTTAGTAAATTTTGGTTTGGCTTTGTCCTTAGCAACAACTTGTCCCGCTTTTTTGGTTACGGCAGTTTCTTTTGCAACTACCGACTGTTTATTGGCCATAGGCTTATTTACAGTTTCAGTTTCAGTTTCAACTTTTTTAGTTTCAGTTTTAACTTCTGTTACTTTTTGAGCTTGATCTTCTTTATCACGAAGCTTTTGCTTTTGTAATTCTCTCTCATTGTATTTATCTTCAAGATCCTTACGTGTTTTTGCTTCGGCAGCCTCAATTCTAGATTTCTCTTCAGCTCGTTGCCTGGCTTTTTGCTGTTCTTCTTCACTCAATTGTATTTTTGTAGCTTCAGGAATTGGCTTAACTTCTTCAACCTTTACTTCAGCAGGCTTAGCCGTTTTATCATAGGTGCGTCTTTTTCTCACCTCAATAGTAACTGCTTTATGCCCTGGAGTATGAATCTCACTGGTCGTTTTACGTCTTAAGGAGATTTTTTTAGGTTTACTTTCTGCTCCATGTTGCTCACGTAAAAAAGTAAGCAATTGTTGCTTTTGTTCATTGGTAATTAATGATTCACTATTTTCAACATTAATACTTGCTTTTACCATCTGTTCAAGAATTCGCTCAACAGGAGCACCAACAGACTCGGCAAATTTGATCACACTTATATCTGACATCTTATTTTCCTCGTCTATTATTACTCTTGATTATCTGTTTCAGCATCTTCGAACCAAGGTTTTCTTGCTGCCATAATCAAACTGGCTGCCTGTTCCTTGCTAATACCTTCAATTTCAATCAGTTCATCAACTGATTGCTCTGCTAAATCTTCCATGCTGATAATTTTTCTTGATGCTAATTTATGAGCGGTTATATCATCCATGCCTTCCACTTCAAATAAATCTTTGGCTGGTTCACCGTCATCTAATTGTTCTTCTTTTGAAATTGCTTTGGTCAATAACACGGTTTGTGCTCTATCACGCAAAGCTTGAACAATTTCCTCATCAAACTCTTCGATTTGTAACATTTCTTCCTTCGGCACATAGGCCACTTCTTCAATGGATACGAATCCTTCATTAACCAAAATATCTGCTACATCTTCGTCAATATCCAGTTCTTCCATCAATTTTTCCAGCATTACTCTGGACTCTTCTTCTGTTTTAGATGCGGCTTCTTCAACAGTCATTACATTTAAACCCCAGCCGGTTAGTTGGCTAGCTAATTTAATGTTTTGTCCACCTTTTCCGATAGCCTGTGATAACTGCCCTTCTTCTACTGCAACTTCCATAGTATGCGAATCTTCATCAACAACTATAGCACTCACTTCAGCTGGAGACATAGCATTAATAACAAACTGAGCAGGAGATTCATCCCACAAAATTATGTCTACTCTTTCACCACTTAGCTCATTTGAAATAACTTGCACTCTTGAGCCTCTCATGCCTACACATGCACCAACAGGATCAATACGCTTATCTAAGGCTAAAACTGCTATTTTTGCTCTAAGACCTGGATCTCTGGCAGCTCCTTTTACCTCTATTAAACCATCACCAATTTCCGGCACTTCAATAGTAAATAATTCAACTAATAGCTCAGGACAAACTCGACTTAAAGTTAATTGAGGTCCACGAGTTTCTTGTTTAACTTCTTTTAAATATCCGCGTAATCTATCACCATTACGAGTTTGCTCTCGGGGAATCATTTCTTCTCTTGGTATCATAGCTTCAACATTTGAGCCTAGATCCAAAATAATTCTACCTTTATCACTGCGTTTAACTGTACCACTGATCATTTCACCCACGCGATCCTGGTATTTTTCTACAATTTTCTGACGTTCAGCTTCTCTTACTTTTTGAACTATGACCTGTTTAGCAGCTTGTACTGCAATTCGACCAAAGGCAATTGATTCTATTTGCTCTTTTATATAATCACCGGGTTTAACATCCGGGTGTTGCTCGGTGACACGTGAGAATAAAACCTCTTTTTCCTGATTTTCTAGCGGGTCAATATCATCATCCAGAACTCGCCATTGTCTGAATGTTTCATAAGCGCCTGTTTTTCTATCAATTACGACACTTACATCTATCACTTTATCATTGATTTTTTTTGTAGCGGATGCTAATGCAGTTTCGAGTGCCTGAAAAATTATTTCTTTTTCAACATCCTTTTCATGCGCAACGGCATCAACTACTAATAATATTTCTTTGTTCATCTTCGTTTCCTACTGATAAATGTAAGGTGCTTTGGTGCTGACTATATAATTACTTTTTTTAATTTATTCTATAAATCAAATTGAGCAACTAAGTTGGCTTTTTTTACATTTGATAAAGGCAATTCATATAGCTCTTTATCCATTTCTAAAATAATAAGTGTTTCACCCGATTCAGTTTCTTCAACTAAATTAATAATACCTTTAAATTTTTTTCTATTACTGGTTACCAGTGGGCGAAATAGTGTTAACTTAATTTCATGACCAATAAATTGCTGGTAGTGTTCTTTAATAAATAATGGGCGCTCCATTCCTGGTGATGAAACTTCTAAGGTATATTCACTGGAAATAGGATCTTCAACATCTAATACCATGCTAACCTGTCTACTCACATCAGCACAATTATCAACATTTATTCCATTTGCATGGTCAATATAAATTCTTAATAAAGCTCCCTGACCTTTGGGTAGATACTCAAGCCCTATAAATTCAAACTCCAACCCAGTTACAATAGGTTCTATCAATTGTTGTAATGTTTCGAAGTTAGCACTCATACTCTTCATTCCAGTTTCAATCTATTTAAGCGATAAAATCCATATACAATTATGATATGTTGTCTTGTATCAAAACAATATTTAAGGAACTAATTCCTTTCGCTACAAATAAAAAAAGGGCTCTAAGCCCAATTTACAATACTTAAAAAAACTAATTCTTGTATACTAAGTGTTTTTAAGTTACATATAAAGTTGTTTTAATTTTACTATTCAACTTGTAATTACAAACAGTTTGTTTGCAAAATTAAAGCACGCTATTATAATGATAGAGTTCCAATAAATAAAGGTGTTTCTTAATAAAAGAGTAAAATTAAGTATTTTGCTTTTATTTATCTAATTTGGCTTTACTTTGTTTTGTCTCTATATTCTTTGTTTTAGTATCGTCTCCACCACCTTTTTTCATTAATTTGCCTTCAGCAGCTCTCTGTTTTCTTACTTCTTTAGGGTCAGCAATGAGTTTGCGATAAATTTCAATCCGGTCTTTATTCTTTAATGGCTTATCTAATTTACTGAGTTTTGAAAAAATTCCTACTTTATTCTGGCTTAAATCAATTTCTGGAAATTCGGCTAAGATACCACTTAATCGAATAGCATCTTCAACCGTTGCAGTTTCTTTTAGTCCAACTTCTAATAATAATTGTTTGTCTTTAGTGCCATAAACAACTTCTACTTTTATCAGTTCTTCCATAACTTGATTATAACCCTTTAGTTCTTAGCTCTTAATTCTTAATTCTGAGCCTTGCTATAAACATCCATAGCACGCTGGCAAAATGAATCCAGCATGGAATTGGCAATTTGGCTAAACACTGGCCCTAGTGCCATAGATATAATTTTATTTTGAAATTCAAACTCTAGATGGAGTGATATTTTACTACAGGTTTTATCCAATGCAGTAAATTCCCACATACCATCTAACCTCTTAAATGGCCCTTTTAGTAATTTCATTTCAATTTTCTGATTTTTTATCAGGGTATTTTGAGTTACAAATGATTTTTTAAAAACTGAATGATCAACCGTTATTTCTCCTTCCAGAAGAAGTTCTGTCTGGTTTAAAATTGCTGATTGTGAACACCAGGGTAAAAATTTATAGTACTGATCAACATCAAGTACCAGGTCATACATTGCCTCAGCACTATAGGGTATAAGTGCATTTTTTGTAATAGTTGTCATAATAAATTGCTAAACCAGCTTGCAAGCCTAAGCCACACCTGTTATTTTCTGAATATATTTGATAATGCCTATGGCATTCATGAATACTATAATAACAGATATTGGTGCAATATATCGAACTAGAAAGTACCAAATAGAATATAGTACTGGGTTCAAATCAAATTCATCTTCTGATGCATGGCGTTTCATTAACCATCCAGCATAAACTGCAATACATAAACCTCCCAGTGGTAGCATAATATTTGATGTTAGATAATCAAACACATCAAAAAAGGTTGATGATTTTAAAATAACAAATTCACCATAGTCAGAGAGGATAGAGAGTGAAAAGGTTATATCTGCAAGAATATTAAAAGAAAAAAGTGATAATAACCCCAAGGTCCAGACTAAAATTCCCAGATACATGGAAACGCAAACCCGGCTTAATTCAAATTTGTCCATACTCCATACAACAGCTGGCTCTATTAATGAGATGCTTGATGTCCAGGCAGCAAAAACTAATAAAATAAAAAATAAGCTACCAAAAAAGCTACCATAGGGCATATGCCCAAAAGCCAGAGGAAGTGTTTCAAAAATTAAACCAGGTCCTGCGGCTGGCTCTAAAGAGTTGGCAAAAACAATTGGAAAGATAACTAGCCCCGCAACTAAAGCAACCAGCGTATCCATTATTGCAATCCATATTGCTGAGGAAGCAATTGAGGTATGTGACGGAAGATATGAGCCATACACCATAATTGCCCCCATACCCAAGCTCAGGGTAAAAAAAGCATGCCCCATGGCAGATAAAACACCTTCAGCGGTAAGCTTTGAAAAATCAGGTTTAAATAAAAATTCAACCCCTTGCATAAAGGAGCCTGATTGAAAAGAATAAAAAAGTAAAACTAATAATAAAACCATTAACAGAGGCATTAAATAACGAACCGCTTGTTCTAGTCCATTCTTCACTCCTCTGGCAACCACAGTCATAGTCATAAACATAAATAGACTATGCCAGGCAATTAATCGCTCGGGATCAGAGATAAGATCGGTAAAAATACTTTTAATGCCAGCCGCTTCTTGATCAATAAACATCCCTGAGGCCACTCTTGGGACATAAGCCAGAGCCCAGCCAGCAATTACACTATAATAAGAAAGAATTAAAAAACCGGCAATAACCCCCATCCAGCCCAAAATAGCCCAATACTGTGAGTGCCCAGATTCTTTGGCCAGTGTTCTCATGGTATTAATAGGATCTTGCCTACCTCTTCGACCCAACATAATTTCAGCCATCATAATAGGAATACCTATTACAGCAATACAGAGTAAATAAACCAGCACAAATGCGCCACCACCATTTATTCCAGTAATATATGGAAACTTCCAGATATTGCCTAAACCCACTGCTGAACCAGTCGCAGCTAATATAAAAATCAGCCTCGTTGACCATTGCCCATGTACAGAAGATATTGTTCTTGTCATTGTTAAACCTTAGCCATGTTTTGTTTTTATAAACGTATATCTATCAAGAAATAACCACTAATTAATAAATCCTATTTAGAGATAAATATAAACTATTTTCCATGAAAGTCAGCTTAGTCTCAAGAAATTTTTCATTTTATCCACTTAATACTTTATAATCCCACTATGGCAAAGAAAAAATCAAAAAAACCATCCAATACTATTGTAGTAAATAAAAAAGCACGCCACGATTTTACTCTGGAACGTGAATTTGAGGCAGGTGTAGTATTAGAGGGATGGGAAGTTAAAAGTCTTCGAGCAGGCAAAGTGCAGTTTCGAGATATTTATGTGCATCTAAAAAATGGTGAAGCATTTTTATTTGGAGCCGTTATTTCTCCTTTATTATCCGCATCCACCCATGTTCATCCAGAAGCTCAGCGCAGCAGAAAATTATTATTGCACAAACATGAGTTAAGTACTCTGGTAGGTGCTGTTGAGCGTAAAGGATATACAATTATAGCCCTGAGTTTATACTGGATAAAAGGCAGGGTCAAATGCAAAATAGCCCTGGCAAAAGGCAAGCATTTATACGATAAAAGAGCAGCCGCAAAAGAACACGACTGGAACAGAGAAAAATCTCGTCTTAATAAATTACGCTAGTTATTTCAATTTTTAGCATTCAACAATTGAAAATTACATACAAAGCCATATATAATAAGGCAGTTCTATCCGTTTTAGAATTACATGGGGGCGAAATTGGCTTCGACGTGTATGAAGAAACCGGAGGTGCATGTCGAGAATACAGATCTTCTCGTTAAAC
>JASFYQ010000159.1:0-16946 GCA_045047105.1 Pseudomonadota bacterium | reverse complement strand
ACCAGCTAGTACAATACCCCTAACAAAACATCGTCATCCTAGCGTGCTTCTAGCTGGGATCCAGTGACCTTAAGGTACATAAAAATAAACCTTAATGTTGTAACAATTCAGTTGATAATCTTAGCATTTTTTGGTCATATACGCACCAGAGAAAAATGCATGAAACTGTAGGAGCCGTCTTTAACTGGTGATTAGAGCTTATAGAGTAATAAATTGAATATTAAGTATATAAAATCTTGATAAAGCGTACGGTTTGGCGTACGTTAGAGTCAGGAGATTATAATAATGATAATACTTAATGCCACAGAGGCTAGATCAAAGTTATATAGCCTTATTGACGAAGCTGCCGATACTCATCAACCTGTTGTAATTACTGGTAAACGAAGTAATGCAGTTTTAGTATCGGAAGAAGATTGGAATGCAATTTCGGAAACACTTCACTTGCTTTCAGTGCCCGGGATGAGAGAGTCAATAAAGGAAGGCCTAAGTGAGGATTTAGCCGATAGTGCTAAGGAACTTGATTGGTGACCTGGGAGCTGGTGTACACAAAACATGCACAAAAAGATGCAAAAAAACTTGCAGCATCTGGATTAAAAAAGAAAGCTCAATCTCTTTTAAACGTAATAAAAAAAGACCCTTACCAAAATCCACCACCTTATGAAAAATTAGTAGGTGACTTATCCGGTGCCTATTCACGCCGTATTAATATACAACATAGGCTCGTGTATCAGATTTATGAAAAAGAACACGTAATTAAAGTTATTCGGCTCTGGACGCATTATGAGTAAACTGAGCAAAACAAATTAACAGGCACATACTATATGAAAATCCGCACAAGATTCGCCCCAAGCCCAACCGGTTACCTGCATATAGGCGGTGCTAGAACAGCCCTGTTCTCGTGGCTTTATGCAAAAAAAATGGGTGGTGAATTTGTTTTACGTATTGAAGACACCGATCGTGAGCGCTCTACTCAGGAAGCAGTAGATGCAATATTAGAAGGCATGAACTGGTTAGGTCTAAATCACGATGAGGGGCCAATTTATCAGACAGATCGTTATGACAGATACAAGGAAGTCACTAAAAACCTTCTAGATGAAGGTAATGCTTATTATTGTAACTGCTCCAGAGAGCGTCTGGACAAAATGCGTGAAGAGCAGATGGCCAATAAGCAAAAACCTAAATACGATGGTTGTTGCCGGGATAAAGGCCTGACAGAAGCAGATGACACGGTAGTACGCTTTAAGAATCCACTAGAAGGTGAAGTAGAAATATCAGACCATGTGCGTGGAAAAGTGATTATCAGTAATAAAGAAATAGATGATCTGATAATTGAGCGCTCAGATGGAAACCCAACTTATAATTTGACCGTTGTTGTAGATGACTGGGACATGGGAATAAGCCATGTGATTCGTGGTGATGATCATTTAAACAATACCCCACGCCAGATCAATATATTAACCGCGTTAGGTGCGCATATACCCGAATATGCCCATGTGCCGATGATTAATGGTACAGATGGTAAAAAACTTTCCAAACGCCGTGATGCGGTAAGTGTGATGCAGTATCGAGATGACGGTTACCTGAAAGAAGCGGTGATTAATTACTTGGTGCGTCTGGGCTGGTCTCACGGTGACCAGGAAATATTCAGTCTTGATGAAATGATCGAGAAATTTGATATTGATGATATTAATAAGTCTTCATCAAGCTTGAGTGTTGAAAAGCTGCAATGGCTTAATCAGCATTATATGAAGGGGATGACACCCAAGCAGCTGGCTGAAGAGCTGCAATTTTATATCAAACAGGCAAACTTGGATGTTAGTAATGGCCCAGATTTGGTGGACGTAATGAAAGTTTATCAGGAGCGTTGCGCAACTTTAGTGGAGTTAGTGGAAGATATACGCTATTTCTACGAAGATATAACGGAATACAATGCGAAACAGGCTAAAAAACAGTTTAAGCCTGCTGCTAAAGAAGTGCTAGAAACCCTGAAAACAGCTTATGAAAATTTGAAAAACTGGCAAGCAAAAGCAATACATAAAGTTGTTGAAGATACAGTTGAAAAGCTGGAAGTAGGTTTTGGTAAGGTGGGGCAGCCATTACGTTTGGCTGTAACTGGGCATGGTAAGTCACCAGGTATAGATATAACGTTGGAGTTATTAGGTAAGGAGCAAACTATTGTGAGATTAGAGCAAGCAATAGAGTTTGTTGGGAAGCAGTGAAAGTAGTTGTTTTCTTAGAAGATAGGCAATTTTTAAGTCCTTCTTTTAGCAAGATAGAGTATTAGGGGCCCTCTAAGAAAAAGAGAGCCCTTTTATTCCCAAAGAGGGGTTAGGGGAAATTTAGCTTTTGATTTTATGTTTAAAGCGAAAAACATATCGCACCATAATCAACCAGATTAAAATGTTCTAAGCCTGAATAGCGATAAGCTTTAGTCTTTAAATTTCAAACTAAGCAAGAAGCTAATTGATAATTAAGAAGCCTTAAAAAGCCTATAGTTCCTTCTCCTCCCTTCCATAACTTTCCTCCAACCCTTTCTCAAACCGATAAATAAACGCCATAATAAATGCTAAATAAAATGAAAAGAAGTTAGAGGGTCTAGCACGCTCTAAAGGCGATGACGATATGCCAGTTATCATAAATATAACTATTAATATTAGGCCTGCCAAAGCAAACTGACGAGCTTCAGGGGTTTTTGAGTTATCTATTTTTTTTACGAATAGATAAATTAATATAGAAAATAAAACAATCAGAGAGATAAAATTAAGTGTTCCGCCTGTTGCAAGAATAGATAAATATAGGCTATGAGCGTTGGTATGAAGACCTACAGTGCGATTTCTTAAGCCGTCATCAACTTGCTTTTGAGCATGTTTTTTAAAGTTATGCCAACCCACACCAGTCCCAGGATTTTCAGTGAATATTTTCCAAGCTGCTTTCCACATTTCAAAACGAGCACCAATAGAAGTGGCGTAATAATGAGACTCAATATCACCATTATTGTAGTCTTCAATACTAGTTAAGGTTCGGTTAATATTACTTTTAATAGTTGTTTGGGGGATTATATATAAAGCGCTAAATAACACGGTAGTTGAAATGATTGCAATAGTAGTAGATTTAACGCTGAGGTTTTTTTTCGAATACCATACATAAGTAAGTAGAATAAAAGGAATAGACACCCACCCACCTCTAGTACCAGAAAGAGCGCTAGATATTAGTCCTGAAATTGCTGCAAGTATAGGGAGAAATATTAAATACTTATGTTGTTTCTTGAACCAACCAATTCCAGAAATACTCAGAAAACCCATGCATAATGATAAATTTCCAAAAATTATAGGGTGAGTGATACTCTGAGCTCTAGGTAAATTTTTCCAGATTTCATAAATGGCTATATTTGAAGATATTAATGCACCTAGTACGAGGCCATACCAGAAATAAAAAGGCTTTATAGGTGTGTTTTTTATATAGATATAGATAGGGATAGTTAGAGGTAGATATACAAATACCCAAATATATTTGTATTCAGTATCAGTTAAAAAAGTCGTTAATTGAGAGGTTATAAAGAGCGTGCTTAAGGCAATGAATAATAATTTTTCATCAATACTTATTTTAGAAGTTTTGTTGTTTATAAGAATAATTAAGCCAAGTATTGTTAAAGTTATATAGATAATGCCATTTACATTTTTTATCAAAAGCACAGTTACCGGGTATAGTAATAAAATTAGACAGATAAGGTTATTATTGGAAAAGATTTGTCTTAGGTGACTCATATATGGCTTGTATTATTGATTGTAGAAAATGATGGCTTATAGCTGTGGCTTAAGTTTTGAAATAAACTCAGAAAAGAATGCTCCTAATATCCCAATAAAAAGACCGAAAAAGGATGCAATGAATAAGATTAAAACAGAATGGATATTTGTTGTCTCAAATGACTTCATAGGGGGGGACATCTCACGAGTATTTCTTAAGTTAGCTAATTGAGAAGAAAAGCTATCAATATTGTGTTGAATCATAGTTTTTTCGGCAATATGATTATCGTCTGTACCTAGGTTAGATAATTTTGAACGAAGATCATTAAGCCTAGATGTTAAGTTGTTTTTAAGAGATAAATAAATTCGATTATGATCACCGATGGCTTTGTTTGTAGTTTGTTGTAATAGCTTGCTTAATAGTTCAGCTTGTATGGCTGTGCCATTAGCTTCTAAAACAATAATGTTACTATTTGTAGGTATGCTTCCATCTATTTTATATTTTTTGCCATCATCAAGGTGGGAGGTTCTATAGTCATTTAGAACTTGGGGAATAAAGCTATGTTGTAGCTTAGCAAGTAGGCTTTCAGGGGGTTCAAAGTTTTGAAATGAATCATTGATAACCTGACTACCAATTTCAATAGAGATGCTATACGTATATTTTTTAGATATGAGTAAAGTTGCAGCAGCACCTAGAATTAAAAAAATTAAAAAAATAAGGCTTATAATCTTGCGCTTATCAACTAAAATATTAGCTAGATCAACTAAACTAACATCATTATCTGATAAATAAGTGGTTCCTTGGATATAGATTGGGCTAGAATCTTGTAATGCATTGTTTTTCATGGTGAATTTTTACTATAGGCTTCAATAGGGCTATCAGAATGCTAATGTAACATAATCTTTAAAAGAAGAGTAATGGAAATAATAATATAGTGAATGCTTAAATAATGGAATACACATATTTTAAGGCTTCAAAGATGAATTTTGACTATAAAGTAGTTTTATCATAATATTAGCCGCTTAATTTGGGGCTATAGCTCAGCTGGGAGAGCGCAACACTGGCAGTGTTGAGGTCTGCGGTTCGATCCCGCATAGCTCCACCATATTTCGATTTAAATTCTTAATGGCTTATTAAAAGCTTTGCAGTCAAATATAGGTGCTGCATTTATATTCAAAAACTTAACATAAAGCATGCATAACATAACCATAAGCAATGCATACTTAAAAGCTTTGAATAAAAATTAGTGTTTTTAAATTAATGGGGCATTATAAATATAATGAAAAAAACGCTGTCAGATATTATGCTTCTTGGTGCCGGCACGGCAGTGCAGAGGATATCAGTCTTTTTGTCATTTGTTATCGTGTCCAGGATGTTAGGGGTTGAACAGCTAGGTATTTATAGTTTTGCATTTGTGGTGCTGCAATTTTTTATGGTTGGCCAAGATATGGGGTTGACAAATATTGGTGCAAGAAATATAGCGTTGCAGCGTTCTAATACATCGTATCTAATATTATCTATTTTTAGAAAAAGATTAGTTTTAAGTATATGTGCTTTAATTTTGGGTTCTGTATATATATATTTCTCATCAGTTTCTGTAAATATTAAAATTTTCACCTTATTAATAATTGCATCTAATATACCGTACATATTTAGCTTAGAATGGCTTTTGTGGGGAAGTGAAAGGTTCCTGTTGTTATGCCTATGGAGAGTAGGTGTCGGTGTTATATATATATCTACAATTCTGTTAGGTTTATTTGCTTTAGAAATGGATTTAGATGTAGTTATTGTAGCTAATTTTTTGAGTATGTTTTTGGTGGTTTCTATATTCATAATATTTTTTTATAAAAAAATAAGTATAGACTTACATTCAGATAAGAAAAAACCTGACTATTTTGAAGAGCTTAAGTGGAAAAACATCTTCCGTTTAGGTAGTGCAATGTTATTAAATAGAGCTTTTCATTCAGTAGATACATTAATGCTAGTGGCATTGTCCAGTGCGCTTTCAGCGGGAATTTATACCTCAGCTTATAGAATTATTTTTTTGATATTTGGTATAATGTATTTAGTCTTGCAGGTTGTGTACCCTAAAGTGGTAAAGAGTGATATATCATACAAAAATCTTATTAAGTATGTGATGATTTTATTATCAATAGGCTCTGTGTTATCTTTGTTTATTATAGGGTATGCAGAATGGTTGCTTTTTAATATATTCGATGTTTCAGATAAGAAATCAGTAGTCGTTTTAAAGTATTTAGCCATAGCAATACCATTTGATTTTGTAGTTTCCATGTTGGGAGTGATTTTAATAGCATGGGGACTAAATAAGTATAATTTGTGGGCAATATTCTTTGCTACGATAATAAATATTGTGCTTAATTATTTTTATATTCCAATATATGGAGAGGAGGGGGCAGCATTAGTTACTTTAGTTTCGTATTTTTGTTTGATGCTGTATTTAATGTTTATATTTATTCGTGTGTATAAAGAAAAAATCCAAATAGAGGTGGGAATTTAGTGAGTTTAAGTAAAGTACATAGAACAGAGACGGGGCGAAGCTATAAAGGTATTCCTATTCATGCTGCAAATGGTTTACATGAATATGTAGCAGAGTTATTAAGCAAACAAGCTGGCTCTATTGTCAAAGTTTTAGAGCTAGGCGCTGGTTCTGGTGCTTTAACAAATCGATTGACAGATGAAGGATTTAGCATAGACCCAGTTGACTTGGACGGTGATAGTTGGAAGTTTGATGCTATATCTCCTCAATGTTTGGATCTAAATATGAAAAATTGGGAAGGGGTTGATAATCAATACGATGCTATTGTTGCGGTAGAAATAATTGAACATCTAGAGAATCCACGTCATTTTATTGAACAGATATATAAACATGTAAAGCCTAATGGGGTTGTTATAATCACAACTCCAAATATTATGAGCAGTTTTTCTAAGTTATTGATGTTAAAAAGAAATGCCTTTTATGGATTTGATAAACATCAGTATTATAGATCGGGCCATATGACAATCTTGCCGCACTGGTTATTAGAGGTAATGGTAGCCGATGCTGGTTTTGTCGTAACCCAGATGTCATTTGTAGGTAGCCTTGACGAGCATGTGAAATTGTTACAAAAAGTAATATATAAATTATTTGGATTTATAGATAGACTTTTAAATAATAAGCTAGAAAATATAAAAAATGATGGGCTCATCAGTGTCCTTTTATTAAAAAAGTAAATGCATTTAAATGAAGAAATTAAAAAAAGTTATATTCGTACTGCCAAGCCTACGTGGAGGGGGCGCGGAAAGAGTTAATTTAACTATCATTAATAATTTAGATAAAACCAAATTTGAAATAACGCTATTTGTATTCACGTCAAATGATTGTAAATATTATGATAAAATAGCTCCACATATTAAAGTGATTTTCGCATGTAATAGAAAAAGTTTAACCTTTATATTGCCGCGTATCATTAAAAAATTAAATTTTAGTATTAAAAAAAATGACATTGTGGTTGCCGGTTTGGAATTACTAGCAACATATACTTGCTATGTTGCTAGTTTGTTTTCGGGTGTCAAAGTAATAAGTTGGATGCATTGCAATATTAATGAATATTTAGTAATTGATGGTAGGTCTAAAATACATATAGGTTTAATAAAGTTAATTTATCCAAAATTATCAACAATAGTTTGTATTACCGAGGGCGCTAAAAAATCATTAAACAAAATATTGAAACCAATTAATAAAAGCAATTGTATTATTATAAATAATCCAATAGAAGTTAATTCAGGTGTTGATGCTTCATTATCTAGAATTGAACCCGATTTTTTTAATGATAGTAATAAAGAATATCTAATAGTAAGTGCTGGTACATTAAATTATAGGAAGGGTTTTGATTTGCTGATTAAAGCAATGGCTAGTCTTATTGATGATGGCGTCGCTGTTAGATTAATCATTTATGGGGATGGGCCTGAGAAGAAAAATTTAAATGATTTGATTATTAAGCTTGGTATAGTTGAGTATATCGAATTGTATGGTTTTGTTGAAGACTTAATATGTATGATTTCAAAAGCAGATTTATATGTTTTGCCATCGAGAGCAGAGGGGTTTGGTATGGTTATATTGGAAGCAATGCTCGCAGGGGTTCCTGTTTTAGCAGCCGATTGTCCAACTGGGCCAAGAGAGATATTAGGTGATAACGAATATGGGGTATTAGTTAAATGTAGTGATATTGCTAGTATGAAAGATGGTATTAAAATGCTTTTAGAGTCAAAGTCCTTAAGGCAGGAATATGTAAAGAAAGCATCAGAGAGAGTGCTTCATTATAATGTAGGTGATGTGCTTGAAAAATGGGAAGCTCTTTTACTTGAATGATTGTGTATTAAAAATGGTGTATTAAATAATGGAACTATTAGTATCAATACTTATTCCAACTTTAAATAGAGAAGAAGTATTATGTGAAACTATAGGTTATTGTCTTGATCAAAGTTATCCTAATTACGAAGTTATTGTAGTTGATCAAACCGATAATCATAATGTAGAAACAAAGAAACAGTTAGAAGTGTTTTCGAATAAAATTAAGTATTTTAATGTGCCATGTCAAGGCTTGCCTCAAGCAAGAAATGTTTGTATTGATAAAGCTGAAGGTGATATTTTAATATTTATTGATGATGATGTTATATTGAATAGTGATTTTGTTCAAAAACATGTACAGGTATATGAAAGAGAAGGTGATATAGATGCTATAGCTGGCGGCATTTTAGAAGAGCCAAATATGGAAAAAGCAGATATACCTATCACCAAAAGAAATTTTTTAGGTAGGCCTAATATAAATTATCATTCTAGCAAAAATGGAAATGTATTAGCAGCAAAAGGATGTAATATGTCATTTAGGCGGAAAGTCTTTGACTTAGTTGGTGGGTTTGATGAAGCTCTGCCTGCACCTTATTTGAGAGAAGATACGGATTTTTTTTATAGAATGAATCAAATGGGATTAAAGACGTTCTTTAGTTCTGAAGCATATCTAATTCACCTTAAGACCCCATCGGGAGGAACGTCTGAGTTGAAAATGTCTACGAATAAAACTATTGCAACTAGAGCTCCTTGGAATAGAAGGGCGAGCTATTTATGCGAAACAGTTTTTCAATTGAAGCATTATTCCCTATTATATTTTCCATTGTATTTGACTTATTTCTTTATTGGTTGGGTTGTATTGAAGAATATAAAGCAACCAATAATGTTTTTAACATCGGCAAAAGAGATGTGTTATGGCGTGGTAGAGGGTTGCAAATATTTTTATAATAAATATTAATAAATCAATATGAAATTCTCCTCAGTTGTATTTTCATTTTTGAGGCTGTATATCTTTTTTATACCCTTTGTGTCTATAGCAATAATATCTGTTCCTAGTTATGGCTTTAGCGTCCAGTTTTCTCATTTTTTTATATTAATATTAACAATGCTTATCTTGATTTCAATTCTAGTGAGCCCAGTGCTTGATCGCTATATGTTCTCTCTACCTAATATATTGTTTTTTATATTTGTTATATATGCATTATGTACAGTTTTTTTATCGGCTAGTATACCTGCGTCAGGGCTTGGGTTGGGGGAAACGCCATGGGTTCGTTCTATTAAGCAGTCTGTGTATTTGCCTTTGGTTTTTGTGGCGTTAATTTTAGTTCAATTTGTGGTGAGAGATTTAAGTCAGCTTGAAAAATGTATGCGTAGTTACATTTATTCATTACTGATTTTATGTGTATTTGGATGTTATCAGTTTGTATCATTTACATTTGGTCTGCCTTATCCAGATTTCTTGCACAATAACATTTCAATTCCAGCAGGTTATCAACAGTATTATGGAGACGTTAAACGAGTGAGTTCATTGTCTGGTGAGCCTGCAATGTTCGGGTTTTTATTGGTTGGTGTTCTTGGGTATATGCTTCCATTCGTATTAAATGGTATTTATATCATTTATAATAATATAGTCACTTTTATTGTTTTTATAGTTATATTTATAACAGCTATTTTTACAACTTCTTTTTCTACATATCTGGCGCTATTTTTATTATTTATATTTATATTTATGGAGTTGTTAGTTACGAGAAAATATTATCTTTTTTTAATAATAGCTGTACTTATGTTTGTTATATTAAGTTTAATTATGTTATCCGATAATATATTTACTCACAGATTAAATGAGTCTTTGTCGGGAGAAAGTTATTCAACAAATATTCGTGTCCAAATGGCATTAACTGCTATATTTATATTTATCGATCATCCTTTATTTGGTGTCGGAATAGGGAATTATGGTTTTTATGTTAATGAGTATTCCGATGTGATGGTTGATAAATTTTGGGAGCCTATGGGGATGCTGTTTAAATTATTGGCTGAGCTAGGTGTCGTGGGTATTGTTTTATTCATTCTACCGTTATTGCTAGTGTTGTTACGAGTTGTAAAAAAATGTGACTTTAAAAGCAAAACAAACCATATTGATCTGAATATAAAAGGGCTTGTTTATGGAATGCTTATTACATTGCTGGTTTCATTATTTACTATTCCATCTATTAGCTGGCTGAATATTTGGTTATTTATTGGTTTCTTATTTTCTGTAGATAGAATGTCCAATAAAAATATATTATTATCATGGGATAGAGAGGGAAGGGGCAGTGTTACCTAATTTCTTATACATTGGGCCAGATAAAACTGGTTCGAGTTGGATTCATAGTATCCTTATGCAGCACCCTGAATCGTTTGTTCCTAAATGTAAGGATATTTATTATTTTGATAAGCAGTATCATAGGGGGATATCTTGGTATAGTGGCTTTTTTAAAGGTATAGATGGGAATGTAAAAGCTATAGGTGAGTTATCACATGATTATATGTTTTCAAGGGATGCTGCATTACGAATTAAAAATGACATTCCTGATGTTAAATTAATTACATGTCTTCGTCACCCTGTTGAAAGAACTTTTTCTCATTATTTATATTTAGCTCGGTCAGGTGTTACTAGGGAGTCGTTTCGTGATGCACTAATAAGTCAGCCGGAGTTAATTGGCAATAGCATGTACAGTCAACACCTGCAAGTGTATTTCGATATTTTTGACAAGGGTAATGTCAAAATATTTTTTTTCGGTGACTTAAAAAAAGATCCGACTAAATTTGCAATGAAGCTATATAATTTTTTAGGTATATCATTTTACGAACAAATTAATTATAAAAAAAAGGTTAGAATTGCAAGTAAGTCAAAATACTATTTTTTATCAAAATTAGTGAAATTTCTTGCAAATTTATCTAGAAAAGTTGGTTTAGTTAATTTGGTCGGTTTAATAAAGCATAGCCCTATCGTTAGTTTTTTATATGTCGAGTATAAGGATGACAAGCCAAAAATATCAGATGATGACAGAGAGTTTTTGTTAGGTATATTTAGAGAGGACGTTCATTGTCTTGAGAAGTTATTAAATGTGGAGTTATCAGCATGGCTAAAATGAAAATAGCTATTATTCATTATTGGTTAATAAATTGGAGAGGCGGTGAAAAAGTAATTGAAAGTTTGCTTGAGATTTATCCAGAGGCAGATGTATATACTCATGTTTATAAAAAATCATTAGTTGAAGAAAAGCTAAAAAATATCAATATATTTACTACATTTATCAGTAAATTACCATTTGCAACAAAGCTTTACCAAAAATACCTACCATTAATGCCTATCGCACTAGAACAGCTTGATCTTCGTGAATATGATATTGTTATTTCAAGTGAGTCTGGACCTTCAAAAGGTGTTATAACTAATCCTGATTCATTACATATTTGTTATTGTCATACACCTATGAGATATGTATGGGACCTATATCCCGAGTATAAAAATAAGGCAGGTACATTGACAAGGATAATGATGCTGCCTCTAGTGCATTATTTAAAAATTTGGGATCGTTTGTCGGCGGATAGAGTTGACTTTTTTATTGCAAATTCAAAGTTCGTTGCTAAGAGAATTAAAAAGTTTTACAGGCGTGAATCGATAGTTATATATCCTCCTGTAGATATTGATGAATTTGTATGCACGGGAAAAAAGTCTGATTATTATTTAGTTCTAGGTCAATTAACACCTTATAAATGTGCAGATTTAGTTGTTGATGCTTTTGAAAAAAATGGCCTTAAGCTAGTTGTAATAGGTGAAGGAGAACAGTATGCAGCACTTAAGTCAAAAGAAAATACAAATATCTCTGTTTTGGGGCGTTTACCGTGGGACGAATGTAAACAGTATCTTAGTAATGCAAAAGCATTAATTTTTCCGGGAATCGAAGACTTTGGTATGGTACCTGTAGAAGCGATGGCTTGTGGAACACCTGTATTAGCATATGCAAAAGGAGGGGCGTTAGAAACAGTTAAAGATGGTGTTTCTGGGTATTTATTTTATGAACAGTCTATTGAGAGTATAAATTTATGTGTGTCTTCTTTTGAAAATAGCCAAGATAAATTGGATGTATTGGATATTCATAAACAAGCTGAGAAATTCACAAAAAGGTTATTTCAAAATAAAATAAAGATATTCATAGAAGAAAAGATCGATACTTTGAAGTAGTCAATTGTTTTATATGAAATAAATTACACCACCATCAATATTGCATTATAATAACTTTATTATTATCTTAATTGTCAGTAATTATGTTTAAAAAATCTATATTTAAAAGCTATTCAGGCATTTTAGTCTTGTTTTCAAGGTTTTTAGATCCAATTGTCGTTCTTTTCACTGCTTATATCTCATTCTTGTATAAATTTAATGATGTTCCAGCTTTTAATATACAAGATTATAAGCTATTGATATTTCTTGTATTTTTATGTGTGTTACTTGTTTTTCCATTATTTGATTTATATAATTCCTGGAGAGGTCAGACCTTATTGAAGCAGGCTAAGGCCATCTTTTTGGCTTGGTCAACTGTTGTGATGATTCTTATTATTACTCTATTCTCATTAAAACTTTCTGCTGATTATTCTCGTTTATGGTTAGGCTACTGGGCTGTTTCTTGCTTAATGTTGTTGTTGTTTTTAAGAATGGCTATGTACGGTTTTTTACAATATCAACGTACTAAGGGGAAGAATATAAGGCGTGTTATTGTTGTTGGTGCTGGTGATTTAGGGCTCAAAGCAGTAAAGGCGGTAAGTGGTTCTCATTGGGCGGGGTATGCTGTATCCGCAATATTTGATGATAATATTGATAAACTTAATTTGGAGTGCTGTGGTTGTAAGGTTGAGGGTGATTTGGGCAGTATTAATAATTATTTGATAAAGCATCAAATTGACGAAATTTGGCTAGCACTACCACTACGCTCTGAGTTGAAAATGAAAAAGCTATTAAATGATATAAATCATCACCCTATTAATATCAAGTTAATACCCGATATATTTGGTTTTGCTCTTTTGCATCATTCAATGACTGAAATAGCAGGGCTTCCAGCTGTAAATTTATCAGTATCTCCAATGGATGGTAGTAATCAGTTAATAAAAGAAATTGAAGATCGTATGTTAGCACTAATTATATTGATCTTAATTTCCCCAATCATGTTACTTATAGCCTTGGGTGTAAAAATGAGCTCACCAGGTCCAATTCTATTTAAGCAAGATAGGGTTAGCTGGAATGGTAAAATTTTTAAAATACTTAAGTTTAGATCTATGCCAGTGAATGATGAGCAAACTGCTAAATGGGGGAATGCCCAAATTAAAGAAACAACGAAATTTGGTAGGTTTATACGAAAGACAAGTCTTGATGAGCTGCCCCAGTTTATTAATGTGCTAACTGGAAAAATGTCAATTGTAGGGCCAAGACCTGAGAGAACTCAGTTTGTAGATAAATTTAAGTATGAAATTCCAGGTTACATGCAAAAGCATATGGTAAAAGCGGGCATTACCGGCTGGGCGCAAATTAATGGATTAAGAGGTGATACCTGTATATCAACTCGCGTTGAATATGATTTATATTATATTGAAAACTGGTCACTTTGGTTTGATCTGAAAATTATCTTTATTACTGTTCTTAAAGGATTTGTTAATAAAAATGCTTATTGATACATTGGTGTAAGTTGTTTTCTATGAACCTTAGAAGCGTATAATCTATTTTGAATACCAAAACCTATAATTATTCTGTTATTTTTATTAGTCTTTCTCTTCTTCTTTATCCAGCGACTGTATAAATAGTGCCTATAGTTAATGGTGTTATATCAGGCCTATTTGTTTTAATTGGATTTTACTCTTTTTTTAGGTATCGCAAACAATCGTTATAGATAAATCATGACAAGATGTAGTTTTTTACTTCCCTAATTAGATTTTTTTGTGTTTCACTATTTATTTCTATTTATGCTGGCTTTGGATATAAAATAATTGGCAAATATTTACATTTTTTATTAATGATACCTCTTTATATATTTTTAAGGCATAACGGAATTAAACTTTCTTTTATATGGTATGGGCTTGTTTTAGGTTCTATTATAGCTGCAGGTATATAGCAGTGAATGATGTTTTTGTGTTGAATTTAAATAGAGTATAGGGTATTACCCATCCCATATTTTTTGGTGATTTATCATTAGTGATTGGATGTATGTCATTGGCTGGTTATGCCTGGTTCCCGTGGAGGCTGGATTTCGTTTTCTTTTTTAATTATTTTGTACCTTTGGTTTGTGCAGCCGTTTTTATCGTTATGTCAAAAAACATTAAACGGTGGTATATGAATGCTATTTCTAAGTCTAATATATTTGCTGCCTCAAACTGGTGCTAGTAAACAAATAGACAGAACATTGCAGCAATTATCGATAGTGACATAAATCTAGTGCGTGAAGAACATCTGACGTTACGCGTTTAGAAATGTGACTGGCTTCATGGAAGATATATACTGATAACCCTGTGTTTGGTATAGGCTTAGGGCATTATCAAAAATATGCAAAGTTACAAGTTGATCAAGGGTTATGTAATAGAATATGGTAATCCTCATAGTCAATGTTTTTCTGCATTAGTAAATGGCAGGGCTATAGGCTTTGTAGTTTTGTATTGGATTAGTTTTATGTCATTATGTGTTTCTCAGAAAAATACATTGGTTTTATAGGATAGTTAGATGAACGTTTTGGTTGTTGGTGGTGCGGGTTATATTGGTTCTCACATGGTAAAAATGCTGAGCCGTGATGGGCATGATGTTACTACTTTAGATAATCTCTCTAATGGTTATAAAGACGCTGTGAAATATGGTGCTTTTATTGAGGGTGATATTGCAGATGCTGTTTTATTGGATAAGCTGTTTACAGAAAATACCTTTGATGGTGTGATGCATTTTGCATCTTATATTCAAGTGGGTGAGTCAGTTGAAAAACCGTCTATGTATTACCGTAATAATGTATCTAATACCCAGGTATTGTTAGATGCTATGGTTGAGCATGATGTGAAAAGTTTTATTTTTTCATCTACTGCGGCGACTTTTGGCGAGCCAGATTACACACCTATTGATGAAGCACATTCTCAAAAACCGATTAATCCTTACGGCCATAGCAAACTTATGGTTGAGCAAATTTTACGTGATTTTGATCATGCTTATGGTTTGAAATCGGTAAGTTTGCGTTACTTTAATGCAGCGGGTGCAGACCCCGAAGGTGAGTTGGGCGAGCGCCATATTCCTGAAACACATTTAATTCCTTTAGTACTACAGGCAGCATCTGGTAGGCGAGATAACATTACTATTTTTGGTAGTGATTACGATACAGAAGATGCTACTTGTGTAAGAGATTATATTCATATTAATGACTTGTGCAGTGCGCATTTATTAGGTTTAGAGTACTTGGTAGCGGGTGGTGAAACCAAGGCTTATAACATGGGGAATGGGCAGGGATATTCGATTAAAGAATTAATTAATGTGGCTAAGCAGGTTACGGGTAGTGATTTTACTGTGTTAATAGGGGAGCGGCGTGATGGTGACCCTGCGCGGTTGGTGGCAGATTCTACTTTGTTACAGAAGGAGCTTGGGTGGAAGCCTGAATTTGCTAGCCTTGAGGTGATATTGCGACATGCTTGGGAGTGGGAACTTAAATTTGATGAATGGGGTGTTAAAAGCTAAATTTTCCCTAGCCACTCTTTTTCTAAGAGGGGAACAAAAGCTTAACTCTTTTCTGGTCCCCCTTTGTATTAGAGGGGAGTTTTTTGCCTCTCCCTTAGCAAAAGGGGATTGAGGGGGATTTGCTTTTACGCCTTATAACTTCCCCCAATAAAGGCTAAAATACCGCCAATTCAAAATTAACTATAGAAAATCCATTCAATGAGCACAGAAGAAACACTAAAACCGGCTAATTTTATTCGTCACATAATCGAAGATGACCTGGCTGCCAATAAAAATAATGGCAAAATCGCAACTCGTTTTCCGCCCGAGCCGAATGGTTATTTACACATAGGCCATGCAAAATCTATTTTGCTTAATTTTGGTATGGCTGAAGATTATAAGGGCACATGTAACCTACGTTTTGATGATACTAATCCCGAAAAAGAAGATGTGGATTTTGTGCATGCGATTCAGGAAGATGTGAAATGGTTAGGTTGTGATTGGCAGGATCGTCTTTATTATGCGTCTAATTACTTTCAAAATATCTATGATTATGCGATTGAGCTGATTCTGTCGGGCAAGGCTTATGTTTGTGATTTAAGCGCTGAGGAAACCCGTGAGTATCGGGGGAATTTGAAACAGGCAGGTAAGCCTAGCCCTTATCGAGATCGTTCGGTTGAAGAAAATCTTGATTTATTTGAACGCATGAAAGCCGGTGAGTTTAACGACGGTGAGCGTGTTTTGCGCGCTAAAATCGATATGGCTTCGCCTAATATAAATATGCGTGACCCTACTTTATATCGTATTCGACAGGGTGTTGTGCATCATCAAACCGGTAGTGAATGGTCTATTTATCCAATGTATGATTTTACGCATCCTATATCGGATGCAATTGAAGGTATAACTCATTCCCTTTGTACGCTTGAGTTTGCTGATCACCGCCCTTTGTATGACTGGGTGTTAGGTAATATATCTATCGAGTGTCATCCGCAGCAAATTGAGTTTTCACGTTTGAACTTACAATACACGGTAATGAGTAAGCGTAAGTTAACTCAGCTGGTTAACGAAGGTTTGGTGAGCGGCTGGGATGATCCGCGTTTGCCGACTATTGCCGGTTTACGTCGTCGAGGTTTTACGCCC
>JASFYQ010000158.1:0-6401 GCA_045047105.1 Pseudomonadota bacterium | reverse complement strand
CAGAGATATTTTTTTTAGTTACTCCAGAATGAATTTCGTAACCTTCAACCGCTACCTTATTTGCCAGAAAATGGCCTTTTACCTGGCGTAATTGTTTTTCAGCATGCAAGGTTGTTTCGCAATTTAACCAGCCCATTGCTTTACTACAGCCAGGTGAACCTTCAATCCCCAGAGGATCATCAATTGTTTGACCTAACATCTGGTAGCCACCACAAATTCCCATTAATTTACCGCCATATCGAAGATGTTTGTTAATATGCTCTAACCAGCCAAAATCTATCAGCTGTTGTAAATCATCTCTTACACTTTTACTACCGGGTATAATAATGAGATCGGCCGCTGGAGCAGTTTGGTCTTTCACTTTATCCATCGCAACAAACTCAAAATCAACCTGAGGATGCTGTTGCAGAGGATCAAAATCAGTATGATTTGCAAGCCGAGATAAAATTGGCACTATAATTTTTATCTTTTCCATAGTATTTGTTTTATCGACTTTGATATGGACAATTGCATCTTCAGCATCCAAATGCAGATGGTGTAAATAAGGTAATATTCCTAATACCGCTTTATTAGTTTTTTGCTCTAACCATTTATTTCCAGGTAATAAAAGTTCTACATCACCTCGAAACTTATTAATAATAAAACCCTTAACCCGATCTTGCTCTGAAGCAGATAAAAGTGCCAAAGTTCCGTATAGGTGTGCAAAAACACCCCCTTTATCAATATCAGCACAAATAAAAACCGGGCAATCTACTGCTTCGGCAAAACCCATATTAGCAATATCATGTTCACGCAAATTGATTTCAGCAGGACTGCCTGCACCTTCCACTAATATCACATCATATTGTTCTGCTAAACGATAATACGATGCTAATACAGTTTTCATGGCAGTTTTTTTATAATCATGATAACTACGAGCATCCATATTAAATTGCGCTTTACCTTGAATTATGACCTGAGCACCAGTATCTGAATTGGGTTTAAGTAAAATTGGATTCATATCGGTATGAGGTTCTATTCCACAGGCCTCTGCCTGCAAAGCCTGGGCACGTCCAATTTCCCCTCCATCACAGGTTACTGCACTATTTAATGCCATATTCTGTGGTTTAAATGGAGCAACCTTAATTCCTCTGCGTGCAAGAATACGGCATAAACCCGTAACAATTGCAGTTTTACCCGCATCTGAAGTTGCGCCCTGAATCATTAAACAGTTTATTTTTTTTCTCATTTTATAATTTACCAGTTACAATATAGCGCTTATATAAACCCAATTAAGCTAAATATGTGGAGTGACTACAATTTCAACGTTTATTATATTATGTCTGGCTCTTTTAGTTGATCATTTTTTAGGTGAACCCAAACAATTTCATCCGCTGGTTGGGTTTGGCAATTATGCAAATAAGCTGGAAAAATATTTAAATTCTCCAGCGTTCAGTAATCAAAAATTATTTGCTTTGGGTTTTATCGCCCTCTTTTTAGCGGTTTTTCCTATTATTTTTATAGTGCACTTTTTTACCATACAAAACGATTCTATATGGGTAAATATTTTTACCTTGGTTATTGTCTATAGTTGTATAGGAATGCAGAGTTTACGATCACATGCTATTGAAATATACCAGTCTTTGCAAAGCCAGTCTTTAGAAAACCCGTCTTTAGAAAACCAGAGCTTATCCATTAGCCGCTCCAAAGTAGCCATGATAGTCAGCCGAGATACGGATCAAATGCAAGCAAGTGATATCTCCAGGGCAACCATAGAATCGGTTTTAGAAAATGGAAGCGATGCGGTATTTGCTCCTGTTTTCTGGTTTATTATTGCTGGCGTACCCGGAATTTTGGCTTATCGGCTGATTAATACACTGGATGCCATGTGGGGTTATAAAACCAAACAATTTAAGTATTTTGGCTTTGCTGTTGCTAAATTAGACGATCTTATAAATTATATTCCTGCCCGTTTAACCGCTCTTTCTTATGCCATGATGGGTAATTGGCAAAGCGCCATATATTGCTGGAAAACCCAGGCTAAACACTGGTCGGGAGTAAACCCTGGTGTGGTAATGTCAGCGGGTAGTGGCGCTCTGGGTATAAAACTTGGAGGTGGGGATTTTTATCATGGGGAATTTATTAATCGCCCTGATTTAGGTGAAGGAAAAATAGCACAGGCAGATGATATCATTAACTCGGTAGAATTGCTCAAGCGGGTTTTATGGCTATGGTTATTTTTATTATTTTTAATTTTCTTTTCTGGTTTTTATGCACTCTATTAAAACTACCAAAACCACACGTCCCCAACATGGTGGGCAAATTAATCAGCTTATTGCCAAATACCATCTGGATAAAAATAGTTGCCTGGATCTAACAACAGGAGTTAATCCAAATGGCTGGCCTGTGCCAGCTATTCCTGCTGAGGTTTATCGTAATCTGCCAGATAGTGATAATTTATTAACTATTGCAGCAAATTATTATAATAGTTCCAGTTTACAGGTTACCGCAGGCAGCCAGCAAAGCATTGAGCTACTACCTAAAATATTAGGTAATAATTTAACCGTTGGTATTGTCTCGCCCACTTATGCAGAGCATTTATATGCCTGGCAAAATAATGACCATAAAATAATTTTATTACACCCCGACGAAATTGATTCACAACTTGAACAACTCGATTGTTTAGTTATTGTTAACCCTAATAATCCCAGTGGTTTTATTTTTCAAACAGAACAACTATTAAAATATTTAGACTTTTTTGAGAAAAAATCAAAATACCAGAATGCCTATCTTATTATTGATGAAGCTTTTATGGACAGTACAGAAGAACTCAGTCTGCTGCCTAATATCAAAAATAATAGTTTAATTATATTACGTTCCATCGGTAAATTTTTTGGTCTGGCTGGAATTCGTTGTGGATTTATATTTAGCAGCACAGAGCTTTTAGAGAAAATATCTATAGAACTTATGCCATGGTCAGTTAACCACCCTGCTCGCTGGATAGTTGCCAAAGCTTTAGCTGATGAACAATGGATAAAAGAAAATAGGTACTACCTTAATCAGCAGTCTAGTCAACTATTAAAAATATTAAGGCAAACTTTTGATAATACCCTAGTAATATCAGGTTGCAGCTTATTTCAAACCGCCTATTGTGAAAATGCAGAAAAGATAAGTCAGCTACTTGCTCGGCAAGGAGTTTTAGTTCGCCTATTAGATAAAAAGGATGGTTTACGTTTTGGTTTGCCTGCCAATAAAGAACAATTACAAAGGCTCAAAGTGGCTTTGGCGCATTGTATTGAATAACTCTTTGAATAGCATTTTAGTCAACCAGAGCATTTAATACCGCTCTGGGATTTTTTGCCACTACATTGAGTAAAACAAGAGCTGGGCCCTGAGGCGTTCTATCTCCTCTTTCCCAGTGGCGTAATGTACTAACACTAATTCCAAATGAAAATGCAAATTGAGTTTGACTCATAGCCAAATTTGAACGAATTTTTTTTACCTCTAAGGGTGAAAATTTATGTACAACAGCTTTTTCTAATTGTGCCTTTGAATTATCACAAGTTCTATCTACTTTTTGTTGTATCTCTTTATAGAAAGCAGTCATCACTAACACCTTAATTATTTAATTATAAAAGCAGTTATTTAATAAATTTATTCCAACTTTGTTTTATTTATATTTTAAATTAAACAATATAAATAAAACAAAAATGCTATTTTTTAAAATAGTAGTAACTAATTTATATAACAATTTAAGGAAGAATACCACCTACAATTTTTTAATAATACCTCCAAATGATGGTATTGATGATGTTTTTTTTGATATAAATTATATATTTTATATTATAATGTCTACTGCAATATGTTAAAACATCGTAACTACAGCAGTATGTAATAACCCATGATGATAAAAACAACTATATCGGCATCAATATGCTTATCAGCCTCAAAATCAGGATTAAACTCTAAGTGGAGATCACTAAGAAGGTGAAAAGTGATTTTTTTATTCATCCCATTCATCACAACTATAAGATGCATTATCAAAACCACTTGATATAGCATTTGTAATTAAAGTGCCAACTGAATTTGCAATGGCATTATCCGATTCATCAAGCCCTAAGGAGATATTATCAAATACATCTTTTATTGAACCATTTATATCTTCGCAGCCCTCTGGAATAATATCATCCATATTTAAACCCAAGCTAGCAGCAGTATCAATAGGTGGTGAATATTCATCACATTCACCCTCTTTAGCCAACTCTACTGAATCAACCGTAAATGTTAGACTATCATCTATTTGCTTCATCACTACATTGTAAGCTCTGGGTTTTGTTTCTCCATTTAATAAAGCATACATACAAGGAGACAGAATAAAACCTTGCTGAAAATTAGCTAAATTAGAACCTTGTTGTGCAAAAGAAACCCCAGATATAGACAAGCCAAACATTAAACAGAACAGCTTTAAAACAAAATTGATTTTCATATTTACATCCTTAAATACACAAAAGTATATATTATTTTACCCATATATGTAGAGACGAACAAACCTTATTTTTTTAATAAAAAATAGTAAAATCAGCCAGGCTCTATTTGGCGTGTTCATATTTTCCTTATAAATAATGAAGAACAAGCCACTTTCGCAATTTTTTACTCACCAGATTATGGCGCTGGATTAAAGAACTGCAGGTGTATTTTCTGCACTTCTTTTTCAAGCTCCTCACTCCATTGAATATCACATGCGGCAATATTTTCCTTCAGTTGTTCCATTGTTGTGGCGCCAATAATTGTACTTGCTGTAAACCAACGCGAATAAACAAATCCAAGAGCTAATTCAGCTGGACTTAAGTGAAATTTTTCAGCCAATTCTACATAGGCTGCAACGGCTTTAGGCACATTGGTTTTATTATATCGTTGCGCAAAGCCATCAAATATTGTCACCCGCCCTTTTGCATTGGGGTTGTTATGGTATTTACCACTTAAGTGACCAAATGCTAAGGGTGAATAAGGATTTAAAGAAATATTCTCTCGGTGACAAAACTCCAATAATGCCGTCTCATAGGTTCGGTTAATCAGATTATAGGCATTTTGAATAGTTATTATACGTGGCAGGTTAAACTCACGCGCCATATTTAAAAATTGCATCACTCCCCATGGCCACTCATTAGATAAACCGATATAACGAATTTTTTTTTCTTCCACCAATTCAGACAAAACCTCCAGGGTCTCCTTTATCGGAGTAAAATCACGCTCCTCATCTGGTGTATAAAGGTATTGACCAAACATGGGAGTATTACGTTCTGGCCAGTGCAGTTGATAGATATCAATATAATCAGTCTGTAAACGTTTTAATGAATCCTCTACAGCAGCACGGATATTTTTACGATTAAATTGATGCTGCCCATCACGCACCCAGGACATGTCACGACCCGATCCAGTCATTTTAGTAGCAATAACTAATTGTTCTCTATTCCGGTTTTTAAGCCAGTTCCCCACAATTTTTTCCGTTCTATATACTGTCTCAGCATTGGGAGGTACTGGATACATCTCTGCTGTATCAATAAAATTAATACCACTCTCAAGGGCATAATTGAGCTGCTGATGTGCTTGAGTTTCATCATTTTGTTGTCCAAAAGTCATGGTACCCAAACAAATTTCAGAAACCTTAAGTTGGCTATCAGCCAGTGTTATATATTTCATTTATCTCTCCAGAAGAGATCAGCATAAACAGCCATCTCGATATTTTTTGTAAATTTTTCAGAATTTTGATTTTTTCTAGCAGATTTAAATTATACTGGTTTCATGAGTTGTTGGTATAAAATTGAGTAATTATAATAACAGCAATCCCAGATATATAAAAATCAGAAAGGAATTCACCATGTCGGTACTTTTAGAGTTTTCCATGTTCCCAACTGATAAGGGAGAAAGTGTAGGTACTTATGTAAGTAAGATAATCGAAATGATAAGAGATAGTGGTATTAATTACCAGCTCACTCCAATGGGTACTATTGTTGAAACTCATAACATAGATGATGCTCTGAGTTTAGTTAAACAAGCTTATGAGATACTGGATAAATCTGGCTGTAACCGAATCTACTCATCACTTAAATTTGATATCCGTAAAGGAAAAGAAAGTAGGTTACAGTCTAAGTTGGACTCCATCCGCGAAAAAATTGGAAGTGTTAATACATAAGCCTGATTTTGAGGCTGTATTATTAAATAAATGTGCTATATTTAAACTGAGTAACTATTTTAGTTGGGGAAAATTATTATGCAAAAAACCATTTTTTTTATTATCATTTTAGGATTTATTTATTCAAGTAATGTACTTTCTGCAAGTCAGGTTAAGGACACTACCATTGTTAATGCTTCGGCTAATGCCGGTGTTCTTAATGCTGCCATTGGTAAAAATTCAACGGCTA
>JASFYQ010000157.1:0-37903 GCA_045047105.1 Pseudomonadota bacterium | reverse complement strand
GGTCAGGGAGAGAAAGGCCCATGTGCAAATAAAGTTGTTGCAGTTTAAGGGATAGTACATAATAAGTAGGTCAAGCGGATACGCTAGCACACTCGCTTGACCTAGGCGTTATGGCTCTAATATCTCGCTACATTCATCATCACAAACTGAATATTTCATTCTGGCGTATTTCATAGGCACAGTTATAATAGTTTTTTCATATTTATGGGAAAAACCATTTAAACAATCTGCTTTAATCGGCTCATATAAAAACATAATAGATGTTGTAAATATAAAGGCTTTTCTACATTAGGAACATTCCATTTCATGTTTGTAATTTCATCATCATGATTAACTTCTTGTTCTGTCCCGAAATATGGGCATTCTAAATCATTCATAAATCCTCACTTATCAATTCACATAACAAGTTAGCAAAGCGTTGAGGTTGTAGAATAACTCACTTTTTTATAATTTTGGCAAAACCTAGAGAATTATTAGATTTTAAGTTATTGTTTTTAAACATAATTAATTTCATAAAATAGGCTGTTTTTCAGAAAATAGAGAAATTCTACAGCCTCGTTAGTAAGTGAACGTCTGTTCTACCAGTAAATTCAATTCTTTGAAGATAACCTCGACTATCTCTATTTGGCCTGAATACCAAAATAGAAGTATTTGAAAAAGATGCAGTGATTAACCTTGCTCATAAAATTAAGAATATGTTTGAAAAACCATTAATTGAACAAAGACTGATGTTACTTTCAAATGAGGAAAAAAATATTTTTAAGTATCTATGCATAAATTATCCAGCTAAGATTATAAATGGTGGTTCTAATGTTAGTTATTATGAAAAATCAGAAAAAAAATACATTTCTACCCATTTAAAGCATCAATCAAAGCATTAAAAATAATATCTAAAAACCAGGTTAGTAGTACAAAAAACAAATCTATCTATGCTTGTGAAAATGGAAATTTACGAATGTTAAATGAAATTTTAGAATTTAAAGGAAAAATAAAAATCACCTCAACAAACATCTATGACGATGCATTTGCGATATAGAAATATAAAAGCAGAAAAAAATGAAATTAAAAGACAATCAAAGCAGTATATCTTCAACTTTTATTTTAATGAAAAATAAAGTTAAGCACGAGTGTCGCAGGAGTGTTGACATAAGACCTAAAATGGCCACTTTTTTTATTTTTATGGGGATGCTATGGAACTAAGTCATTGTTTTTACAGAAAAGCACTTATAAAAACAGGTCAAATATGGCGAAGAGGGGGGGGTTCGAACCCCCGAAACGTTTCCGTTTACACGCTTTCCAAGCGTGCGCATTCGACCACTCTGCCACCTCTCCTTGCTTTTATAAACTAAGCAGGCGAGATGATATAGTAGCTCTAGCAATAATGCAATCAATCTGACTATTTATTATCTAATTCTTCCCATCTGGAATACATTCCTTCCAGTTTATTTTGAAGTTTATCTAATTTCGCCAGTGTTTGCTGTATTTCAGACTGTTCTTGTTGGTAAAAATCTGCTGAAGATATTTTTGTTTCCAGATCTTCTTGCTGCTGTTCGTATTCCTCAATTTGCTCTGGAAGCTGTTCTAATTCCCGCTTTTCATTAAAGGAGAGCTTTTTCTTTTTAACCACAGGCGTTTCTAGAGGAGCATTTTTATCCGCTTTTGCAGTAAGCTGGGCTTTGCTCTTTTCTGCCTGTATATTAGCTTTGTTTTGCAGCTTACTTTGCATTAGCCAATCATCATAACCTCCAGCATATTCATTTAACTGGCCTTGTTCAAAAACTAAAGTACTGGTTACCACATTATTTAAAAATTCTCGATCATGGCTTACCAGTATTAAGGTACCTTTGTACTCCAGTAATAAAGCTTCCAGTAAATCCAGAGTATCACTGTCTAAATCATTAGTAGGTTCATCTAATACCAATAAATTCGCTGGACGGGTAAAAAGTCTGGCTAATAATAATCGATTACGCTCTCCTCCCGATAAAGCTTTTACTTTAACTCTTGCTCTTTCAGCAGAAAAAAGAAAATCTTGTAAATAACTATAGACATGGCGTGGTTGCCCATTAATTGTTACAAATTCTTTACCCTGACCAATATTCTCTAGCACCGAATTTTCTGGCTCTAACTGGCTTCTTAACTGATCAAACCAGGCCACTTCTAATTTAGTTCCTGTATGTACAGAACCCTGATCGGGTTTAAGCTCTCCCAGAATTAATTTTAATAAGGTCGATTTACCAATACCATTAGGGCCAATTAGACCAATTCTATCTCCGCGCATAATTAAGCTAGAAAAATCTTTAACCAGAGTAATTTTCCCAGCACCAGATTGGTATCCATAGGATATATTTTTAACCTCTGCAACTAATTTACCTGAGCGTAAGTTATCATCCACAGACATGTTCACCTTACCCACTTCCTGACGTCTAGCCTTACGTTGATTACGCATTTCTTTTAAGGCTCTAACACGACCTTCATTACGGGTACGACGGGCTTTTATTCCCTGGCGAATCCAGACTTCTTCCTGTGCCAGCTTTTTATCAAAGCGTTGATTTTCCATTTCCTGAGCATGGCGTTGCTCTTCTTTACGACGCAAATAGTTATGGTAATCACCTTCCCAGCTATATAAATACCCTCTATCCAGTTCTAAAATACGGGTAGCAACATTTTGGGTAAAAACTCTATCGTGACTAATAAATAACACACAACCTGGATAGCTTTGTAAAAACTCTTCCAGCCAAAGAATAGACTCAATATCCAGGTGGTTAGTTGGCTCATCTAATAATAAAATATCGGGATTGTTAACCAGCGCGCGCGCCAGCATAACTCTACGTTTTAAACCACCAGAAAGTTCTTCAATTAAGCTATCTGCATCCAATACTAAACGAGTGATAACCTGCTCTACCTTTTGCATTAACGTCCAGCCATCTACATCTTCCAGAGCTTCTTGTACTACTTCCAGTTGTTTAAGGTTTTCCTCATTAGCCTTATCATTACCCTCGTTACTATCTTGTTCTATTTTTAAGATTAAATGATGGTATTGAGTTAATAAATCCTGTGCTTCACCTGCTCCACTGGCAACAATATCAAACACGCTGCCACTGAGGTGATCGGGAACTTCTTGCTCTAAACAGGAGATAGTTAAACCATCCTGATGATGTAATTTGCCATCGTCGGCCTGCACCTGCCCCAAGATTAACCGCATCAGTGTAGTTTTACCTGCACCATTACGACCAATAAGCGAAACACGTTCCCCATGCTCTAAAGAAAAACTGGTTTGATCCAGTAAAACATGTGTACCAAAAGCCAAAGATAAGTTATCTACTGTTAATAAAGCCATATTTTTACTATAATCTATTTTTGTGTGTGATAATGGAAAATATGAAATATCATATTGATATTAAAAAAAGGTCATTATAACTGTGTTTAAACGAATCTGCATATTTCTTTTTTTAGGACAGCTATTATTGCCGTCATGGGTTATTGCCAGTTATGAATATGCGGTTATAGCAACCCATAAAAAAGCCACTACCATAAAACAGCAATTAAGCCCCCTTTTTAAGGGCCAGGCAAGCTTTAGTGCCAAGGGTTATCAGTTAATTATTAAGGCTTCTCCCAGTGTTATTAATGAAATTAGGCACCTTTTAAAACAGATAGATAGTCCCTTGCAAAACCTGCTTATTCAGGTGGCAAATCAAAAAACCATTGATCAGCAACTAAAAAAAAATTCGGGCTCTTATAAGTCTCACAAACAACAACGGGGCAGTGTTAAAATTACCTCCACTGAGAATATCTCAAATAGAAAAAATCATGGCATTTACCAGGCACGTTCAGTGGAAGGTAATTGGGTAACAATTTATACTGGCAAGGAAGTTCCCTATTATATTAGCAATTATTATCAAACACCCCAGACACAATTTAAAAAAATTACTAGTGGCTTTGAAGCTAAGGCTGAATTAAAGAATAAGAATCAAGTAGTTATTTATATCCGGGCTCAAAATAGCCAGCAAAATAAAAATTATGCAGAGGTTATTAACAGCAGCTCAATCGAAACCACGATATCCGGAAATTTGAATCAATGGATAAGTATTGGACAAATAGCCCAAGATAACAAACAAAATCAACAGCAATATGGTGTACAATATGGCTCAAAAAAAGCTGGAACAGCTATTCAATATAATAATCGCTCCCAGGCTTCGCAAGAAAACTACTACATTAAAGTAACAACCACTCAATAATACTCAAATTTATCACAATTTATGAATTCAACCAATCAAGATAACTTATTTGCGGCTATTGATCTTGGCTCCAATAGCTTTCACCTGATTGTTGCACGTGAACAAAATGGTCAAATTCAGGTTATAGACAAAATTAAAGAAATGGTACGACTTGCCTCTGGCATTAATAAAGATGGCTACCTTTCCGAAGATCGCATGGAAATAGCATTAAACTATTTATCTATTTTTGGTCAGCGGCTTAAAGATATAAACCCTGAAAATATCCGTATTGTAGGAACTAATACCTTACGAAAAGCTAAAAACAGCAGATTATTTATTAATCTTGCAGAAAAAGCCGTTAATCACGAAATAGAAGTAATAGCTGGTCGTGAAGAAGCCCGTTTGATTTATCTGGGAGTAGCACATGCTCAGGCCGATACTATTAGTAAACGCCTGGTGATGGATATTGGAGGTGGCAGTACCGAGTTTATTATTGGCCACGGTTTTGAACCTACTTTAACAGAAAGCCTGCATATGGGCTGTGTAAGTATGACACTAAAAGCATTTGCTAATGGTAAACTAAATGAGAAAAATTTTTCTAGGGCTATATTATTGGCAGAGTTAGAATTACGCTCTATTAAAAATCAATATTTAAGGTATGGTTGGTCTATTTCTACAGGAGCATCTGGCACTATTAAAGCGGTGGGCAATGTTTTATTTGAGCAGTTTAAAACTAGCTATAGAGGCATTACTCCCGAAGGTTTACTCTGGTTAAAACATGAAATTATTGGCCAGAAAAAAATAGAAAACCTTTCCTTAAACGGACTGGCTGAAGATCGTAGTGCTGTTTTTGTAGGTGGTGTAGCAATATTAATTGCAACCTTTAAGGTTTTACAAATTAACTTGATGAATGTATCTGACTCAGCCCTGCGAGAAGGTTTAGTTTATGATATGTTAGGACGAAATGAACATGAATATGTCCGCAGCCGAACTATTGAGCATTTAACCAAGCAATACCATGTAGATACTAATCAGGCCGATCGTATTAGTAGTACTTGCGAGATTTTATACCAGTTAGTAAAAACACCCTGGTCAATTGAGCGTATAGAAGTCAGGCAAGATCTCCAGTGGGCTGCAAGTTTGCATGAAGTGGGTCTGGCTATTGCCCACAACCAATACCATAAACATGGCAGTTATATTTTAGAAAACTCAGATATGCCTGGTTTTTCTAAAATTGAGCAAAAACGCCTGGCTATTCTTATTCGCTCGCAACGCAGAAAAATTCCACTATCTGAACTAAAAGTACTCGGTATTGAATGCCAGCATAGAATAATATTTTTGGCAATTATATTACGCCTGGCAGTAATATTTAATCGTGGCCGCAGTGATAAAACCCTGCCAGAGTTAAAAATCAATGCAACAAATAATTCTCTGACTTTGATCTTTCCTGAGGACTATCTAAAAAACCACCCATTAACGCACGCCGATATAAAAATGGAAAAAAAATATTTAAAAGCTATTGATTTTAAATTAGAAACAGACTCATATTAGAATTTCTTTAAGACATCAGCAACTTCAGTATGGGTGCTAGTCAGCTTTTCAATAAGTGCTGTAATACCGCTTAAGTCCATATTTTTTGACCGCTCTTCAACCTCACTGCTAAGATAAGAAAGACTGGGAACACACATATTTGCACTGCTACCTTTTAGGGTATGGGCCGCAATACGTAGTGCTTCTCTATCTTCTGTTTGTATAGCAGTATTCATATCGGCAATTAATTTGGCTGAATCATCAATAAAAAGAGTCGTTAACATCTCAAACTCATCTTCCATGATTTCTTTTAATTGGCTGAGTTCATCTTCATTTAATAAATCGCTCATAATTATTAACTCATATTTTTAGTGTGAATATGAAAATTTTCTATTCCTGATTATATTATTCTATAAAAAATACTGCCTCAATACGATTCCCCAGCTGATTATATTGCACAGACTCACAGAAACTTTTAATTAGCGGATAACCTCTACCGCAATAAGTTTCATTATTTTTCATATCTTCTATTTTTTCTAATTTAGTGGTATCAAAACCTACACCACTGTCTTCAAATACAATAGTTAAATGACTGCCTTTTTCAACATTTTCTGCTTTTTTATTCGCTAATACAATATTTATAAAACCCTTCTCTAGCGCTTCTAAACGAGTTGCTTTCTGTTCATAAAAATCCATAAACCCCTGTGGAGTTGATTTAATAGCAGAATCTAATTCTAATAAACCATGATCCAGAGAGTTACAAAACATTTCTGACAAAATCATATTAAGCTGGGTATGATTATCTCTTTTACCCATAATAGCAGTTAAGATTTGATTTAGAATAGGACGGGGGTCAATTTTTTTCAAAGTATTAATGTGTAACAAAAAGCTAAACTCCCAGTTACTGTCTATACTGATATTGTCCATAACTTTATCAGTACTCAATTCATTAATAAAATCAAAATCACAGGCGACTATAGCCAAAGTAATATCATCATTAAATGCTTGATCAAGGGTATATTTTTCAACTGCGTCTATCATCTCTTGCATTAACGAAGCAGGTTTTCCTGAATTGTTGTCTAACAGTTGTTTGCTGGCAAGCTTAAGCAGTGTTTCTTCAAAACGTTGGGTTCCATACATTTTACCAGCGGTATTCTCTGCCTCTAGAATGCCATCCGTACTCAGGACAATTCGATCACCGTCAAAAATTTCGATTATTTCTGTTTTACTGGAAAAACAAGAGGAAGGTAATATTGCAAAGGGTAAATGGGTTGATTCAAGTTTCAGCAATTCTCCTGTTTTTCTTAGGATATATGCTCCAGGTATGGCACCATTCCAAACTTTAACTACGCGATTAGCAGGATCCAGCTCTAATAAACAAGCGGCCAAAAACATGCCCACGGGTAGTTGTTGTTTTAATTTTAAATTAATTTCCTGGCAGATATCTGCCAATCCATATCCCTTGGAGCTCATCGCATAAAATATTTCAGATAAAGGTAAAGCTCCTAATGCCGCACCTAAACCATGGCCTGTAAAATCACCAAATAAAATATTTAAACCACCTGAGGGTTTAACCGCAGCTAAAATCACGTCTCCATTAAAAAGAGATACGGGTGATAAATGAATATTAAAAATAGATTTATCCAGACAACCTTTTTGCATAATACTATTAAAAACTTTTCGAGCAACTTTTTGTTCTTGCAGTTGCTGAATATTATGTTTTTCAAGCTCTCTATTTTGCTCGTATACGGTATTATAAAGCTTGCTAACCCGAGTTAAGGCTTCAATTTTTGCATTCAGAATTACTCGGTTATAAGGCTTGGTTAAAAAATCATCACCCCCTACTTCCACACACTTTGATAGAGCCTTTTCATCTGTCATGGCAGTTAAAAAGATGATAGGAATAAATTTTTCTGATAATTCTTTTATCTTTTTGGTGGCTTCATAACCATCCATGACAGGCATCATCACATCCATCAAGATCATATCAGGTGCTTCTGATGTAAAAATATCAATTGCTTGCTGGCCATTTTCTGCAACCAGCGTACTATGCCCATCCTTTTTGAGATAAGCACTGAGTACCAAACGGTTAGTAGCATCATCATCTACTAGCAGTATTTTCATAATAGAATTAGTATATAAGTATTTATTTTAAATTTATTTACAGCTTAGTTTAAAACAAATAACTTATCAAAATTAGATACTATAAGAATATCTTTTACTTCTGTACGGGTGCCTCTTATACTTATTTTAGCCTGCTCACTACCTGCATGTTCTCTTAACAATAACAACATACCTAAAGCAGAACTGTCTATATATTCAGTAGCAGACATATCTACCACGTACTCACTGGCTGCACCGTCTGTTGTAGAGTAGGCTTCTCTAAATTCCTTATGACTGCTAAAATCAAAACGCCCAGAGATACTAATAGTGACTACATTGCCATTTTTACTACTTGATATTGCCATTTCAAACTCCATTTTTTAAAGCCTATTTACTTATAATCTAACCAGTACTACTGGAAGGAAATTAGCCCAATATGGGTTAACTTATTTTTTTGCATAGCTGTAACATTTTTTCAGTTATTTTATCCAGTGATACAATATGATCTACCGCACCTAATTTAACTGCAGAACCAGGCATTCCCCATACTACACTACTATTTTCATCTTGAGCAACAGTTGGAGAACCTATATCATGCATTTCTTTCATACCTTCTGCTCCATCTGCCCCCATTCCAGTTAACATAACCCCTATAGCATTAGGCCCTGCGGACTGAACTACTGAACGAAACATTACGTCTACTGATGGCTTATGTCTATTAACAGTTGGTCCAGCATTAAGTCTGCAAATATATCTTGCACCACTTTTTTCAACTAAAAGGTGGTGGCTACCTGGCGCAATATAAACATTGCCTGGTAAAATTTGTTGTCCATCTATAGCATGATGAACATGCATCGCACAGTTATCATTCATTCTTTTTGCAAAAGCACCACTAAATGCTGCAGGAATATGTTGAGATATAACCATGCCAGGAGCATCTGCCGGCATGGTAAGTAAGACTTCTTTTATTGCTTCTGTTCCACCCGTAGAAGCCCCTAATGCAATTATTTTTTCAGTAGTTCGAAGATGTGATGAAGAACTGTGTTGTATGCCTGGTGAGCGTTTTTTTAAAATAACATCAGCAGAATATTTTTCAGTAACTTTAGTTGATTTTTTAATTTCAACATATGGTCTTACCTTTGCGGTAGAGGCTATTTTAACTTTTTCTATAATATCACTTGAATACGTCTGTAACTGTTCTTTAACATCAATTTTTGGCTTTGAAATAAAATCAACGGCACCAAGCTCTAAAGCTTCAAAAGTAACATCAGCTCCTGCTTCAGTTAAAGTAGAAATCATTACCACTGGCATGGGCCGTAAACGCATTAAGTTTCTTAAAAAAGTCACCCCATCCATACGGGGCATTTCAATATCTAAAGTTAATACATCTGGATTAAGTGCTTTAATTTTATCACGAGCAAAAATGGGGTCTTCTGCGGTTCCTACCACTTCAATCATAGGATCAGAATTTAAAATTTCTTTTAGTAGTTTTCTGATCAAAGCGGAGTCATCTATAATTAAAACTTTAATTTTATGAGGCATTATTTTTTTATCGGTTTGTTGAAGTAAATAATCAGGAGTATAATAACAAGGTACTGAAATTTAACTACAGAGTCAATATTTAACTATAAAATAACTGTATCTATAGCTATATTTAAGCACTACTAACTGACTAAAATAGTTCCACTTCTCCAGTGGTAGGTTTGTCTTCGATCTGGTGTTGATATTCTTCTTCGCGTTGAATCAAAGTCTCATTATGTAAGGACTGTAGCCGCTTCATCTTCACTTTACCACTATTAGGATGGAAAACAACTTTGCGCGGGTAAATATCCCCGGTATCTTCAGAAATAAGGATTAAATTCTCATTTTTGATATATGATTCAATAAATTCTATATTACGCAACCCTACATCACTCATATTTCTAATGATTTTTCCACCACCAAAAATTTTTATTTCCAGGTTTTCTCTGCGTCCACCATGCTTTAAAATATCATTAATTAGCATTTCCATAGCATAGCCACCATAACGGGTTGCCTCTGTGGAGTCACCTCCAACTTCAAGATGATGGGACATATCGGATGAGCTAGCAGGTAACATAAAATGATTCATACCACCGATACCAAAAATTTTATCCCGCACACAGGCCGAAATACAGGAACCAAGAACGGTTACAATTATTTCATCTTCGGCGGTTACAAAATATTCACCTGGCAAAATTTTAGCTGCAAAACTATTATGGGTTTTATCCCAATAACGATTAATGCTTTCAAATCCAGAGAAAACAGCAGGTAACTGCATATTTTGGTGAGCATAAGAAGAGACTTGGGTCATATAGTATGAGTTATCACTTTATTGTGTTTTTTATAGACGGTATTTTTTATTAGTTCATATCTATTGGTAACATTATAGAGTGTTTCTGAATGTCCAATAAATAAATATCCATTATTAGTATGAATATTGGCAAATTTATCAAATAAGGTGCGTTGTGTATCTTTGTCAAAGTATATAACAACATTACGACAAAAGATAATATCCATAGGGCCTGAAAAAGGAAAAGCCTGGAGCAGGTTTAATGGCTTAAATGTGATCAGTGATTTTAATTCTTTTGAAACTTTAGCTTTATCAGAATTTTCTCCCGAACCAGTGCAAAACCACGTTTCAAATCGCTGCTCAGACACGCCAGTTATTGCATCAAGAGCATAAACTCCATTAGCTGCCGTCTCAATTACATTAGTATCTAAATCGGTAGCTAGGATTTTTACATCCCAGCCAGGTTTATCTGCCATAAATTCTTTAACCACCATTGCGATAGAATAGGTTTCCATTCCTGTTGAACAACCAGCAGACCATATTCTTATACGTTTATTCGTATTGTTTTTTTTAATTATTTTAGGTAAAACTTGTTCTGCCAGGATTTCAAAATGGTGATTTTCCCTGAAGAAGGAAGTCAGGTTAGTGGTAATTGCATTAACAAAGTGAGTAAATTCTTCATGCTCCGGATCATCAAGTAGTTTGCAATAGTCATCAAAATTATCATTGCCTGTTTTTCGCAGTCGTCTAACTAGACGTGAATACACCATATCACGTTTAGCATCGGTTAAAACAATGCCCGAATGTTCAGTCATAATGGTACGAATTTTTTCAAAATGCTCGATTGAAAAATTAAATTCTTTTTGTCTGGACATAATATTTTAATTAAAAATGATTAGGAGAATTAAACTAATTCTAGAGAATAACTACCGATAAGAAAGTTGCCATGAATTTATAAAAAATGAGCCAGAAAGCTTAAAACTACAGCTTTGCTTGGCTCTATTATAAACATTTTTTAGTATAATCTAAGTTATTTAGTTAACCTAAGATATTCAGTTAAACCTAAGATATTCAGTTAAACCTAAGTTATTCAGTTAAACCTAAGATTTGTTAAATTTACGTTATTTAGCTGAACCAGGGTTATTTAAAACTCTTCCCACTCATCATTTAACGATGTTTTAGATGATGATGGTTTGGCTACACGCTTTGCAACTGGAACGGGTGCACTTTTAGCTCTAACTACTTGAGCAGCTTTTGTCGCTGGGACGGGTATGTTCTCTCCCGTATTAAAGAACTCCATCTGAACATTTAAGCTCTTAGCCTGTTCATCCATAGATTCACTGGCTGCTGCTGCTTGCTCTACCAGAGCGGCATTTTGCTGAGTAACCTCATCTAGTTGGGTAATTGCTTTTCCGACCTGATCAATACCTGCTGACTGTTCCGAGCTGGCTGCTGCAATTTCAGCAATAATATCACTCACTTTTTTCACCGAGTTAACAATACCTGCCAGGGTACTACCAGACTCATCTACTAAGCGAGTGCCTTCGTCCACTTTTTCAACACTGTCTTTAATCAGCACCTTGATTTCTTTAGCTGCGGCGGCACTACGTTGTGCCAGGCTTCTTACCTCGGATGCAACTACTGCAAAACCTCGCCCCTGTTCTCCCGCTCGGGCTGCTTCTACTGCTGCATTTAAAGCTAATAAGTTAGTTTGGAAAGCAATTTCATCAATAACTGAAATAATGTCTTCAATTTTGGTACTGGCTTCGTTAATTGCATTCATAGCAGTAATCGTTGAGTCAATTACCTTTCCACCCGCTTCTGCTTCAGCTCTTGCTCCTGCTGCCAGAGTATTTGCCTGTTTGGAATTCTCTGCATTTTGTCTAACGGTTGAAGTGAGCTGCTCCATACTGGAGGCGGTTTCTTCTAATGAAGAAGCTTGCTCTTCTGTGCGTTGACTTAAATCTGAGTTACCCTGAGAAATCTCTCCCGCTGCAGAACCAATTTGAGTAGATGCAACACGAATTTCCGTAACCATTCCCGCTAACTTGGACATGGAGTTATTCATATTAGCTTGTAATTCAGCAAAGGTACCCAAATATTTACCAGTCATACTTTCAGTTAAATCACCCTGCTCTAAAGCCTGTACTACATTAGAAACTTCAGTAATGGGATCGGCAATGGTATCTAACATTTCATTCATACCTGCCCCCAGAGTGCGCATAAATCCTTCATATTTTTCACTGTCTATGCGAATACTTAAATCACCATTAGCAGCAGCATCAATTAATTTAGACACCTCCATTTCTGCATTTTTTTCTTCGGTAACGTCTTTCCATTCCACAGCATTACCCATATAATTTCCATCTTTATCGGTAAGCATAGTGGCATTTAAAGAAAAATGTAGATCCAATATCTGAATAACTGTCTGATATGGCATACGTTTAGGGTCAGATAATAAGTCACGTTGATGCGCCGGGTTTTTATGCATTGAGTCAATATTGGAGCCAATTAAAGCATCTACTCTAAAACCCGGAAAAACGCCCTGTAGTTCCCGCTCCCGGTTGCGTAATAATTTATATACCGCATCATTCATATAAGTAATATTCAGGTCGTTATCACACATCATTAAAGCGGTTTGCGAACCATCTAATGTAGATTGCATACGAGAAACTTCAATTTCATTTTTAATAGTTTCTGTCTGGTCAACCCATTCCTGACAGGCCCCGATAAATTCTCCCTGCTCATCAAATACAGCGGTAACATTTAAGCCCATTTTAAGTGGCCCAACATCAATAGTACTTTGCCATGGCAAGTTGTTTGCATTACTTAATAAGCGACGTTGGTGAGCAGGGTTTTTATGAAAATCATCAATACAGACACCAATTAGATTATCTGCCTGGAAAAAAGGAAATTCTTTTTTCATAATAGGCTCTACACTTTTCATTAGTTTTGTTGCAGCTTTGTTGACATAAACTATTTTAAGATCTAAATCAATCATCATAACCGCCGCAGTCATGCCCGCTACTATGCCTTTGGTTCTGATTAATTCTTTATATAACTCAGAATCAACTGCCGCATCAGTTGTTGATTTTTTAGCTACCGATTTTCTTGCTACCATTTTATTCTCCTCAGCGTCATATGCGGCTATCATTTTATCCGCGACCAAATTTAATGCATCTGTCCATGTATTTTGTAGTTCATCTGTCCAGACATCCCCAGCAAAATCTGCCAATACGGCTAATAATGTTTCTGCTACAGCAGGATAATGTTCGGGCAAAGCTCCAAAACCTTGGTGTTTTTTCCCCAGAGAGCTTAGCGCATTATCAAGCACATCGGGTTTATCAACATTTTTAACTACTAGATTAATAGCAGACATTAACATTTTCCCCTGTGTTTTAATGTCTGTATTTTCAAACAACGGTTCAACTGAAGGAAACTTTTCAAACAATTGCTGATAAAAGGCATCTGTTATAGCCTCGGCCTGGGGTTCCAAAAGTTTCAAACTATCCTGTAATAACTGCTTCATGTTATTTTCCTGGCTATATTGCTGACTCTGTTTAGTCAATTTATACTTATTGGATTGATTTTTCTGTTCTATTGCAAAGCCATCTATGTCCGTTTCCAACTCTAGAGCTGCATCGGCAGACTGAGCAGAAACATTAATATTTAATCCATTCTCTTGTGTTTCGTTTTTTTCAGATGTTGGCTCATTCATCCAAGACAATGGGTCAAAACCTAATCTATCACCCTTATCTGCCACTCTTTTTCCCCTAACTTAAAATTTTTCTTAAACCACATACTTAACATTTCTAGTTAATATATTGCACTGCTATAAATACCACAAAATAAATGCTTAAAAAGTCCTTCGCTGTAGAAAATCATCGGCTAATTGCCAATAATCTTTACTGCCATTACTTTTGGGCTGATATTCAAAAATAGTTTGTCCAAAGCCTGGTGATTCAGCCAGAGATACATTTTCTCTAATGCTGGTTTTAAGCACTTGAGCAGGAAAATAATTAATCATCTTAGAGCGAATCTCTTTAGCAAGTTTACGCCGCTCATGAAAACGCGTTAAAACAAACCATTTTTTGGTACTTTTTTCTAGTCGTTTTTCAATATGGCTTAACACTTGAATCAAGCGTGATAAACCTTGTAAAGCCAGATAATCTCCTGTTACAGGAATAAGCATTTGATCCGCCGCCAGAATTGCATTCATAGCTAACAATCCCGCAGCAGGAGGACAATCTACAATAATATAATCGTATATTCCGTCATTTTTTACAAAAGCCAGAGCATCATGTAAACGATAACCTCGTGTTGCACCACTATTATCAGTTTTGCTTTCCATTTCACCTAAACCACAACCAGAAATTAAAATATCCATATCGGGCCGTATATTTTTAGTCAATTGTTCTATCCCAACACCATGCAGTAAAACTTCATCTAAACCTTGCCCATTATGCTCATTTAAACCCAGGCAATTTCCCAAGTGCCCTTGCGGATCACTATCTATAAGTAAAATTTTTTTCCCTCGCTGGCTTAAGGCATGTGATAAGTTTAAAGTGGTGGTGGTTTTTCCTACTCCGCCTTTTTGGTTTATCACTACTAAAATAATGGTTGTTTTATCCACCTATACCACTGCTTCAATTGCCAGCTCATTTGAATTAAGTAAGGCATCAATATTTATTACAATTATCATTTTATGATCTACCTTGGCCAGGCCTTGAAGAAAATCATTGCTTATTGCTCCATGCATTACCGGGGCGGGTTTAATCAATTCTTTTTTAATATTATGTACATCAGATACTGCATCTACAATAATACCCATGGTACGATCCTGCGTTTCGCTATACACCTTCATTACAATTACAACGGTTGTTTTTGTATACGGCACAACTTTCATAGCAAATCTTTTGCGTAAATCCACAATAGGAACGATAAGACCTCTTAAATTAATAACACCTTGTAAATAAGCAGGAGCATTAGGCACAGAAGTTACCTTATCCCAACCTTTAATTTCCTGAACTCTTAAGATATCAATGGCATAAATTTCACCTGATAACTCAAAAGTTAAATATTGTTCATCACTGGTATTTGATAAAAAATCCAGTTCAACTTCAGCCTCTATTACTTCACTCATGACATTCCTGCCTCATTTATTTACCCTACCTGCTTGTTTAGATTTGCTATTTTTAATTTATACTGCCGCCAGTAAGGGTTGCTGACTATAACTTTCCTGATGGGACAAGATAATTAAACCCGTTATATCTAAAATTAAAGCTACCGTTCCATCACCTAATATTGTTGCTCCAGAAACGCCTTCAACTCGCTTATAATTAGATTCAAGACTCTTAATAACCACTTGTTGCTGGGTTAATAAATCATCGACTACAATTCCAATATTACCTTTATCTCCTTCAACTACAACCATTAAGCTCTCTTGTAATCGTTTCTTACGTGGTTTTAGATTAAAGACTCTATCCAGGTGTAATAATGGTAAATATTCATCACGTAGTTGATAGACTTCATTTCCACCTGCAATAGAACTAATTTTACAGGAATCAATTTCTACTGATTCAATAATAGAAACAAGAGGAATGATATAAACTTCTTCCCCCACACTGACTAATTGACCATCTAATATTGCCAGGGTAAGAGGTAAACGAATAGTGAACTTTGTTCCTTTGCCAGGTGTAGAGGTTAGCTCAACATTGCCACCCAGTTCTTTAATATTTCTACGAACCACATCCATTCCTACTCCCCGCCCTGAGATATCACTCACCTCCTCAGCAGTAGAAAATCCTGGATGGAAAATAAAATCATAAATTTGTTCATCGGGTAATTCTTCTCGTTCTGTTGTAAGCCCAAGTTTAATGGCCTTTGCTAATAATTTATCTCGTGGAAGACCCGCTCCATCGTCTGATATTTCTATCATAATATGACCGCCCTGATGATAGGCATTAAGCTGGATAAGACCCGTTTCTGATTTTCCTGCTGCCAGTCGTTGTTCAGGCATTTCAACACCATGATCTAAAGAGTTTCTAACCAGATGAACCAATGGATCACCAATTTTTTCCATTACGGTTTTATCCAGTTCGGTTTGCTCTCCAATCAGTTTCAGCTCTATTTTTTTACCCATTTTCTGGCTTAAGTCATGTACCAGGCGAGGAAAACGCTGAAATGAAAAACTAATAGGCAACATACGAATACGCATTACACTTTCTTGTAATTCACGGGTATTACGTTCTAATTGTGCCAGCCCTTCACGCATGATTTCTAATTTATCCATGCTAAAATCACTGCCTACCTGGCTTAACATTGATTGAGTAATTACCAGCTCTCCCACCATATTAATCAACGCATCAACCTTATCAGTACCTACCCGAATTGAGCTACTTTCAGATGACTTTCGTTTGGTTTTAGCAACAGCTTTTGGTTGTTCTTTGTTTTCAGCTACTGGAGGATTAACAGCTATTAGAGACTCATCTAGTTGAACAGGTTCTACTACTTCAGCAATAGTTTCAATTGGAGCAGTATCTTCTAAAATTTGTTCCAACTTTAACTCACAATCATCATCAACCCATTCAAATACCTCATTGAGGTCTGCTTCACTCACATTACCCTGTAATGATAGGTGCCATGACAAATAACTGAGTTCTGGATCAAAGTGGCTAAAATCAGGAATAGCTGAAACATCGGTGGTTAACTCAACTTCATCAGCCAAAGTTCTTAGTTCACGGATAATCCGCAAAGTATCATTACCCGTACGCAGCATATGCTGCATAGGTCTAAAATCTATTTCCCAGCCAATAGTTTTAGTATTGGCGCCTGTATCTTTTTCTGAACTGCCTGGTTGTGTAGATTCACTACCCATTTGCTCTGCATCAGAATTTGAGTTTAAAACCTGCTCTAAAATTGCAGTAACTTCATTTGCTCGATCCATTGAAGGAGTTATATCATCAGCAGCAGCGTCTAACATTTCACGCAAAACATCTACTGAATTTAATAAGGCATTGATTCCCTGTTTAGTAATTTCTCTGCGACCATCACGCATTTCATCCAGAAGCGTTTCCATAATATGGGTGAAACCAGCAATTTCATTTAAGCCAAAGGTTCCCGCTCCACCTTTTATAGAATGAGCCGCACGAAAAACTGCATGTATCACATCATCATCAGCAGTCCCCGTATCTAAAGAAAGTAGGCCAGACTCCAAAACATCAAGTCCCTCATCACTTTCTTCTAAAAATGTCTGCTTAAATTGTGATAAATCAATGCTCATACTGCTCTCCTAGATCGAACATAAAGCGTTAAGTGCTAAGCCTTAGGCATTAAGCACAAACGGTTTAGTCTGTTATCTTTATGTAACTACTTGACCTGCTGGTACAAGTAAAAATAATATTTAATTATCTCTTGTCTTTAACACAAAATACTTAATTATTAACCCAGTACCCGTTTTACTGTTCCCAATAACTGGTCAGGGTTAAAAGGTTTAACTATCCAACCTGTGGCCCCGGCTTGTTTGCCTTCCATTTTTTTCTGGCTACCTGATTCTGTGGTTAACATTAAAATAGGGGTAAATTTAAATGCGGGTAATTTCCTGAGTTCTTTAATCAATTGAATACCATCCATAATGGGCATATTCACATCGGATAAAACCAGATCAAAATGACTTTTTTTGGCGATATCTAATGCCTGTTGTCCATCAGCGGCATCGGTGACATCAAACCCTGCTCCTTTTAATGTAAATGCAACCATTTGTCGCATAGAAGTAGAATCATCTACTGCTAAAATCCTTTTTGCCATTTGTTTTCTCCATAAATTAAGTGCTACTCACTTAAGTTCAGTATTAAAGTTTCAAATTTTCAGTGACACCCAAAATTTTGGCACTGTCTTTAAACGCTTGTGATACTCCCGACCAGGATATTTGCAAATTAAGTTTTTCTGCAGAAAGAATAAAAGCAACTATTAACTGTAAACCCGCGCCATCTACTCGTTCAATATTTTCAGCATTTAAACAAATTTTCTTTTTCTCATTTAATAACTGATTTAATTGTTCATGGTATTGAAAGACCATGGTAATATCCAAAACCTCTTCAAAATTAATTTTAGATGTTTGTTGATTATCAGACATTGCATTTTCCCACTTAATTTTTTGTCAGAAAGAGCTTTTAATCAAAAACTAATCAAACTATTAGTCGCACTTGACTAAAGCTTTTCCTTAAGAGTTAATTAATCTGTTATCTGTATCGGTCATATCTAAACAAGCTTTAGTAAATAATTATAAATTTTTCAACTTGTTTATTCTATTCGTTGTATTCTTGCCTTATAATGAGCGATATATCTACGATCTAAAGGTAGAACACAAATATTAAAAAATCCATTTATTTAACATTTAAGTTATGAGCAAATCCTTTCTCAAATTTTTTAAGACCACTGTTGGCAGTGCACGGGATTTAGCTCCGATTATTATTGTTATAGCTTTTTTTCAACTAATAGTATTACAACAACCTATTCCCAATCTGGGCAGTATTTTACTTGGAACGATTTTAGTTATTTTAGGCCTAACCTTTTTTATTTATGGGCTCGAAATGGGCTTATTTCCTATTGGTGAATCAATGGCTTTTGCCTTTGCAAAAAAAGGCAATGTATTATGGTTATTATTTTTTGCTTTTTGCCTGGGTTTTGGCACTACGGTTGCCGAACCTGCTTTAATAGCTGTTGCAGAAGAAGCATCTGAAATTGCTGCTAACGCGGGAGTGATTAAGAATACTATAGAAGATCAACAAGGTTATGCCAATGGTTTACGTTACACAGTAGCTTTGTCCGTTGGCTGTGCTGCAATGTTGGGTGTATTTCGTATTATTAAAGGTTGGCCCTTACAATACATTATTATTGGTGGTTATTTAGTCGTAATGTTAATGACTTTTTTTGCCCCAGTTGAAATAATCGGTATAGCCTATGATTCCGGGGGAGTAACAACTTCTACTATTACAGTACCTTTAATGGCAGCACTTGGAATTGGGCTTGCTTCCAGTATTAAAGGGCGAAACCCAATGATAGATGGATTTGGACTTATCGCCTTAGCATCCTTAACACCTATGATTTTTGTTATGGGTTATGGGATGATAATTTAATGACAGCTATTTTTTTTGAATTTATTAGCACCTTTGCACAAACCATTTTGGATGTTTTACCTATCGCTATAATTATTTTTGGCTTTCAATTTTTAGTTATTCGTAAAAATATACCTCATTTAAAACGTGTTTTAATTGGTTTCTTTTATGTTGTTTTAGGACTGAGTTTTTTCTTAATGGGTCTGGAGCAAGCTCTTTTTCCTTTGGGTAGATTAATGGCAGACCAGCTCACAAATCCTGAGTTTTTAACGGGTATGAACCCCAAAGTAGCACAACAAATTGCATTACATTGGAGCAACTATTACTGGGTTTATTTATTTGCTTTTGCTATTGGTTTTAGTACCACTATTGCAGAGCCTTCTTTATTAGCGGTTGCAATTAAAGCTCAGGAAGTTTCTGGAGGTGCAATTGGTATTTGGGGCTTACGTATATCTGTTGCCCTGGGAGTTGCATTTGGTATTGCTTTAGGTAGTTATCGTATTGTTAGCGGCCTGCCTATTCACTGGTTTATTATCGCAGGTTATGTAGTCGTTGTTATCCAAACTTTTTTTGCCCCAAAATTGATTATACCTCTAGCATATGATTCTGGTGGTGTTACCACATCAACTGTCACAGTACCTTTAGTTGCAGCACTTGGTTTAGGGCTTGCCTCTAAAGTTCCTGGTCGAAGTGAATTGATTGATGGATTTGGTCTGATTGCTTTTGCTAGTTTATTTCCAATTATTTCTGTACTTGCTTATGCCCAGATTTCTCATTTTATTGCCCAAAGAGCTGAAAAAAAAGAAACCGCTAAAGCCCAGTCATTAGCATTGGATGATAAATCTGATTAAAACTTGAATTTATTAATGGAGAATACTGATGCAATTTAAATTAATAATTGCTCTGGTAAATGATGAAGTAACAGATAAAATTGTTACTGCAGGTCGTGATGCAGGGGCCAGAGGTGCAACTGTAATAACCAGTGCCAGAGGAGAGGGATTAAAGCAGAATACAACATTTTTTGGTCTTTCTCTTGAGTCCCAAAGTGATGTGGTATTGTTTTTGGTAGAAGAGCATTTATCACGCGAAATTTTAGAGACAATTAGTAAAGCTGGTAATTTTGATGATACCGCTGGCTCTGGTATTGCTTTTCAAATAAATGTTGAAGATGCGGTTGGGGTTTCACATCAAATACAAACATTAACCAAAGAAGTTGAGGAAAGATTATGAGCACCACTCTGGTAAAAGTTAAGGATGTGATGAAGACAAAAATCGATTTTGTTGATGGCATGAAAACGGTTCGTAGTGCTTTGCAAGAAATGAAACATGTTGAAACCAAAACACTTATAGTTAAACGACGCAATGAGGACGATGAATGGGGTATGGTTTTAGTTTCTGATATAGCGCGTAAGGTATTAGCCAATGATAAATCTCCCGATCGCATCAATATTTACGAAGTCATGACCAAACCTGTGATAACTATTCATAAAGATATGGACATACGTTATTGCGCCAGATTATTTGAGCAATTTGGTTTATCTCGTGCTCCAGTAGTTCATAATAACGAAATTGTTGGTATTGTTAGCTATACCGATATGGTCTTAAAAGGTTTATGTGCCAATTTAGTAGGGTCTTAATTAATGCTTGTTAAAACACGATTTGCTCCCAGTCCAACGGGATATTTACATATTGGGGGAGCGAGAACTGCCCTTTTCTCTTGGTTATATGCTAAAAAAAATCAGGGTACTTTTGTCCTGCGTATTGAAGATACGGATAAACAACGCTCTACTCAGGAAGCGGTTGATGTTATTTTAGAAGGCATGTCCTGGCTTGGTTTAAATCACGATGAAGGACCTTTTTACCAAAGCCAGCGTAATGCTAGATACCAACAAGTATTACAGCAACTGCTCGACGAAAATAAAGCCTATAAGTGCTATTGCTCTAAAGAAGAATTAGATCAAATGCGTGAAAAGCAAATGGCTGCCAAGCTAAAACCACGTTATACAGGTATTTGCAGGCATTTATCTGCACCTCCAGCAGGCAAAGAAAACGTACACCCGGTAATCAGATTTAAAACACCTAGCGAAGGTGTTGTAGTAATTAATGATTTAATTAAGGGCAAAATTGTAATACGAAATAAGGAACTTGATGATCTAATTATTGCGCGCAGTGACAGCTCTCCTACCTATAATTTTGTAGTGGTTGTTGATGATTTAGACATGGGCTTAACACATATTATTCGGGGTGATGACCACCTGAACAATACCCCTAGACAAATAAATATTCTTAAAGCACTAGGTGCTAAAATACCTGAATATGCACATTTGCCTATGATTTTAGATGAACAGGGAGCTAAATTATCAAAGCGACATGGCGCTGCAAATTTATTAAATTACCGTGAACAAGGTTATTTACCTCATGCTTTGATAAATTATCTGGTCAGACTTGGTTGGTCACATGGAGATCAGGAAATTTTTAGCTTAGATGAAATGTGTAATTTATTTGATTTAGCCGATGTAAATAAATCCGCATCATGTATTAATTCTGAAAAGCTCTTATGGCTAAATCAACACTATATAAAAAGTCTGGAACCAAAAATTGTTGCTCAGCATCTGTCCTATCATATGCAAAAGCAAGGCATTAATACTGATAATGGTCCTGGTTTAGAGAAAATTGTTTCTGGATTGGCCGAGCGTTCTAAAACACTGGTAGAAATGGCCCTGTCTAGTCGCTATTTTTATCATGACTTTGAGCACTATGATGAAAAAGCTGCCAAGAAAAATCTTAAAGCTGCTGCAATAGCCCCTCTACAATATTTGCTGGATGAGTTTACTCAGATAACGGATTGGGATGGTGAAAAACTACACTCAATTGTTAAATCAGCTGTTGATAAGCTGGATTTAAAATTGGGTAAAATTGCCCAGCCATTACGTGTTGCGGTAACTGGAAGTGGGGCCTCACCTTCTATTGATGTAACACTGGAATTAATTGGAAAAGAACGAGTTTTGCAGCGTATTAAAAAGGCTATTGAATATATTTCTGCAAATGAATAAATAAGCCATATAGAACAAAAAAAGTCGCCTCAAGGCGACTTTTTTTGTTCTAAAATTATAAAAAGACAGTTAAATTATTAAATAATTATTTTACAACTTTAAGAAAGGAAGGTCGTGCAGCCTTGTCAGACTTTTTCTTTTCTGGATTTTTTTTAGTTGAGCTAGTGGAAGAAGTTGAAACTGAAGCTAAAGATGGGGCAGCTTTCCCTATCTCAGGCTGGGCTCCATTTTCACCCAATTGTTCTTCAGGAAATACCATACCCTTGCCATTTTCCATAGCATATAAGGCTAAAGCCGCTTGCATAGGAATATAAATCTGCATGGGCTTACCTGAAAAACGAGCACTAAAAGTAATACATTCCTGTTGTATATCTAAGGTTTGTACCGCAGTATAGCCAATATTTAAGATAATTTTACCATCTTGAATATACTCGGTAGGCACAACAACATCCTGGTATTCTGCATCCACTAATAAATAGGGGGTTAGCTGATTGTCATTTAACCAGTCGTAAATGGCTTGTAATAAATAAGGTCTACTAGAAGTCATAAAAACTCCTCATTTCTAGTGCGATTAAATAGGTAGTAGTTTAAAGATCAGATTGCTGGTTCAATGAAAGCATATCTTCTTCTATCTCACTTAGGCTTTCTTTAAAAGATTCCCGATTAAATAAACGTTCAGCATAATCTATTAATGGCTGAGCAGATTCTGGAATTTCAACAAAAAGTTCTCCTAATCTCCATAACGTAGGAGCAAGTACACAGTCAATCAGGGTAAATTCTTCTGACATAAAATAGGGCTTTTGTGAAAATATGGGGGCAATAGATATTAAACTATCTCTCAGCTCTTTACGTTGCTTAGTATTTTGTTTTTCTGTTTTACCAATTAATTTTTCAACTAATGGATCCCAGTCACGTTTAATTCGAGCCAAAATCATTTTTAGATTTGCTCTACCAACGGGGTCTACAGGCAATAAAGGCGGGTGAGGGAAACGCTCATCCAGATATTCAATTATCACATGGGCATCATATAACACCAAATCCCGATCTACCAAAGTTGGGGCACAATTATATGGATTTAACTGGCCTAGTTCTTCGGGTAAATTTTCTGGATCAACGTCTATTATCTCATGATTAATGCCTTTTTCTGACAAAACCATTCTTATACGATGACTCAATAAATCGTTAGGATCTGAATACAGGGTCATTACCGAACGTCTATTACTTAATTGTGCCATGGTTTGTTAATCTCCTACTATATAATGAGCAATATGTTTCTGTTTGCACGTCAGATATAAATAACAACAGCCAAGCACTTATTTTACTAAGTCTTGGCTGTTGTTATAACTATAAGTTGTAGCTTAAATACAACTCAGTAATAATCACCAATATCAGTGACTCTAAGTAGTTCACATGTTAGTGAACATCTTTCCAATAGTCTTTTTTCATAGCAAGCGCTACCACAAAGAATATTGATAAGAAGATAAGTACCCAAATACCGATCTGTTTTCTTTCTAGTTGTCTAGGTTCACCAATATAGGATAAAAAGGCAACTAAATCACGAACAGAGGATTCAAACTCTGTTGCTGACTGTTGTCCTGCTTTTAGCTCCATATGTGTTAGCTTACCATGATCATCAAAAGTTGCTAGCTGTGTTCCCTGAAGTTCCCATAAAACATTTGGCATACCAACATCTTTAAACACGGTGTTGTTAAAACCAGTTGGTTTACTTTTATCTTCATAAAAACCCAGTAGATAACTGAACAACCAATCTTCACCGCGTGATCGACCGACTAAGGATAAATCAGGAGGAGCGGCTCCAAAAGCTTTTTTAGCATATTCCTTGGTCATGGTAGTTGTCATAGTTGAACCAAATTTAAGTCCCAGGTGATTAAGGTTTTCCATAACCTGTTTTTCAGTTAAACCTAAATCTTCTGCAACACGATTAAAGCGCACAAATTTAGCGCTATGACAGCTTAAACAATAGTCGGTGAACAACTTAGCTCCACGTTGTAATGAGGCTTTATCAGAAACATCAATATCTGCCGATTTTAATTCAACGCCACCCGATGCATAACTTTGGGTAAACATCATAAAGCTGGCTAATACTAATAGGCTGCTGCTTAATGCACCCATTGTTCTATTTTTTATTCTATTTTTCATTTCATTGTCACCCTTTCTGGAACTGGTTTATTCCATTTAATTTCCATTTTTGTATAAAATGGCATAAGAAGAAAGAACCCAAAATAATAAATTGTACAAACTCGTGCAATATTAGTATATAACTCGGTAGGTGCTTTCATTCCTAGATAACCTAAGATTAAGAAACACACAACAAAGATACCAATTAAAATTGTCCACATTTTACTTCTATAACGAACTGATTTAACGGGGTTTCTATCTAACCAAGGTAAGAAGAACATCACCACGATAGCACCAAACATAGCAATAACACCACCTAATTTATCTGGAACTGCACGTAATATAGAATAAAATGGAGTAAAGTACCAAACAGGAGCAATATGCGCAGGTGTTTTTAGTGGGTTTGCAGGTTCAAAGTTAGCATGTTCCAAAAAGTAACCAAACATTTCAGGGCTAAAGAAAACCACAATTGAAAATAACATTAAGAAGAAAATTACACCAACTATATCTTTAACTGAGTAGTAAGGGTGGAAAGGAATTCCGTCTTTTGGAATGCCATTCTCGTCTTTATTCTTTTTAATTTCGACACCATCTGGATTATTAGAACCCACTTCATGTAAGGCCAGAATATGCGCTACAATCAACATAATTAGAATTAATGGAATAGCTATAATATGTAATGAAAAGAATCGGTTTAGAGTAGCATCTGCAATTACAAAGTCACCTCTAACCCAAATGCCGATATCATCACCAATAAAGGGAATAGCGCCAACTAAAGATAAAATTACCTGAGCACCCCAGAAAGACATTTGTCCCCATGGTAATAAGTAACCCATAAATCCTTCTGCCATTAATGCTAAATAGATAAATACACCCAGTATCCATATTAATTCTCTGGGTTTTTTATATGAGCCGTAGATTAATCCACGGTACATGTGTAGATAAACAACAATAAAAAAGGCTGATGCCCCTGTTGAGTGTAAATAACGAATTAGCCATCCCCATTCAACATCCCTCATAATACTCATTTCAACCGATTGAAATGCTAAGGCTGCATCAGGTTTGTAAAACATCGCCAGGAAAATTCCTGTAATAATCTGAATAACTAATACCATTAAGGCTAAAGAGCCAAAAAAGTACCAAAAGTTAAAGTTTTTAGGAGCATAATATTTTGATAAATGATCTTCCCACATTTTAGTGAGAGGAAAGCGGTCATCAACCCACCCCATCAATGCGTCTACTTTTTGTCCCATTATGCTTTCTCCCCATCTTCACCAATTAATATAACTGTGTCTGTTTTATACATATATGGAGGTACAGGCAGATTTGTTGGTGCAGGCATACCGTTGTATACACGACCAGATAAATCATATTTAGAACCATGGCATGGGCAAAAGAACCCACCCAACCAATCATTTCCTAAACTGACAGAAAAACTATTATTTAAATCAGGCAAATGCTTAGGAGCACAGCCAAGGTGAGTACATACACCTTCCATTACTGCTACAGTTTCATTTGAGTCATAGGCTCTATTATTATTTTTACAATATCCAGGTTGTTTTGAATCATTTGAATCTGGATCACTTAGGAAATCCGTATGTTCTGCTAAATCTTTTATATTTTTTGCGGTACGTTTAACAATAAAAATTGGCATTCCCCGCCATTCAATTGTAACCATTTGACCATCTTCTAGTTTACTGATATCAGCTAAAACCGATGCTCCAGCAGCTTTTGCTTTAGCGCTTGGATTCCATGATTTAATAAATGGAACAGCAACAAAACCTGCTCCTACCGCACCAACAACTGATGTTGCTGCAACTAGAAAACGACGTTTATTATCGTTCACTTCCTCTGCACTCATTAATGACTACTCCCATATCCGATGATATTACTATTTACCGGCTAAAATCTTAGTATTTTAAAATAAAATACTGAATTTTAGAACGTAGTAATATACTTAACTCAAATGAAAAAAACTACGCTATTCTCCTTGAATAAGGCCCTCGGGTCAAGTGATAAAGCTAATATATTTGAATAAACTGAACTTGTTAGGTTGATTTCATGATTTATATTTTAAGTCTTGCTCTAAGTACAATTGCTCAATGAATAACTAGATATTTAATTTAAATGTTATGTATAGCAACTTTTTAAGTTTATAATAAGAACATGAGACTTATTAATAATTTAAACAAATTTTCAATTTTATTTTTAGTGGCTTTAACATTCCATATATCTGTTTCGAAAGCGAGCCAAAATCTGCTACAAGATGATCACGCAGAACAGGAATTAATCCAAATTATTGATCTTATTCAGGCTCAAAAGACTGATATAGCTCTCTCAAAAAGCTCTAGATTATTAGAAAAATTTCCAAATTTTAAATTACTCAGTGCAGTACGTGCAGATATACTCTATAGCCACCACCATGAATTAAATGAACCTTTAAATTTAATTAAAGATCAACAACAACAACAAAACTTTATTTCCGAAGCCAGTGCAAGACTGGATTCGGTAAGTGATTCTGTTCAACTACACCAGCAGCATATTCCTGATTTATTAAAATATATTGATAGTAGCACTGCCTATGCATTTATAATTGATTTTTCAAAATCACGCCTGTATTTATTTAAAAACACCCCCAATAATCCACCTGAATTAATTGTTGATCATTATCTTACCATTGGTAAAGAAGGTTATAACAAACAGGTTGTAGGAGATAAAAAAACACCTCTGGGGATTTATCATATAACTTCTTTTTTAGCCGACAAGCAATTACCAGAATTGTATGGCTGGGGTGCATTTCCAATAAACTACCCCAATGCATGGGATAAAAAAATGCATCGTACCGGCTCTGGAATTTGGCTACATGGTGTACCACGCGATACCTATAGCCGACCACCACTAGATAGTAGGGGCTGTATGGTGATAAGTAATAATTTTTTAATTAATCTAGCCCCTTATTTAAAAATTAATACCCCGGTTATTTTAACCCAATCTATAAACTGGGTTGATAAAAGTAATTTTATCAAGCAATCAAAGACTTATAAAAATGCATTTAATACATGGAAAAATGCCTGGCAAAGCAAAGATATAAATAAATATTTAAACTTTTATTCCAAGGACTTTAACAATAATAAAAAAGATTATCGTGCCTGGAACAAGCATAAACGACGAATTTTTAATAAGACTAAACAGATTAAACTAAAAATAGAACAGCTCACTGTCCTCACCTATCCAGGTGAAAAAGATTTATTATCCGTTTCTTTTTATCAACACTATACCGGTGATCGGTATCGTAGCAAGGGTTTTAAACAACAATACTGGAAGTTAGAAGATGATGGTATTTGGCGCATCATTTATGAGTTTAGTGCTTAACTGACTGCTTTTTGCTTTTCTAGCATCTTTTCAAGTAAGTCTGCTGTTACTGCTTCACTATAAAAGAAACCTTGCGCCTGATCACAGCTACATTCAATTAAAAAATCAATTTGTTGCTGGGTTTCAACTCCTTCGGCAATTATTTCCATGTGTAAACTTTTTGCCATTGCCCCGATGGTTATTGCAATAGCTGCGGCATCCGGGCTTTCAGAAATATCATTAATAAAACTGCGATCAATTTTAAGTTTATCAAATGAAAAACGCTGTAAATAAGACAGGGAAGAATGCCCTGTACCAAAATCATCCAGAGCCAATCGAACACCTACTGTTTTAAGCAAATCCAAAACCTTTATCATATTCTCTGGATCTTGCATCATGGTTGTTTCGGTAATTTCAAGTTCCAGACTGCTTGCAACCAGGCCTGTTTTCTTTAAAATCTGACGTAATAACATATCAAAATCAGGCTCTTCTAATTGCCTTACCGAAACATTAAGGGACATTAATAAATTATCAAAACCCTTATCACGCCAAATAACAGCCTGGTGACAGGCCGTTTCCATAACCCATTGACCAATAGCTAAAATCAATCCCGTTTCTTCGGCAAGAGGAATAAACTGAGCTGGAGGAATAAGTCCTTGTTTAGGGTGTTTCCAACGAATTAAAGCTTCTAAACCAAAAATATGGGCCGTCTTGACATTGATCTGAGGCTGATAATAAAGCTCAAATTCATTGTTATCAATCGCTTTATGAAGATCATTTTCCATAAGCATGCGCTTTTGATTTTTGGCATTTAATTCATCAGTAAAAAATTGAAATCTATCACGACCATGCTCTTTTGCATTATACATAGCTGCATCTGCATGACTTAGTAAAGCAGGTAAATCATCACCATTATCTGGCCATATTGCTACCCCTAAACTACAGGTTACATGCAATGTTCTTCCATCCACTTCTATAGGCTCAGAAATAATATCTAAAATTCGTTGAGAGGCAAAAGCAATGGCATTACTATCCTGAACATCCGAAAGTAAAACTACAAACTCATCTCCACCATAACGGGTAATAGTTTCACCACCACGTGCCTGATCATTAAGTCGCTCAGCTATTTCAATTAAGACTTTATCTCCTGTGCTATGTCCCAGAGTATCATTAATATTTTTAAAGCGGTCTAAATCCAGTACTAACAAAGCTAATCGGTGACCACTTCGAGTAGCTCCTGAACAGGTCTGAGTAAACCTGTCAATTAATAAGGTTCGATTAGGCAGGCCAGTTAATTCATCATGATAAGCGAGGAAATTAAGCCTTCCTTCCATTTTTTTATGTTCGGTTATATCATGGTGGGTACTAATAAAATGAGTTATCGTCCCCTTACTATTAGTAACTGGGGCAATTGATAACTTGTTCCAAAAGGTTTGACCATTTTTTTTACGATTTTGAATTTCACCTTCCCATATTTTGCCTTTTTTAATACAGCTCCACATCTCTTTATAGAGGGTAAGAGGTGTATTATTATGACGAATCTGGTTAAACTTCTTTCCCATGAGTTCATCTGATGAAAAACCAGAGGTTGATTCAAAACAAGGATTAACATATTCAATAAAACCATCACTATCGGTTATAACCACGCTATTTAAGCTATGCAACATGGCTCGATGTAACTTTCGTAATTCCATCTCAACGGTTTCTCGTTGACGGATATCTTCCAGTAAATTACGCCGCATTAAGTCAAAGGTATCTCCTAACTTAGAAAATTCATCATTATTTCTAAGGTTTATAGACTGTTCTAAGTCGCCATTAGAAATACAGGCAGCAGCAAATTCTAATGATAATAGCGGGTTTATAATTCTGCGATAAGTCATGATATAGGCAATAAAAAATAAAAATGTGACTAGAACAATAATAGCGAGTAAGGAGAAAACTTTAAAATTTGATTTATCTTTTACCTGGTATACTTGCTGGGTTATCTGATCATCAATTGCCTGAGAATATTTTAAAATGGATGCAATGGTATCTGTTGCATGTTCAAACCACTTTAAAGCAGGAAGGGGATAGGTTTTATTGTTCTTGCTAGCAACTAAAATATCTTGATATTGTTTATTGTATTGTAAATGGAAGGCATTAATAAATTCTTCTCTAGCCTTCTGAGAACGAACAGAGGGTGGAAAAAATTGCAACAAATTAGTCAGTTTTTCCTCTACAACTTTTAATAGGTATTGTTGTTTTTGTAGTTCAGCTAATTCTTCAGCAGTAAACGCACGTTGCTCCATTATAGTTTGACCAATTATAACGCGTTGCATACCCATGCTTTCAATAAAAGTATGGAATATTTCTTTTGCCATCAAACTATAATAAACAGCAAAGTCGCGCGGATCAGAGGGAGCCATAATAATTTGGCGTAATTGGCTGATTTGCTCAATAAAATGCGTTAAAGAGTTGATCCACCGTTTAGCTAATAAAGCATTCTCTTCTTGTTTTTGCAGATGTTGATCAATATCTGCACGCAATTTTAATTGCTCTTCCCTTAATTTATTCAGTTTAGCAATATTTTGAAATAATAGCGGGGTATTTATTAAATTACTATTGCTTTCAAATTCATGAATAAACTGCTTATATAAAATATCACTGCTATTTCGTTGTTTAGCCAGTTCCGTTTTTATAATAGTTGCTAGTTGATGTCCACTTGCAAAAACCGTTGCAGTAAAGCCTCTTTCATAAGCTAATTGAGTTGTTAAGTGTAAACTACTCTCGGCCAATTTGTTAGTATAAACCAGGCGTTTAGCTTCTTGGTATGAATGTACCACATGGCGTGTATTCCATGCTATGGCACTGATTGCAATAAGACATAACAATCCCATTACCGAAAAAAGTAAAGTTTTTATCTTCATAGTAAAATTAATAATATTTAGAAGTGCCTCTATTTAATAAAGTTAAGCGAGTAAGTACTATATCAGAAACTTATAAACAATATAATTACATTGTTTTTATTATGGATTCTTTTTCAATCAACCACTGCTCTTTATATTTAATCCAATATATACGTTTTATAACCTCATCAGAAAAATTCTTAGAGGAATAGGTCTGATTAAAGCGAATATTTGCTCGTTGCCTATCTACAAACACCTTAGGATTTTTTATAGACACTGAAATGTTTTTTCTTTTAGTCACTTTTGTTTTGCGATTTTTCACCCATGCCTTGCGGCTTTTACCTCGAGGAGAATAATTTTTTATATAAAAGCTTATATATTTTTTACTATCCCCTTTTACCCAGGCTTTTCGCCATTGTTCAAGTCGTGCTAATAAATCATCCTCAACGCTTGTAGTTGTATTTTTTGCAACAATTGTTTCTTTTTCATCCAGTTTTGGGGTTTCTTTGATTAGCACTAATGTGCTTTGCTGCTCAGTGGTAGTTGTTTTAACAGCTGGAGGTGTTGAAGACTTCTGAATAAAATACCCATCTTTATTTGCTAAAATAGCTAATTCAGGAAGTTCAACGGGTTTTAATAGATTTAATCCCTTACTATAGGTTTTTGCTGCGGAATAAGAGTAAATTTTTTTTAAATTTTGATAGGCTATGGCAGTTAGTTTATTTTGTTCAATAATCGAAACAAATAATTGTTGCGATTTTTCTAACTCATGCAGGTTAAAATAAACAATTGCCAGGTTATTTTTTACCAGAGTATTCTCAGGTAGTTGGTTATTTAACCCGTTTAAAAGACTTTGAGCTAATTGCCAGTTTTTTTCATCCATTGCAATAAGGGATTGCTCAAACACACTTTTATCACGCCCTTCCAATTGTTGAGCATGAATCGTAGCAGTACTTAAAGCTGATTGTATCAGTAATAAAAGAAAAATTAGTGGTTTACTTTGCAACATTTCTTGTCCTAATTATAAGGTGATTTAATTTAAATAGATTATAATACAAAATATCAAATCTTTATAATGCGTTTAATATTAACATTTGTTAAAATAGTAATTTTTCATAAATATACATGTCTATGCTTAAATCTAACACAACACTAATATTTTTTCTGCTATTTTTAACCTTATCCTTAAACCAGTTAGCCCATGCAAAAGTAATGTATGTCTCGGATGAACTAACTATTCATATGCGAACAGATAAAGGCGTTGCATTTCGCATTCGTAAAAGTATAACCAGTGGTGCCAAGTTACGAGTTTTAGCCGTAGATAAATCGGGATACACTCATGTTGAAACTGAAGGCGGTACAAGGGGCTGGGTTTTAAGTCGATTTTTAATTAAAAATCCCATTGCAAAGGATAAACTAAAAAAAGCGCAAGATGCAGTAGCTAAATTTAACGAACAAAAAAAGCAGCTTAAAAAAGAACTATCCGAATTAAAAAAACAAAAATCACACCTGGATCAATCAACCCAGGATCTACTAAAAAGAAATGCAATTATCTCTACTGAGTTAACAAAATTACGAAAAATTGCAGCCCGCCCTATGCAGCTAGAAAAAAATAATGAAAAACTGCGTAATGAACTATTATCGAATGAATCCCAAAGCCGATTGCTAAAACAAGAATTACAGACACTGAAAGACGATAGTGAAAAACAGTGGTTTATTACTGGAGCAGCTATTTTATTTGGTGGTATTTTATTAGGCTTAATCCTGCCTAACCTAAAAAGTAACCCTCAACGCAAGCAAAATTGGAACAGGTTATAAATCACACTTAAACGATTAAAAAAATACTGATAATAACAGATTAAAAAAATCAAGTTATTTCATCAATTAGGTTGACTTTTTTATACTAGATAATAGAGTAAAAACACAGATAGCTTTTTTCTGTGGCCATTCTGCTTTATTTTGCATAAAAATGAGGAGATTATATATGTTAAACGATACCGTTAAAATTGTGTTGCACATTGATGAAACGCTAAGTTCCAATGACTACTAGTCATTTAGATCGTAGATCTGTTTTTGTAAAATGATTATTTGCTATTATTATAGTCCAGGCTCTGCTCAATCATAACTACAACGGGCTTGCCCAACACAGGATAGATTGTGATTCCTTAGCCATTTTAATTATTATGATGATACCAATTCTTTAAAATCAGTTTCATTTATAATACGTATTAAACCACCTTGAGTAATAATTTTTTCTGCATATCGATAATTAGAGCTTTTTTTATGACCCGCTAACTTTTTTATATCTTGATCCCCAGCTACTAAAATTGTTGTTTTCTTTGTAACTCTCTCATTTACCTGACAACTGAGAGTGATGCAACTGAGACAACTGTGCAACTGACGGACTGCAACCCCCCGATGTTAGGCTGGGTGTCTGTTTTACCGCTATCGTTGTCCGAGTACATTTGCCTTGCTATGCTTTTTTTTCATGTATTATTCGTACTGCTTGGAAAATAAATGGAACACTCATCCATAAAAAACCAATCATTATCGAAATCAAAAATTCATCAAATGACATTAAATTCTTATTCAATAAGCTTGCATATCCAGCCAGACCAATAGGAATAAATAAGAAAACTGCACTAAACAGCCCTGGGCTATATTTCTTTTGCTTGATTGTAGGCACAACATGGGCTAGAGAATTTATTATTAACAATGAAAATATTGATGAACTAAATAAAATGGAACTCCTGCTTAATACAGCAGCGACAATACATAGCATCACAAACATCATATTTACAATCATGAACTGTTTGACCGTAATTCCAGAGATAAAGTTATTTGCCCATGCTACCCAACCTAATTTATATTCTTCTGCCACGTGAACCATGACAGCAGGAACAGTAAGTATTAATAGCGTTTGATAATCCATATTTATTTCAGAGCCTAACAAGGCTGTAGAAAAATGCATTCTCAGCCAGAAATTTTTACATTAGAAATTACATTAACTCAATTAAATTTAAGATTCAATAAATAACCATATAAAATAAAATGAATTATATAAAAACTATGATACTTTAGTGAGATATTAAGTTTTTTGGCGGATACTTATCGCCATTTTCATCTTTAATGCAGATGATGTCTGAGTTTTTCTATATTATGTACAAGACAATACATTTGCCATTGAGCACGGTGGGTTGCCATGTATTTGTCGCAGGAACTTGGAGCGGCAACACTAAACGAAATTGCTCCATTGTTTGGATTAAAAACAATGGGGAGTATTCCAACAACTATTAAAAAACTAAAATTTATTTTAGATGAAGATGAGGCGTTATTACAGAGGATTAACCAAATAACTGCTGGGTATTATTCTTAACCCCTTCGATTCTTCGATTTGCAGTTTATCCTATTGTTTACCTAAATTGTATTGTCCTGAAAATACACTAGGATAAACGAGTCATAAACAAGGCAATTTATTTGGCTCTGGGTGTTAATCTTGAAGGCCATAAAGAATTGTTGGGGATGTGGGTTTCAGAAAATGAAGGAGCAACGTTTTGGTTATCGGTGTTAACTGAAATCCAAAACCGTGGGGTGAAGCATTTATTAATTAGTCGTTTATCTGGCCATTCAAGCAGTATCTAAAAAATGGACCATGCCGATTAGAAATTGGAAACCAGCACTAAATCGGTTTATAATTGAATTTGAAGAGCAACTAGCTCCTCATATTTGAAAAAGCAGATACACACTTTATTTTACAAGTCCGTAAACTCTTTTTTCCCTTGATAAAAAGGCATTCCTTCAGATGAAGTATTATAATATTTTCCTTTAGGTGATTGACCTGCTGTTACTTCACAAACGTCACCTAATTTTATTACTTCCCATCCATCAGGCAAACTAATCATTATTTGAATCACCCAACTGTTTTTTAGCACTTTGATCGGTAACAACCGGTTTACCAGTTTGTTTTTCAATTTCAACTCGTGCTTTCTTTGCCACTATACCGCCCTTACGTGCAACACTTTTATTCTCGGTTAGCCCTTCTGGTTTTTGTTCTTTTGAAATCTCAGTAGTTGATGCTTCTGCTAACATATTTAAAACTAACTCAAGATTACTCATATTATCCCGAAGGTTCTCTTTTTTTAGCCCTTTTAATTTTTTGTAATCTTTAACCGATTTATCTGCCCATGCTTGAGTAATCTCATTGGTTAATATGGCATATTCCAAGCCTTCTTTCATCCCTCTTTCTTGCCATTCGTCGGTTAGATCTTTTCTTACTTCAATACTTTTTAAACGTTGATTGATCCACTCTTTAGAATAGCCTTTAGCAAGGTATGATTTCATTGCTCTATCAAAAGCCAGTTCTGGATCATCTATTTCATCTATTCTTTCTGCTCCTACCTTTGCAAGCCACTGTTTAAATGGTTCTGCTTTTGGTGAGGGAATGGATTGAATTAAGCGTAAAAGTTGTTGTGTATCAGCCACATCAGTTTTATAAAATTTCCCATCAGCTGATTGCATTTTCAGTTGTCCCATATTTTGGGACAACTCACTTCCTTCATCATTTAATTTAGTTTTTAATGCATTCCAATATTTTCTTGCTCTAGGACTATCGGTTAAAACTTCAATCACGTCGACTATTGAAAAAAACCATTTTTCTTGCTCATCATCCCAATGGGTTCTTATTTTTTGATCTTTAAATAATTTAATTTTGTCTTTATTGTTCATAACAACTCCTTAATAGAAGCTAGAAACGTTCACTTTCTTTATCTAAATTCGCTATTTCATCTAAAATAGCTTGTGGCTCTCTAAGGGGTGCTTCTTCAGGTGTATTAGGGTTTTTAGCCGATAAATCAAAGGTCTCTTGATCGATGTCTTTTATATTAACTAACCAAGAATTTCGCCCCAGGGCGCTCTCTTTTCCTTCGGAATTCACCTTGTCACTTTCAGCCTGAGTTTTTTGTAGTTCAACAAATTCTGATAAATCTTTTTCATTTAAGGGATTAGTCTTACCTAGGTTTCTATCTAAATTTAACTGATAGAACCACGTTTTATGAGTGGCGACTCCCTTAGTAAAAAATAAAACAACTGTTTTAACACCAGCCCCTGTAAATGTACCGCCTGGTAAGTCTAATACAGTGTGTAGATTACAATTATTTAATAACTCTTTACGCAGTGCAATTGAGGCATTATCAGTATTACTTAAAAAGGTATTTTTAATAACAACACCTGCCTTGCCTCCTGCTCTTAGAATTTTAATAAAATGTTGTAAAAATAAAGAGGCTGTTTCCCCTGTTTTGATAGGAAAGTTTTGTTGTACTTCAGCTCGCTCTTTACCGCCAAAAGGAGGATTTGCTAAGACTACATCATAACGGTCTTTTTCTTGTATATCGCTAAGACTTTCAGCTAGGGTATTGGTATGAATAATATTAGGCGCTTCAACACCATGTAATATCATATTCATGATACCGATAATATAGGCTAATGATTTTTTCTCTTTGCCATAGAAAGTGTTTTTTTGTAGTGTGTTAATATCATTAGTAGAAAGGCTTTTACTTGAAGAGGAGCTTTGATTTTGTCCTTGAGATAAATAGTTATAGGCTTCGACTAAAAATCCTGCTGAACCAACAGCACCATCATATATAGTATGACCAATTTCTGGTGCAACCACTTTAACAATGGTTTTAATTAACGGCCTTGGTGTGTAATATTCACCACCATTACGACCGGCATTACCCATGTTTTTAATTTTTGCTTCATACAGATGACTCATTTCATGCTTTTCATCATGTGTTCTAAAACGTAGTTCATCAATCAGGTTAATAACTTCACGTAGGTTGTAACCACTTTGAATACGGTTTTTTAATTCGCTAAAAATTTCACCTATTTTATATTCAATGGTATTCGCATTATCTGCATCCGCTTTAAACTTTTTTAAATAAGGAAATAATTGATTGTTAACAAAGTCTGTTAAATCATCCCCTGTTAATGCATTGTGATCAATTTTATTAATAGAATCATTGGTTTTTAATTTAGGTGTTGCCCACATTTCCCATTGAAAATCTGAATTTAGAATAGGTCTATATGTTTGCCCTATTAACTCAGAAGCAGTTTGTTTGTCTTTTTCTAGATCATCTAAATATTTTAGAAATAAAATCCACGAGGTTTGTTCAACATAATCCAGCTCGCTTCCACAACCAGCATCTTTATGTAAAATATCATCTATATTTTTAAACGTTTGTTCAAACATATTATCTTTGTATACCAAATAATATTAATAATTTTAATAATTTTAAATCATTATAACTCAAAAATATTTTGTCCCATATCTACTTTTCATTCAAAAACAATCATTATAGTTATCAAACCTATAGTAAAAATTACAAAATTTGCTGAATTTAAAAAGTAGTGTAGAGTAAATGACATAAGGTAAATTTCTATCTTATATTAACTTAAATTTATTAAAGGATTTTAATTATGTCTATATTAAAACTTGATGATATGTTCAGCAATGAATATAGCAAAACAACCCGTCCTGAATTAACTTATAAGAAAATAGAGGAGGTAGTAAAGCAAAAGAATACTAAATATCATTGTACCGTTGTTGCTAACGGTATAATGCAACGGTTAAATATAGGTAAAGAAAATACCAATTTTATTACTTATTTTGATAATCAGCATCTAACACAAAAAACGGACTTTGATACTATTTGTAACTGGGTTTATTTTCAGAATCCTAATTTAGACCATAGTGAAAAGCGGCTTGTAGATGAATACACCAATAAGTTTGAAAAAATACTTTTTGATCTATTTATGTAGTATTTTAACTTTTAATTAAAATTGGAGTATACTCTCCTATAATAAATTTATTAACATTTAGCTCTAAAATTTAAGTTGTACCCGCAGTTGTACCTGATAGCCTTGAAAGGCCTGAATTAATGGGAACTTTGTATATTGCCCATGTATAAACACTGCTGACACATATTCCAATAAACCCAACAATATAGCTCTCTTCTAGCCTATACAAAAATTAGTTTTCTTTTATTATCTCTAACCGTAAACATTTTTATCTAGCATCACAGATCAAAAATACGAGAAGATAGTTAACCTCAGATCTGAATAAGAAAATTCTATTATTTATAAAATAGCTAATAATTTCATATCATTACCATCTATAGTAATTGTAGGCTTAGATTTTTTATGG